>JBNIDO010000052.1:0-19919 GCA_050108095.1 Bathyarchaeia archaeon
TGGCGTTGAGGGATGATTCGGGTGAGGTGACGGTGGTGGTTTGGAACGAGAAAGTGGAGGAAATCGAGCGTGTCCTTCGTGACAGCGCACGGCTTCTGCTGGTAAACGCCAGAGTCAAGGAAGCTCAGGGCGGCGCTGTTGAGGTTCATGTGGATTCGAATACGTTTATCGATGCTCAAAAGTAAGTGCTGTATGAACAGACAGGACACTTTGAATAAGAAAAGAGAGAGGATTAAATTTTTTCGATTATAGCATCAGTTATTTCTGTGCCTTTTGCTGTGCCGCCTAAGTCGTGGGTTCTGACTTTGCCCTCTTTGAGCACAGCGATGACTGTGTCCTCGATTTTTTTGGCAGCTGCTTTTTCGCCGAGCCAATCCAGCATCATCGCTCCAGCCATGATGGTTGCGATGGGGTTGACGCGGTTCATGTCCGTGTATTTGGGCGCTGACCCGTGGACTGGTTCGAACATGCCGTAGGCTGGACCGATGTTTGCGCCTGCCGCTAAGCCTAAGCTGCCTGTGACCTGTGCTGCTTCGTCGCTTAGGATGTCGCCGAAGAGGTTAGTGGTGACCATTACGTCGTATTTTTGGGGTTGTTTGATGAGTTGCATGGTGGCTGCGTCGATGTGGAGGTCGTCTACTTCTACTTCGGGGTAGTTCTGTTGGGCTTCTTTGACTGCGTCTTTGAATATGCCGTCGGTGACGCGTAGGATGTTGCCTTTGTGGATGTAGGTGAGGTGTTTTCTGCGTTGCATAGCCAGTTTAAAGGCGAAATCCGCCACTTTAAAGGAGGCTTCTTTGGTGATTATTCTGAGTGCAACGCCGATGCCTGGCGCCAAAACTGACTCCATCCCCGAGTACATGCCTTCTGTGTTCTCTCGGACTACGACGAGGTCGATGTCGGGTTTGAGGCTTTCCACGTTGGGGAAAGTGCGGCATGGACGCACGTTGGCATAAAGGTTAAACATCCGCCGTAGCGTGACGGCTACGCTGACGGGTGCTCCGGGTTCCTCTGGGGTGGTCATGGGTCCTTTGAGGCAGGCGTTGGTCTGCTTGATTAGCTCAACTGTTTCTTTGGGGAGGTTGGTGCCGTGTTGTGGTATGCAGTGGGCTCCTGCTTCTCCATAGAGGAAGTTAAGTTTAAAGTCTGATTTTTTCTCGACTGCTTGGAGCACTCTGACGGTGGCTTCGGTGACTTCGGGTCCGATGCCGTCGCCTTTGAGGGCAGCTATGCTGTAAGTTTTACTCATGAAGGTTTCTTCCTTGTGTTTTCTGTAGAATACTGTTTTTGCTTATCAGTTTTCCTGTCAGATTCTGCTTTTTTGGCTGTCGGATGTAGAAAGAGACTATGTTTCTGTTTTTTGATTTACGCACAAACCACTAAGTGTCTTAAACGACAAAATGAATTGCCTAGTAACAAGCAAACGATAAACGCGACAGGGAAGAAAGTATCGATGTATCAGACAATAAAAGACAGTTTTTTTCTTTTACTTCCACTCATAGCTTGGCTAGCCCTCTCCTGCATCCTTACTTACCTGTATCTCAAGGACAAAAACAAACGTAAACTCGTTTTCGCAATAGGTGCCTTTGTGTCCGCCTTCGGTTTCCTAAAACCGTTCGTTGAAAGCTTAGGTCTTACGCCGCTTTTTCAGTCTGCAGAGTGGCTATTCATACCGATTGGGCTCACAGTAGTTGTCGCTGCAATATCTAGCCTCCTTAAAATCGAGGATTTCAAGTGGCCCTTCGTTATTTTTATGATTGGCACTTCGGCGTCTGTGACTGCGTTTCTTCTCCAGTTTCATTTTTCGATTCTAAGTTTAGCGTTGATGGTTCTTTTTATGGCTATGTCCGTGCCGGTTTTAACTTACATATTCTATAAAAGCCGCCATTCAGCCGACCTCTACTTTCTCATTGCAACGTTATGTTTCCTTTTCCAGGGGCTTGTCGCTAACTTGGGAACCTCTATAGATATACCAGTGATGCTGGCGATCTTCGGAGTGGTATTCATCGCCCTCATGTTCAACCGACCAGAAAAGGTGAACCCAAGCAAATTACCCTCGTTTATTGTCTTGGAAAAAAAACTCGATGAAGCAAACCAGAACCTCAAAATCATGGAGGCTAAACTCTTAAAAGCCGAACGCTTAGCCGCAATCGGCGAGTTAGCGGGCATCATAGGGCATGACCTGCGGAATCCCATGCAGGGTATCATGGGTGCCACTCATGTGCTTAGAACACATGCCAAAGAGGTAGCTGACGCCGAATGTATTGAAATGTTAAATGAAATCGACGACTGCATCAGGCGTTCAGACAAAATAATCAATGACTTAATCGAATACTCACAAGTCCTAAAGTTGCAGCCCATGTTAACGGACCCTAAATCATTGATTGCCCGTGTCATCAGCCAATTAACTACTCCTGCCAACATAGAGGTTATAGACAAAACAACTGCAGAGCCTACGTTGATGGTTGATGACCGCATTATTCAACGTGCTTTTGTCTCTATAATCAAGAATGCCTATGACGCCATGCCAAACGGCGGCAAACTCACCATAAAAAACCACAGAGACCGCAAAAACGTCGTTTTCACTTTTCAAGACACAGGTGAAGGCATGAATGAGGCAACATTGGAAAAGCTTTGGACACCGCTCTTCACCACCAAAGCCAAGGGCATGGGTTTCGGGTTATCCGTCTGTAAACGCTTCATAGAAGCACACGGAGGCAGTGTTGCAGCAGAAACCCGCCTTGGTCAAGGCTCAATTTTCAAAGTGGTTTTGCCCATGAATTTCAAGCCTGAAAGCTAAGCAGGCAATCAGATGCCGTATTCTGTGTCCACGTAAGGAGTGCGGTTCTTTTTCTGGCTTTTCCCCTTGTAGAGACGCCTCTGGATAACAGCGTTGGTTCTTACTCTTTCAAACCGTTTCTTAGTGTTTAATCGCTCTGTCATCTTCACGAGGTCGGCGACTTTGCTGAATTTTTCGTGAGTGCCATCGTCGCGTGTGCGCTCGATTTTTATGCAGTCATCCACCATGCAGTTTGCCACGCAGGCGCCGCAGTACACGCAGAGGTCCTCGATTATGCCCACTTCGCCGCTGCCCCAGTACAGTGCGTTGGTGGGGCATTTTTGGATGCAGAGTTTGCATTGCCCGCCCACGCAGGTGAACTTGTTGATGGTGATTTTGCCGTCTTTAAAGAGTTCTTTGACTCCTGTGGGCGCGAGGAGTTCTTGTCGTCTTTTGCGTTTTTCTTCTTCCTCGTCAACCGCTGCGCTCTCTTCTTCCATCAAATCGAATATAGAAGGCGGCTTATCCGGCATGGCTAAGTTCACGGGGTGTTGGTTTTGGGTTTAGAATGCTTTTTTGAATTATAATTACTTTATCCAATCTTAATATGAATTAATCAAGGATTCTGGTGGTTTTATTGAGCGTTTGCCTTTGGTTTGGGGGGTCGCTGCCTTTAATCCGCGACTGACGGGTGAAACGCATCTCCGCTTGGCACAGTAATGTCTTCTTATTCAGGGGCAGAGAAGACCGCTGAAAACAACCTAAAACCTAATACGCCAAGCACCCAAATGTGTAAGCGACGGTGCACTGCGTGGGCAAAACCAAATTCGGCGTTTTCCTCCCCTTCTATGCGTTTAAAACAGCAGACTATTTTGAGCAGCTAAAAAACCTCGTTTTAGAATGTGAGCGGCTGGGCTACGACTCAGTCTGGCTTGACGACCACCTCATGTACAACAACACGCCGATTCTGGAGTGCTGGACCGCGCTCTCGGCGCTTGCGGCTTCAACCAGCAGAATCCGCCTTGGCACCATGGTAACCTGCAACGCACACCACAACCCTGCCCTTCTCGCCAAAATTGCTGCCACTTTGGATGTGATTTCTAAGGGCAGATTGGAGTTCGGCATAGGCGCAGGCGTACAGGAGGCTGAGCATGAAGCTTACGGTTTCGGCTTTCCCCAACCCGCCGAGAGGATAGCTCAGTTGGAGGAGGCATTAGAAGTCATACGGCGGCTCTGGGTATACCCCAAAGCCAACTACCAAGGCAAATACTACACGCTAAAAGACGCCGCCTGCGAACCTAAACCTAAACAGAAACCTCACCCCCCCATCATCGTGGGAGGCAGCGGAGAAAAACACACCCTAATGGTAGCCGCCAAATACGCCGACCGCTTCGACTGGGGCTTTCTGCCCTCCATAGAGGCGTACCGACGTAAACTGTCCATTCTGCAGCGCAACTGTGAGCTCATCGGCAGAGACTACCGCCAAATAGAGTTGTCCTGCTGGCCAGGCGGGCAAATTTTGGTTGCCGCAGACCAGAAGGAGTTGGAAGAAAAAATCGGCAAGTTCAAGCCCTCGGGTACTTCGCTTGAAGAATTCAAACAGTATACTTTAGTGGGCACTGCTGAGGACTGCGTCCGCGGGTTCCAAGCTTACGCAGATTTGGGCGTGACTTATTTTATGTTGTATTTTGCTGATTTGCCCCGTGTCGAGGGGTTGAGGTTGTTTAAAGAAGCCGGCGCCTGCATATTGGGTTAGATGTCGCCGTTGGCGATGTGCCCCAACTCGTGAAGAATGATTTCTTCCAATGTATGGTAGGGGTTCTTCCTTACCAGTATAATGTAGTCTGCGCCGTCGTCTTCCTCATTGTTAAAGATGCATGCGTCCGTTCCTTTTGCTGGGAGCACCCGTCCCCATTCCTCGATTTCTCGGAGGTCGTCTTCGAGGCATCGTCGGTGA
The DNA here is from genome assembly GCA_050108095.1 of Bathyarchaeia archaeon. Classification (GTDB taxonomy): domain Archaea; phylum Thermoproteota; class Bathyarchaeia; order Bathyarchaeales; family Bathycorpusculaceae; genus Bathycorpusculum. The sequence goes on from JBNIDO010000052.1 coordinate 4,737, forward strand.
TGCAGGACATGGTTGAAGTCGTTGTCGCTTAGCCGAAGCATCTTCACATTTGGGAAAGGCTTGTCGCTCAATGTTTTCCATGCTGCGACGAGTTGCTTTTTTGGTATGCGTTCCGCTTGCATTTCTAATCCTTCAAGTAAAACCATAGGCTGTAACCCCTTATTGTTGTTCTCCAGAAAAGGCTATGCCCGACTCTGGGGCAAGTCACTTACCAAAACCTCAGCGTGTTTAAACGTAAAAGCGTTTGCAGTAGGGGCGATACAACCACAAGCTAGGGCGGCAAATCTATTTGGGTAGCGTTCCACAGAAAAACCCTTGAATACTTGCCGTTATAATCGAGTTTTTCATCCTCATAAATTATATCGAGTTGTAAGCCATACTCGTTTAGCAGTTTCTCGGTGTTATCTCTAATCAACGGTGCCTTTTCGTCTTCAGGCCATAAACCCCAGATTTTGTCGTTAGTTATGTATTGATTGTGCCTCATGCCCCAAGCGTAATCTTTCGGCAACACCAAAGCCACATCGCCATGCACTATGCCGCCGTTCTCTCGAGGGTTCTCAGCGGTGTAGTTCCAGAATTCTTCCATAGCTGCCAAATGCTCCTCTGAGAGGATGCCATAGGGGTTTCCCTCAGGATAAGTCGGATAATTGAACATTACAACGTATCTTGCACCTGCAGTGTAGGCGGATAGCATGTCGGCGTAGATTTCTTGGGCGCTTGCCAAATACGGGGGGTCGTTGTATGTCCAGACGATTATAGCACCCCAATCCTTTCCTTGCATGTCTGCTGCTCCACGGCAAAGCGCTATCTGCCGCGTTGAACTAAGTCCCCAGCCTAACTCTACAAAAACCGTGTCGTAGCCCGCAAGGTAATCCCACCAGTAGAGGGCATAGTCAGAAGTGAATGTGCTGATGCTTTTGTTTTTTGCATCTATCATGCTGTTAGACGCCGAAATGTTGTAGATGAATTGGTTGGCAGCGTCACCGTAGCTGGAAGCGTTTGTAACAGGTTCTCTTGTGTCGATTTGTTTTCCACCCGGCTCATCCATGAAGTGAACACCCAAAAACATGTCACCCCAACGTTGCTCTGCAGTGTCAAGCCACAACTGATGCCAAGGATGAGCAATCCGCGAGATAAACTGGAAATAAACGACGAATTTGAGGTTAGCTTGAAAGGCGTAATCGCACACCTCGTTTAATGCGGTTTCGTTAGTCATCAGAGGGTAGGAGTTTATGAGGATAAAGTTGGTGTAGTTTTTGACTCTGTCAATTAATGTTTTGGCTTCTTGGGGCGTGTCGCCGCCGAAGGAGACGCCGAAATAAAAGGTATCTTTTGAGGTACTGTTTTCTTTAGTTGACGACTGCTGAGAATAAATAAGCGCGGCGGAAGCAAGAATAACAATTGTGGCTAAAACTAGCCCCATGTATTTTTTGCCTGCCATGCCAAGATACCTCATCTCGCTATTACTCTTTGGTTTAGGGGTTCAAAAGATTTTAGGCAACTCACCAGTAACTATCAATCGCCTTCCTAATAATCAGTCGGTGTGGTATAGGCGATATTGCCTATTTTCTCGATTTCTCCTGAGCCAGCCCAAACAAAAACAATTATGCCGTGGACACTGCCCGGGTAGGTTTTGTCAAAGTAGAGGTTGACTGTCCAGCAGGGGTACCATACGCTGCCCCTCGACTGCGGATACAGTGTGGCGTCGGTGTATGTGATGTTGAAGTCGCTTATCCACCAGTCGTCGGACATTTTGTAGGAGTAGCTCTCTGCGGCATTAAGCGCGATGTCTATGGCTTGCTGCCGTGAAATGTTGACGGTTGTGTCGCCGATTTGGTACCATTGGCGGTTGTCGATGAAACTGCCAAAATGTCCATCTTGGAAAGAGAGCTGAAGCGCCCAGTATTCGCATCCACTGTAAATGTTCAACCATCTAAAGTCTACGCTGTCACCGAAGGCTGTGCCAGTGAGGTCTCTGTGTGTGGAATTGAATTTTAAGTCGCCCAACTGAACGGTGCTGCCGTTAACCAGGTTTATGCCATCCAGCGTCTGGAACATCTCTGTTAGGTTGCGTCCGCTGAAGTTCTGGTATGCGGTGAGGAAGTTTATGGCTGCCTCGGTCAGGTTGCTGCTCAAGGGTTGGCGGGTGAGGACGGTTCCTGTGTAGAGGTAGAGATGAGCGGCAGCTAATTTGTTTTGGATGAATGTGCAAAAGATTGAGAGCGTGCTCTGGGAACAATTCAAATGGTATTGGACGTCAATTGGGAAGTTGGCGTTTTGTTCCTCGGTGGCAAAGCTGGGTGACGGAGGATCGAAACTTTTGACGGTGGCATTGTACTTTTCGGTGTCTATGGCTAGGACGGTTTTGATGAATTGCCAGCCGCTGGCTTCGTTGCCTGAAAGCTGGGGTTCAGGGTTAACTGTATCAGGTTCCTGTGGGCTAGCAACGCTGTAGCTGACAACCACAGTAAAGGCGGTTGCGGCAAGCGCAATAACCAACAGCACAGCTATGGTTGCTTTTGCCCGTTTAGGTTTTGGAGTGTTTGGTTGAGCCAGCGTCATGTTACTTCAATATGGCTTCTGATGTTGGTAGAATAAAAGGGTGTTCGTCAAGGTTTATTGACTAACCCCTGATGGAGTCTTCAGAGACCACAATGTGTGGTGGAACAATTGGTGCTTGCTTCCACACTCACACACCTCCAGCGTTGCATGGAAGCACGTATCGCGTGTGGAGGGAATCGCATTTTCCACACCGAAACAGGCGCTAAAAACCATTGCAAACCCAAAACGCAACCACCCCCACAGCCCATCTTGTGGCACCTACAAACCGCCACACCAACAAAGAGGCTGTTTTGCGCGGTTCTGTAAAGTCTGTGTTTGCTGGCTGTCCATGTAAAAAACCGTTTGCTCAAGTTCTCTAAAGGTTGATTATTTTATTTCTCGCAATCTCCATTTGCTCTAATGCTTTTTCTATCAAAACTTGTAGGTTGCTTTTTTCCTTCATAGAGCGAGTTAACTCATTTTGTAGAGCATCTTTAGCGCTTACGCCACCAATCTCAATCTCAACACCAATTTGTGTTTTGTTTATGATGTAGCAGTTTTCTGCTTCTTTGATTGCTTTTTTAAGCGTTTTTTCTGCAACCATAAATTCATGTCGAATATTCATCAAAGCTTGTTGTTGCTCTTGAGTTAAGGAATTTGCATTATCCACCAATAACTTCTCCTATGTCTCAGTTAGAGTGTGGTTTCTTTATCTGTTTTATGATTGCCTGTTCTGTTAACTCTATGATGATGGCTGAACCTGTTAATTTTAGGGTGACAATTAAGGGGGTTGCGGGATGCCCATGTTAATAGTCTGGTGATAACGGGCTGGTAACTATAGTTTTTGTAACGCATAACTATCGATTTTTTAGAAAAGTGAAAAGAAGTACAATACCCGCTAAAATTAAGACTACGCATAATATAATTAGCCATGAGAAGATAACGGGAACAATCTGAAAGATACCAAACCCAGAATGTAGACCTTTAAAAAAAGTCAGTAGTTGGGTTGAAAATACGGGTGGTGTGAATTGGTCTAAAGCTATCGCTAAACTGAGCGAGCCAAAGAGTTTGGAACCGAAAAGATGAGCTGCAACTTGAACAGCCGTTCCTTGATGTTGGTTATTTCGTTTCTTATACCACTTATAAATAACAAGTGCAACGCCTAAAGAGGCATAGATAATTAATAGTATAATTACCCAAATTTGGGATTGACTTAAGGTTATGGCTAGGAGAAGCACGTTTAGACAGTTAAGAGCCACAGAAATTTTACCCACATAATGTTTTTCAACTAAAATCCCGTAAATTATGGTAGCAATTGCCATCCCAATGCTAGCGTAGACAACGGGAACTATAGTTTCTGACATTATCAATTATTCCTTTTTCTATTGATGTATGTAGGATGGATAGGTTCGATAGATTTCATGTAAGAGCAGAGGCATGGCTTAACAAGCATATTTTGAGAATGAGTGATGAAGCTAACAAGCGGGAATTGTTGAATACTTTTTCTGGTGTAGGTTCTAAAATTGACCGAGAGTTTCAAGATTATGTGCTCACTCTTTTTCCGTAAACTTTCTATGAATGGCTTATTTTTGTTGAGAGAGATAGTCGCTTAGTATCATTCTTACGGTTTCGGGGATTGAGTCTAAGAGGCGCTTTTTCCGTTCCTCTTCTAATCTATTTTCCATCTCTTCAGTTATGGCTACAGTGTATCTTTTCATCATGACACTCACCTATTCACACCTATTGATGTCTATAGGCACCTTTATAAGCTTGTCTGTTGTTAGCACCTATAGAAATCAATAGGTGTTTAGAGTGGTAGTCACACAAACAACCACAAGGGAAGAAAGGGGTCAAGCAATCGCTCAATCCAGCGGTCAAGTAACACGCATAGATGAACTTCTCTACACTGTTAAATCCCAATCTGGCAGAGGCGAATACACAGTCAACAAAATCAACGGTGAATGGGTCTGCGATTGCCCAGACTATACTTATCGCCATGTGGCTTGCAAGCATATTTTTGCCGTTGACTTCTCAACCCAACTAAGAAAAACTGTTACGGCTAGCAAGGCTAAGCCCTTTGTGGTTAGCGAGTTGATAGGTCAGGTATGCCAGTGTTGCGGTTCAACCAACCTAAAGAAGTACGGCTTACGCCACAACAAAAGCGGAGACATCCAAAAGTTCTATTGCAGAGAATGCCAGCACCACTTCACAATCAACATAGGGTTTGAGAAAATGAAGCACAATCCGAAAGCCATCACAGCCGCTATGCAACTATACTTCTCTGGGGAAAGCCTACGCAACACGATGAAAAGCCTCAAACTGTTAGGCGTAGAAGTCAGCCACCAAACCGTTTACAACTGGATAAACAAATACGTTGCATTGATGAAAGACTACGCTGACAGAATCACCCCCAATGTTGGTGATAAGTGGCGGGCTGATGAAGTTTACATTAAAGTAGCTGGCAACATGAAATACCTCTTCGCCGTTATGGATGATGAAACACGGTTCTTAATCGCCCAAGAAGTGGCAGAGACAAAGCACCAACATGATGCTAAACACCTATTCCAAATGGCAACCAAACTCATGGAGAAACAACCAAAAATCATGGTAACCGATGGTCTTCCCTCTTACCATGTTGCGGCAAAAGAAGTTCTCAAAGAAACAAAACATGTACGGGAAATACGGCTAGCTGGCTCAATCCACAACAACAAAATGGAACGCCTCAACGGAGAAATCCGAGATAGAGAAAAGACCATGCGGGGCTTGCATGTCAACGATACTGCAATCTTGACAGGTTATCAGTTATTCCATAACTACATACGTCCACATTCAGCCTTAGCTGGCAAAACTCCAAGTGAGGCATGTGGGATAACTATTGAGGGTAAAAACAAATGGTTAACCATGATTCAGAATGCTTCCCAAAAAACAGATTTTCTTAACCCAAAAATTGAGCATTACTCAAAAAAACAAGGGGCAAAACTGATAACGCTCTAAAAAGGGATTGCCACCTAAAGGGTAAGACATCCGCAAGCGGATAACCCATTATACAAAATACATCTTCCCAAAAGGGTGATTTTATCAACACAAAACGGAGAGATGAAATATATAAGCGACGGCTAGAATGATAGAGAGACAGAGCGCTCGGTAGCTGCTAACTACTGTCATTACCGCTCTGAGTCTAAAGTCGTATGCGACATATGATGCAATGTTGCATTTAAGCGTTCGCTAACACACACTGCGGATAATGAAAAAAGCGGTAGAGAAGGGGCTACACTTGGGACGCTCTTAAAACTGAAAGGAGCGTGAATGAAGTAGCCCAAAAATGGCAGAACCCAAAGAATTTCCTACCTCTGCTACTCTATTTTGGAATGTTCTTAGTGATTTCAGGGTTGGGAATCCAATGGTTCACAACCAACTCAACCATAGAAATGTATGGTTGGGTTGTTGTGGCTATTGCGGTTTGTCTTTGGCTGCTAAAGGAGTTCAAACATAAGTTATAGGCGCTAATGGGGTCAACATTAGCACCTATTAACCCCTTTTTTCTGCCAATAGAAAAAAGTAAAAAATATTAGAGTTTAGCGTAATTTCTGTTTTATGCGTCATATCCGTAAGCGCCTAGATATTCAGATTATCCCGAATCACTGGGAAGATGGACATGATAACATAGGTATTGATTGTACTACCCAAGAGGTTATGACTATTGAGGGAAAATGGAAAGCAAGCCAACCATTGATAGAGCGTACTATTGTTGGGATTTTGTCGCATGAAACAATTGAGTACATGCTTTTTAACGAAAGAAACTCCATACATTACCTCTTAGGAAGTAGGCAAACAACAAAAGATTATGAGGGTCAAAATCATGGATTAGTTTTTAGTAAAAGACGGCTTAGGGAAATTGCCAACTCGAAATGGGCTTCTTTCCTTTCAGAAGATGAAAAGCCAGCCCCGCAGAAATCACAAGGTACGCCCGACAGCTTTAGAACTCAGACAGCCAGCCCCATGCCCCAGAACTCAGAAGCCCAGCCCGACAAAACACGCAGCAAACGAATTTTTACAGCCCAACCAAAAAAGGGCACAGCAAACACAGACTTTACAGAACCTTTTGCGCCCCTTTATAAGGGGAGGGGGTCAGTGGCAGAGCAGCAAACAGTTTTCCACTTGAAACCTGCTCTATTTGTAGAAGTCGCCACAACCAGCCAGCAACCAGAACCAGACGCTGAAACCAAAAAGCAGTCTGAGGTTCAACCTGCTGGTTGTTGTTGTGTATAGGCGGATTCCCACAACAACAAATAGACAAAAATTGAAACTACCGATAAATATGGGGAAGGATAGGGTGGCGGAGCAGAGTTGTTTTTTAGTTTAGCCAGTCTGCGAGGAACACTTGGTTGGTGTTGCCGACTTTTTCTAATGAGACGATACCGCGGTCGGAGAGTCGGGCGATGATGCGGTGGGTTTGCAGTCGGCTCAGCCCCGTTTCGGCTTTGATGTATTTCTGCAGGTACTTGCCCTGATGGGCTTGGAGTACGCTGATGACTTTACGTTCATCTTCGGTGAGGGTTTTAGAGACAGATTCATACGCTGATGCCGATGCGGCTTGGCTTGCAGAGACGGAAGAGGCTTGGGCTATTGCGGTTGGCGGCTGAGTTGTAGCTCCGAAGCGGATTTGTGGATAAACCAAGTAGTAGCTAAGCCCTACAATGCCGATGACGGTTACAGCGATTAAGACGGCGTAGAGGATGCCGAAGTAGGGGAGATATGAAACGTTGGTTGCTTGCACCACGTTGGCGTCGTGCTCCATCATTCCGCCCATTCCTCCGTATCCGTTGTCGCTGTGTGTGCTCCACATTTGGCTCATCCAGCTGGTTGGGTTCTGCTGGGTGGAGAAGATGGCGAAACCGACGATGGTTGCGGTGACGAGGGCGGTTATGGATGCGATGAGTAGGATGAGGAACAAATTAACTCTTTTCATGCTATATCTATTTTAGACTGGTTCATTCAGAGATTTAAGGATTTATCCACCACGAAACCGTTTTACCATTAAAAAACGTTTCAAAAAACCGTTTCACATCCGTTTCAGCCAACATCCAAACCATACCAAGACCAATATGTATTTGAGGTGAAAACGTATGCAAACAAAAATCTTCCTCGCCATCACTGCGCTGGCAATCCTCGCAGCAGCCCTAATCGGCGTTACCGCAGCTCAATACGCAACCCAAACCCCCACAAGCACCGCACCAAGCAGCCAAATTGAAGCGCCCTGTGTCACAGGCAACAACAACCAATACTGCCCCAACAGCACAACAGGCGAACCCTACTGCTTCAACAACGGCACACAAACTGGTCTAGGTTGCGGCTGGAATGGGTGTGGATCAGGTAACAACCAAAACGGCTACGGCTACTGTTATGAGGAACAAAACCAGTACCAGTATGGCGTGGGCAACGGTAGAAACGGTTGTGGCGGCTGCCGATAAACCAGCGGTCACCGCACCTACAACCTTTTTTGGGTTTACTCGATGGGCGTCGGCTTGTAGCGGGAGAGGATGCCCTTGCCTATTTTTGGCGGACGGGGCTTCCAAGCTGCTAAGCGTTCTTGGAGTTCACCGTCGCTGATTTCAACCCTCAGTGTGCGGTTGGGTATGTCGATGGTTATGGTGTCGCCGTCCCGTAGTGCTGCGATGGGTCCGCCGTCGAAGGCTTCGGGGGCAACGTGTCCAATGCTGCCGCCGTGTGTGGCGCCGCTGAAGCGTCCGTCGGTGATGAGTGCAACCGAGTCGGCTAAGCCCATGCCTGCGATGGTTGCTGTTGGAAAGAGCATTTCGGGCATGCCGGGTCCGCCTCTGGGGCCTTCATAGCGGATGACGACAACATCTCCAGCTTTGATTTTGCCTCCCCGAATAGCGGTTAGGGCTTCTGACTCTGAATCGTAGACTTTTGCAGGTCCGGTGTGTTTCTGCATTTTCTCTGAAACCCCCGCGGATTTGATGACCGAGCCTTTGGGCGCTAGGTTGCCGGTTAAGATTGCGATTCCGCCTTCCTTGTGCACTGGGTCGCTGAGGGGGTGGATGACATTGCGGTCCAAGACTTTGGTGCCTTTGATGTTTTCGCCGACGGTTTTGAGCGTGACTGTGGGTTGGTTAAGGTTGAGGAGGTTTCGGATTTCGTTTAGGACTGCGGGGACGCCGCCTGCCGCATCCAAATCCTCAAGCGCGTAGACGCCGCTTGGAATCATACTGCATAGATGCGGAACCTTCCTGCCGACCTCATCAAACCGTGACAGCGGCAACCTTACGCCAGCTTCTTTGGCGATTGCAGGCAAGTGTAGGGTCGTGTTGGTTGAACCGCCCAATGCCATGTCGAGTGCGATGGCGTTTTCGAATGCGGCTTCGGTGAGGATTTTGCTTGGTTTAAGGTCAGCCTCAACGAGTTTTAGGCTTTGTTTGCCCGTTGCACGTGCAAGACGCATTTTATATGCGCTACTAGCCAACGAAGTGGCGCAGTAGGGCAGTGAGAGCCCCAGCGCTTCAGTCATGCACGCCATTGTGTTTGCGGTGAACATGCCGCTACAACTACCGCATCCAGGACAAGCAGCTTCTTCGAGTTCAAGCAACTCCCCCTCAGAGAGCTTTCCCGCGGCAACCTGCCCCAACGCCTCGGGCATGTTGGAGTAACTGATTTTTCTGCCCCTGAACCGCCCAGCCGCCATCGGTCCGCCTGTAACCATTATTGCGGGGATGTCGACGCGTGCCGCCGCCATAAGCATGCCTGGGGTAATTTTGTCACAGTTACTAATCATCACAACGCCGTCGAGGCTGTGGGCTTGAAGCATGATTTCCACTGAGTCAGCGATTACTTCGCGGCTGGGAAGGCTGTAACGCATGCCAAGGTGCCCCATGGCGATGCCGTCGCAGACTGCGATGGTGTTGAATTCGAACGGTGTGCCGCCTGCGGCTAGGATGCCTTCTTTTACGGCTTCTCCTATGGCGCGGAGGTGGATGTGTCCGGGGACTATGTTGGTGTAGCTGTTGGCTACTCCGATGAGGGGTTTGGCGAGGTCGTCGTCTTGGAGTCCCAGTGACTTGAGGAGTGCGCGGTGAGGCGCTTTCTCTGTTCCTGTTTTAATGTTGTCGCTTTTCAAGTTGAATTACCTCTGATAAGCGTGTGGTTGTGGATTTATTTGAGGAGGGTTGCTGTTAAGTTTTTTGCGGCAAAAACAGCGTTCTGTTGCTCTGCCTGCCTATACCTCCCTTATATATAGGTTGAATTGTTGAAGTCCTTTGCAAACACCAAAAAGCATTGGTCAGCGCAGTGCAAGCGGGCAATAGCATAGCCATCACTTGGCAACTCTATGCCCTCTCCCACTTCCAACCACACCCAAAACCCGACACCCCTAAAAACAATTTTACGGCACAAAACACCATAAAGAAAATGAATCACCAACATATAACGCCTCCATGACTGTGTTGCGAGTGGTTTAGTTGCATTTTCCATTCTTCTCTTCCTTTAGTTAGATTCCAGAGCCCCAGCAAACCCCTCAACCGAGCCAAAATCGTGAATGTTAAGGGGTTGTTTGGTTTTTTTCGGGGGTTTTGGGTGTTGCCAACTGTTTCCTAATAATCAGGAACAATGCTATGAACAGTGCTGCTGCCACTACCGCCGAGGTTCCGGCGATGACAAACCACGCTTGCCACGCGGGAAGGAAGGTTTCGAGGTAGCGTAGCGATCCGATGAGGAAGAACAGTGAGGCGGCGCCTGCCATAGAGATGCCGATGGACATTATGACGGCGCTTGTGATGCTTATGATGAGGAGTTTTTTTAGGCGGTTTTTTAGGGCTGTTTCTTGTTTTTGGGCGTATTCTTTTAGGATTGCTTTTATTTCGTCTAGGAATTGGGTTATGATGTCTTTTAGGCCTGATTTTTTTTCTGTCAAGGTGGGGCCCGCGCGGTTTGTGGGTTGTTTCCTTTGTTATTTAGGGCTTGTTTTTATTTATAGTTGTGTGGTTGCTTTGTGGTAGTCACGGCTTCCGCCGGTTTGCATGGTAAATTCGGTTTAGAAATCAACTTGGCAATGGATTAATTGGCATTTTCATGTTAAAACCTTCCATCCGAGCATGTTACAGCAGAATTTTTTAGACGAACGTTTTATACGCATGATGCAGTTAACTTAAAGAACAAGCAGCAAATATACTAAGCCGAAAAAGTAACGGGGAAAGTGGTGTAAGCAGCAAGTGGCTCAAGCAACCTTCGAAGAGATGAGTGCATCTGACTTCTTCTACAGAAACCGCGATATCGCGGGCTTAACCAACCCTTCAAGGTCCATATTCGTCGCCATCCGTGAGCTCGTCGAAAACAGCCTTGACGCTGCTGAAAGCCAAAAAATCCCCCCAGACATCTACGTGCGCTTAAGCTTTGAGGCGGAAGCCACCAAAGACACCCAAATCTACCGCTTAAGAGTCGAAGACAACGGCAGCGGCATCCAACCCCGCTTCATCCCCTCAGCTTTCGGTCAAATCCTCTACGGAAGCAAATACAAACTCCGACAAGCCCGAGGCACCTTTGGTCTGGGCGGCAAAATGGCGGTGCTCTACGGCCAAATCACAACCCACCAACCCGTGATCGTAACGTCGAGCACTGGGCAAGAGAAAATTTACACTTTCAAATTGATGATTGACATCCAACGCAACAAACCCATAATCGTAGACCGCAAAGTCCTCATCAACAAGGACAACTGGCGCGGCACCATAATCGAGTTCTCAATCGAAGGCGACTACTTGCGTGCGATGCCAAAAATCATCGAGTACTTCAAACAAACCGCCATGGTAAATCCCTACGCCAACCTTACGTTTGTCGACCCCAAAGGCCGACTCTACAAGTTCACACGGGCAACCACAGCCATGCCGGAACCCCCCAAAGAAACCATGCCCCACCCCTACGGCGTAGACGTGGAGCTTCTGCAGCGGCTTATCCAAATCACCGAATGCACTACCATGTCTACTTTTTTGAGGCAGCATTTCCACCGCGTCGGCGAAATCACCGCACAGAAATTCCTCGAATTCGCAGCCATCCCCCCCAACAAGAGCCCCAAGAAACTCAGCCACGAAGAAATCGTGCGCCTGATGCAGAACCTCAAAAAATACAAAGACTTCCTACCCCCAGACGCCAGCTGCCTCTCACCGCTAGGCGAAGGACTCCTCAAAGCAGGTGTCATGAAGGAACTCAACCCAGAATACATAGTGGTTCACCAGCGCAGACCCTCCACTTACGCAGGTCACCCTTTCATTGTGGAGATGGCTATGGCTTATGGCGGCGGAGTGCCAAAACGCGGTAACTTTGTTATCTACCGCTTCGCCAACAAAATCCCCTTACTCTACGACGAGGCAAGCGATGTTGCTTACCGCGTGATTTCAGCTATGAATTGGCGGCGCTACAAAGTCCAGCCCGACATGCCCATCGCCATCGTCGTGCACATCTGCAGCACCAAGGTGCCCTACAAAACAGTGGGTAAAGAATTCATCTCCGACCGCCCTGAAGTTCGCCGGGAAGAAGCTAACGCAATCCGTGATGTGGCGAGACAAATGCAGCATTTCCTTGCCCGCCAAGAACACGTCCATAACGAAAAGAAGCGACTGGGCATATTCTCGAAGTACCTGCCTAAAATCGCCGAGTTCTCTACTACTTTGGCGGGTAAAACTGAGAAGCCGGACATAGATAAACTACTCAAGAGTGTACAGAAGTATGGCACAGAAGAAAACAAGTAAAATCTCAGAGAGAAAGCAAGAGGTTCTAAAAGGGCTCAAAAGCTTCGGCACAAGCATCTACGACCAGCTCGAATCAGGCCAGTTTCCAACGGTTAACATGCCAAGCCGCAGCACAGAAAACATCACCTACGACGAAAACCTGCGCCAATACGTTTTAGGCCAAAAAGTCGTTGGCAGAAGCACACGCAACATCCGCCACATAAAGCCCTTCACGCAACTTGCGTGGGTGGCCATGTTTAGCAACGAGTTAACCAGCCAACGCAAAACCAGCACCTTAAGAGATGTCTACTACTCTGCGCAAGCCTACGAAATGACCTTCCAAGACCAACAGGAATCAAACAACATCATCACTGACCTAGAGACCCTCTCCGGCTTTGCACGGGAAGACTTCAACGTGTTCCCCGAAGAACGCAGCGCAATATTCGGAGACCTCGACATAGCCTACACCGTGCCAGGCTACGAAGGAAAAACAGTCAACTTAACCAGTCATCCCGACGGCGTCCTTATCGGCCCCGCAGTAACCTCCTCTGATTTCGTAAAAACCAGCGCTGACAAAGTCATAGCTATCGAGAAAGGCGCACTCTTCACCAGATTCATCGAAGAAAACGTACATAACAAACACAAATCCCTCTTAATCGCCTGCGGAGGCCAAGCGCCCAGACAAACCCGCAGCTTCATCCGAAGACTTCACGACGAACTCAACCTACCCGTCTACATCTTAACCGATGGCGACCCATGGGGAATGCACATCGCGCAGGTCATCATCTCCGGCTCAGCCAACGCTGCCCACTTAAGAAACTTGAACACTCCTGATGCGGTTTGGAGCGGAGTGTGGGCGAGCGACATCGTCGAATACAAGCTACCCACAGACCCTCTTGACGAAGTAGACATCAAACGTCTCTACGAGCTACAAAAAGACCCCCGATACCAAAACGACCCTGTCTGGCAACGCGAAATCAAAATGTTTCTTAAAATCAGGCGTAAGACTGAACTTGAAGCTTTCAGTCGATACGGGTTAACATATATCGTGGATGAGTACTTGCCGACGAAGCTGGAGCAGAAACCACAAGAGGGCCAAAAGAAAAAGTAAACATTATTTTCAAAGTTATCAAAACACTCTTTTGTCCAAATTATAGGCTAATTAATAATACACATCTTTTTTCGAATTAGCCTGAAATTCTTTTGGATAATTAACTTTGTCTAAAGTAGGTCTGATTTTGGCAAAAGTTCTTTAAACTAACCGATGCAACATAGACTAATTGGCAAAATAGAGAATCGTCTACATATCTGTTGCGTAGAGGGGGGGAAACAGTCATCGGGGAAAATCAGCTAGCTCAGCATCCTAACGGTCAAACCTGCGCCTACCGCTGGGTAATTATGCTGGTAGCTATATTTTCAACCAACATCTTTACTGTTGCTTTTCAGGCAGTTCCCCCGGTGCTTCCGCAACTCATGGACCAGTTCTCAATTTCAGCCGTCCAGGCTGGGCTATTGATTTCTATCGCTGTGGTTCCGGGGCTTTTTCTTAGTTTACCCTCAGCTTGGTTGTTCAATAGGTACCATGCTCGAAGAGCCGGCGTTTTAGCTTCGTTTTGCATCGCCGTGGCTTGTTTTGTCACGGTTTTATCTAACTCGTTTGAGTGGTTGCTTTTGGGCAGGTTTCTTCTAGGTATAGGCGGCAACATTATGCACATTACCACCCTAGGCGCAGTCTCACAGTGGTTTAGCAGAAAAGAACTGGGCAAAGCCATGGGCATTCTTGGAGCAAGCACCCCCATAGTAACGATTATCACCTACTCCGCAGTCAGCCTTGCTGCAACCAGTTTCAGTTGGCAATTTCCCTTCTATATCAGTTTTCTATTGGCAATATTTGGATTAGTGGTTATTGCGGTAGCGATGAAGGAAAGCCCCTTTTGCGAAGAAAAAGTGCTTGCAACTGGAGTTAGAAATGACTACTTGAATTTAAGCCTCTGGAAAGTTGCAATAGTCGGTTTCTGTATCAATGTCGCCGCTTCCTCTTTTTCAATGTGGGCCCCCACTCTATACACTCAATTCACTAATATGCAAATAGTTGAAGCCAGTTTGTTGGCGTCCCTGTCTATTCTGCCCACTGTCCTTTTCAATCCCTTTTTCGGCTTCTTGTCCGATAAGATGGGTAAGAGGCGTCTTTTCATAGTGCTGGGTCCATTACTCACGACATTTTCATTTGTCGCTTTAGCTTTTGGACCCGTTTCGGCAGTATTCAGTTCAGTTCTTTTCATGGGTATCGCCACCACGGTTGCATCACCAATCATTAATGCAATGCCCGCAGAAATTTTGGGTTGCCGCAAGGCAGGCGTAGGAATTGGTTTAATTGCGGTTTTTGGTGCCCTCAGCGCTGTCTTTGCAGGTGTGGTCATTGGTTATATAGTCGATGTTTCAAGTTCGTTAACGGTTTCTTTGTTGGGTATGTCGGCTTTTTCGGCAGTGGCTTTCGCTGTTGCCCTCACATTGAAAACGAAATGATATAGAGGTTTTTAGATTAGGTTTCCGCCGATAAAATCACTGAACCAGAAAATCGGGTTCACGAATATGTAGAACTCTGCGTGCTTTATGTTATCGATGGCGTAAATGGCTTGTTTCATGGAATCCACACCCTTAAAATCCTGAACATTAACTGCAATCCTGAAGTCGTAAGCTCCCCCGACGAATTTAGCGCAGAACGTCAAGTTGGGTATTTCCAGTAATCGTTCCTCGACTTCGGGTAGGTCTCCTCTATTGGTGACTTTTATATAGCTGTCTGCGTTTGCCTTATAGCCCAGTTTTGGTAAGTTGACCGTAATGCTTGAGAGATTGAGGACATTTTTTTCTCTGAGCAGGCGGTATCTTTCTGTTACGTAAGAGGTAG
>JBNIDO010000053.1:0-19455 GCA_050108095.1 Bathyarchaeia archaeon
ACACCGTTAACAAACGCACTAGTAATGTTAGAAGCAGTACCACCAGAATTCTGAACCATAACAGAAATAGTATTATTAGAACCCGTGAAAGCAACGTTAGTAATCGACACCTGCTCAGCACTACCCATCAAACCAATGGTAGTACCACCCATCCATGCAGCAACAACAACACTGACAGCAACAGTAACAGCGATCAAAATAATCGATGCAACAACAGGACTTAGGGCTTTCGAATTCTTCCGAACTTTTCTAATGATATTCAAGATTTCTTGACTCCTTGATTGATTGACAGTACGTTTTTAGAAAAACAGGCTTTTAAGTATTATGACTTACTAAACAATAGTATATGTATGTCTAACACATCTACACTTAGTTAAAACAAAAGTTGGCAGAAACAGGGGGATGAAAGAGGTTTATTATTCGTCGAGTTCATCGAAGAATTCTATAAGCAGCTTGGCGATTTTTTGGCCCAACTCTGTTTTTAAGTAGTATTTTTTGAGCGGGTCTATTCGTTCGCTTTTTGCCAGCCCCAGGGATTCGATTTCAATCATTCTTGCTCTGAAGGTGCCATCGCTAAGAGTCAAGTTGTTATCACGCATAAAATCCTTGGCGTCTTTCCATTTGCCGCGTCCAACGTAGAGCAGCAGCAGGCAGTCGATAGCATGGTCTTTTTCGAGCATTGCTTTGATTGAAGCCAGCTTGGGGTCGGTGAGTATCTGCTTTATTTTTTCTTCATCCAAATTCTTCACCATTATTGTTGTCTCCTTTCTTTTTGTTTACAATTGAATGTCTGAAGATATAAATTATATTACGAATTGCGAAGCATATCTCCAGATGCCTAGCTCCCGAGTATAGCATATTTGTTGTGGTGACTAATAAACCTAAATAGGGTTTGTTGTTGTGTGTTGATAATCTGTAGGTTTTTTGGTGTTTTTGTTTATTTTTGGCGGTTGGTTTGTTTTGGTTGAGAGATTGTGACGGGTTGTTTTTTGGGGGAAAGGCTTAATTTTGCCTGTGGTGTCCTTGCCTGCGGTGATGCTGGTTTGGCTGGTACGGTTGTGTATGAGGTTCCGACTTGGAGCCAAATCTACGAATTGTTGCTGTATCTGTCAGAGAAAATCCGTCTCGCAGCCTACGTAGCCGATGTGGTGGTGGGGGTTGCTCGGGGCGGCTTGGTGCCAGGGCGCGTTTTGGCAGATTTGCTTGGGGTGGAAGAGTTGGCGACGCTGCAGATTGAATATTACACTGGCGTTGCCCAGACCAAAACAGAGCCCACCCTCAAACAAGCCCCAACAACATCGGTCCAGGGCAAAATGGTGCTCTTAGTCGACGACATAGTCGACTCGGGGGAGAGCCTCAAACTCGCAAAGTCCACCCTAAAACGGAGCGGCGCCAAAGAAATCAAAACCGCAACCCTCTACCGCAAACCTCAAAGCACCCAAACACCCGACTTCACCGCCAAGCAAACAGAAAAATGGGTCATTTTCCCTTGGGACACCAAAGAAACCCTCCGCCAAATCATTCAGCAAAAGGGCAAACGTCAAGCCAACCAAGAAATCGCAAAAATCGTAAAAGCCGGCCTCCCCAAACAGTTAGCGGATAGACTCTTAGCCGACATGCAATAGGAGCCACAGTAAATGCTATGTCACTTTGAAGAATTCGGAAAAATGGTTGAAATCACGGGGTATCGGGGCATAAGTTTCGGGTTTGCAGAGGAGTTTTTGAAGGCAACCCGTCGTCAAATCCAAAACGGCGTTGACATCCAATTCTTCGACGCAGACCTAATCGCCGCCCAAGAGCACCTCTACTTCGCCGCCCTAAATGCTCTACAAGCCTTCCGCGGCAAAACCAACCGATCCAAAACCGTAGCCGTAGAAACCATGCTCTATGCCTCAGCACAACGGCAAATACAGAGAGCCATCGAGCGCATTGGGATAAAGCCGCAGACTCAAAACATGGCCGTCCTTATTGTAGGAGAAGATCAAGGGCAAATCAAGGCTCAACTTGGAGCCCTGTCAGAGCATTTGGGGTGTGTGCCTGACGAGTCTGTGCTGCAATTGACAGCGGATAAAGTGGCAAAAATCCGAGTTGCCTTCCAAATCACCGATGAAGAATTAGCAACCGAGAAAAGAGGCAACACTGAGCGGGCCATCGCGGACCTCGTCGTCGAACACATCGCCCTACTCTCAACCCAACAGTAACTAAAGCATCTTCTCCTTAACCACAGCCAAAACATCGTTGGGTTTTAGTAGCGAAACCCCAGTCAAACCGCCCAAAACCTCAATCTGCACAATCCAATCGGGGTTGTGGAGGTCAACTTTGCGTTTAATGTCGCCCACCGCCGCCTCTATGATATCTCTGGAGTGAAGCTCTGTGAAGCGCTTCTCCACGGTCACTCGGAACGATTGGTCTTCGCCGATTTTTGTTGCCAACTCCGCGGTGGCTTTCTTGATTTCCTCCAAATCCGTCGCTACAACCCGCTCAATCGGCACGATGCGCAGTGCATAACGAAACTCGTAAGGTTGCTCGGTTAGGATGCTGCGGAATTTTTCCATGACTTCGATGGGGTCTAAGCTGGTTTTGGCGACGATTAAACCGCGGACCTTGGTTTTGGTCGCTTGCGCTTCTTGGTCGCCGAGTTGGTCTTTTAGGAGAAAAACGATTTCATGAGTCATGGCACGTTCATTGCCACGGGCAGTAGTAGCTAAAAGATTAAAGTCACTAATCATAGTCGGTTAACTCAACAGAAGTGGTAACTGCCCATTATTTTGCTTTATGCATCAAATGCTCACTTTTCTTTCTTTGTGTGGTGTGGCATTTTACGGCCCGCCACAAGACTGCAGTTAAAAGCGGTTGCTTTTTGGGATCGCAATGTTTTTCAGCGCCTGTTATGGTGTGGGATAAGCGTTTTCTTCCACATGCTCAACATGCTTCCATGCAGAGGCAGTCGCGGTGTGGGTGTGAAAGCATGTATGAATATCTAAAAAAACCACAAGGAAAAACAGCCCAAATATTCCCCCAAAAGCAATAAGAGAAAAGTTTCGTAAGGGAAAATTAATTATTCAATGCATAGGATAACGGCTAACCAAGGGCACCGCTATAAAGTTTACTATTCACGGGAAACACCGCGCAAAAGAACGTGGCATAACCGAAAAAGCGATTATACAAGCTGTACTAGAACCAACCAGCACTTTCTATGATTTATCCTCCGCCGCCTATGTCGCCTTCAAGAAACTCAACGGACAACAAATACTAGTTGCCTACGCTTCTGAGGGCGACGAGGTACGGGGTCATAACAACTTTTTACATCATCCGCCCAAGAAATAATCGATAACAAGCTCAAAACCAACGTGTGGGTTAAAATTAAATGAAAATAGAGTACGACCGCAAAGCGGATATACTCTACATCAAACTCAAGGAAGCCAAAATTATAGACACCCGCATGCTAGGTGAAGATATGTACGTTGATGTGGATAAAGACCAAAACTTCGTGGGCATAGAAATCTGGAAAGCCTCCAAGAACGCGATACAACCCATCTCCAAAGACATCGCTGAGAAGTAAAAGCAACATTACAAAAATGCGCCTAAACCTGACTAGCCTTCAGAATGCTAATTGAGCGAGTTCCTGCCTAAAATTATGAAGTTCGTTGGATTAAAGGGCAATCCTAACTTCGAGGGTTATAATCGGAATTCTGGTGTGTCGTCAAAGAGTTGACGGTACGTCTTGTTGAATAGGGCTATGTATTCTTTGGCTTGCTCGGTGGATTTGAGCAGTTTCATGCCGTCCGTTTCCACTTCCTCCAAGAAATGTCTCTGCTTGAGAAAGTCCAGATGGGTTTGCCCGATTTTGGAGTTGAGGTTGCAGCGGTTGATTATGCTGGTGAAGGAGCGTGGGGTGCGGCAGAAGGTGAGGATTTCCCAGAAGATTTCGTAGTGGGTGCGCTTCATCGGTTAGGCTTCTCCTAGGGCTTTTTGGAGTTCTGCTTCGGCTTTTGCGGTCTGCGCCAGTCGTTGGTCCCAGACGGTGGAGTAGTTTTTGAAGAAGTGGGGGATGATGTAGCATGCGGCTGCAACTGCGTAGGAGATGGCGGCGTTTAAGAGTCCCATCCAAAGCGCCGTATCAGATGCTCCGATGGCTATGGTGATTAAGGATACGGTCGCTGCTAATGCGAAGAGGACGCCGGCGATTTTGCTGATTGTCACCATTAGTTTGAGGGTGGGTTTGTTTTCTCGATACGCCGCGGTTAACCCGACGATTAAGCCTGTTAGGGCGGTGTCGTCTAATGTTTTGTCTTTTTCTTGTTTTTTTAGGCTGTTGCCAAGGTCGAAGGCAACCTCCATGATGGGTATGGTGGACAGTAGCCATTTGAAGGCAACCCCGAAGGCTATGCCGCCTAGCACCATGAGTCCTATCTGCTCGATTGGGGGTATGGTGAGGGTTGTTGCTGCCTCGACGAGGTTAGGCATCAAAAAGTACGCGCCGAAGGCAAAGGCTAGGGCGCTGCACATCAAGTTGATTATTGCGAGACCTTGGAGGCTTTGAAGTTCATGCTGGAGTTTCTGTGCCGTGTTTGTTGACATCGTGACATCGATAGCACAGTATCCCTCTAAAAGCATATAAAGAAACACGAAACTTCGTTACATACCTAAGTTATTAGGCAGCCAAGCCAGTCCCAGCCGGTTGTGCCACCGCTTTTTTGTGGTAGACTCTTGCTGCGATGCAGAGCGACGCCACGGCGATGGCGAAGTAGAAGGTCCAGCCGAAAGCAGCAGAAACGGTTACGCTGACGCTTATGTCGCCGGGTGCTAGTTCGGTGGGCAGCTGCATTGCGCTTGAGCCTGCAAGTGGAAAACCAGCTCCTGTGAGAACGGCAGCGGCGAAGTAGAGAACGGCGAGTTCAGCTGTGAAGAGGAGGACTGCGTAGAGGGGTTTTCTATATCCGAATCTCAGCAGGGGTTTAGCGTAGGGTTTGGTGGGAGACGTTGCGTAGATGAGCAGGGCAACTCCGCCTGCGAGCAAGATGAGTAGACATGCGAGGTTGAGCGCCCAAATCAATGGCACAACAAGCAGGGTGTCGAAGAGGGAGAAGTTGAAGTTGACTGGGGAAAAGTTGACTGTGGCGATTGCGGGGTCGCCTACGGTGAATACCCACCAGGGAACAAACACTGAAACAGCAATCAGAATCAGCGATAAGATACCGGCAGCTAACGCAACGTAGTTGAGTTGTCTGGCCATGTTTTAATCAGTGATAGTGATGCATGTAAACGAGAAGGGGATAGTAACTGGGAAGGGAGTGTCTCTTTCAACTTTTACGCCATTTACGTCAACCACGATGTCAGAGATGCAAACCGTTAGCGTTGGAGAGCATTTGTGGTCGTAGACATAGCTTTCGCCAGCTTGGGTCCAATAACCGTCCACTTGGATTATCTTGCTTTGACAGGGGTAGATTTTAACCGGGGTGTCTATGGTTACGGTTGCCATTTCTTGTCCGCAAGGAGTTTGCATCTGGGCACTAAAAGCTTTCAGTGTTATGGGGAATTTGAAGATGTTAGTGACGTTGATGTCTACATAGAAGTCTTTGGAGGTTTCGTTAATAACTCCGCCTACAATGGTGGGCACGACTAGATTGTTGAGGATATAGTTGGGGTTGCAGTTGTTGTTTAAGAAGAAACTGTTGTCTCCATGCATTAAGCCCCTGACTTTGTCGGGGAAAACCAGCCCCGATAAATCGTTGCGGTGCACACATGCCATGGCGCCGACCGGTGCCACAATTAAACCAACACTAAGAACCAATAACACTATTCCGATAGCTTGCAATTCTAAAAAACCACCTATAATATACCAATTGTCTGCCCTCATATAGGTTTGTTGGCATGGGAAAAGCGACTTTTCTGTGGAGCCGCCAGCCAAACACTGAAGGAACAAACAAGTGAGGTTAGGGTTCTTCGGCTTTTTTGGGCTGCATCTCCATGGCGGGGTACTCTTTGAGTTTCTCAGCCATATCCCGCAGCTGCTTATCGACAAGATAGTTAACTGTGCCCTCCTCGAACGTGCCGTCTGGTCTGCGCTGCCCCGCTTTGGTGCCTGTTAAGACTTCGATGCCTTCGTCGATGGATTTAACCGAATAAATACTGAACTTGCCTGCCCTTACAGCTTCGAGTACTTCCTCTTTTAACATCAGGTTCTGGACATTGCTCTCGGGAATCATAACGCCCTGTTCGCCTGTTAACCCTTTGGCTTTGGCAACTTCGTAGAACCCCTCGATTTTTTCGTTGACGCCGCCGATAGCTTGTACCTCACCCTTCTGGTTAACCGAACCCGTGACGGCTAAGTTCTGCTTTATGGGCAAGCCGCTGAGTGCCGAGAGGATGCTGTAGAGTTCAGTGCTCGACGCGCTGTCGCCCTCCACGCCCTCGTAGCTCTGTTCGAACACCAGTCGAGCGCTGAGGCTAAGGGGTTTGTCGCGGGCGTATTTGTCGTTGATGTAACCGCTTAAGATAAGGACGCCTTTGGTGTGGATGGGCCCGCCCATTTTTGCTTCGCGTTCGATGTCTATGACGCCTTCACGGCCCAACCCGATGCTCGCGGTGACACGAGATGGCGTACCAAACGCGAAGTCGCCGAGCCCCATAACCGATAAGCCGTTGACTTGCCCCACTTTCTGCTCTTTGGTGTCTATGAGGAAGAAGCCTCGGGCGATCATTTCCTGGATTTTTTCTTGGATGAGTTTGCTGCGGTAGATTCGCTCTTCGATGGCTCTGTTGATCTGGGCGGAGGTGATGAATTGGGAGTTGTCCTGTTCTGCGTAGTAGTTGGCTTCCCTTATGATGTCGGCTATGGCGCTGAACTGGGTGGATAGCTTGTACTGGTCCTCGACGATGCGTGAACTGTACTCGATGAGTTTAGCTAAGCCGCCGCTGTCGAGGTGCTTAAGCTTCTCGCGTTCACAGAGGCTGCAAACAAAGGCGGCGTAGAGTTGCACTTTTTCGTCGTTGCGGGGCATGCTGGTGTCGAATTCAGCTTTGATTTTGAAGAGTTCGCGGAAGTCGGGGTCTAAGCTGAACATCATCTGGTAGAGGTAGGGGTCGCCGATTAAGATGACTTTGGCTGTTAAGGGGATGGGTTTGGGTTTGAGGGTCTTTATGCTCAAAAAGCCATAGCGTTCTTCGGGTTCTTCAAGGGACAGTTTTCCCTCTTTTATGTCCCGTTTCAACCCGTCGTAGGACAGGGGATTACGCAGCAGGTCTTCAACGGGGATGATGAGGTAGCCGCCGTTGGCTTTGTGGATGCTGCCGCCCCGAATCATACTAAAATCGGTGGTCAACGCGCCGAATTGGGCTTCCTTCTCAGTTTTACCCAGCAGATTAGGGTAAGTTGGGTTAGTTTCCACTACAACGGGGGCGCCTTTGGTTTCCGAGTTATCGATGACCACGTTTACCTCATATTTTTTGTAGGGTTCCTCGCCCCGCATCCACGGCAACGCAAACGGCAACTGCTGCTCCTGCTGCGGGCCACCGCGCCTTGCGAACTGCTGGAGGTTGTCTAAAATGTCATTTTCTACTGCCTTGAGGTAAGCGGTGACTTCGAAGTTGGTGCGGTATTTCTCCATGAGACTCTGGATTTGGGTGCCAATCGAGTAGAGCGCCACGTCTTTGTTGAGTTTTTTGAGAGCCTCATGGATTTGCTGCTCCATACTGATAAGTTGCCGCATGGCAGTGCGGAATTCAACTTCAAGTTTCTCTTTTTTCTCAGCTAGCTTGTCTTTGATTTTTTGGGGAAGGGCAAGCATTTCTTCTTCGCTTAGTGGTTTTCCGTCTAAAACGGGGATAAGCAGCAGCCCAACGGGGGTGGTTTGGATCACGAAGCCCTCCTGCTGCGCCTTCGCGTTGAGGTCATCGATGAGGTTCTTGCGTTGACCCTCCAACCCCCGCAAAGTGGCATCACGCCGTGCCACGTAGTCTTCGCTTTCGAACGTTTTAGGCAAGGCGTTTTTGACGTTTTCAATAAAGTTTTTCATGTCCTCACGGAATTCTTTGCCTCTGCCCGGAGCCAGTTGGATGGCTGTGGGTTCATACTGATTGCTGAAGTTGTTGACGTAACACCAATCAGGCGGAACAGGCTGAATTTTGGCTTGGGCCTCCACGAAGCTTTTAACTGCGGTTTTGCGACCAGTGCCAGGGTACCCTGCCACGTAGATGTTGAATCCATGGTTTTTTATGCCTAAACCGAATTTGAGGGCTCGGACAGCGCGGTCTTGCCCGATTATTTCGGTTAGCGGCGTTAACTCTTTTGTAGAATTACAGTGTAAAGTGTTAATGTCGCAGGTGTTTCGCAACTTTTCTACTGGCAACTTATCTACCAAACAAAAACCTCCACTAAAACTAAGTAAATGAATATGGCTTTGCTTTTTAACTCTTTTTGGCAAACGCTAACCTGCAGGGTACCAAGTGTTCTCTGATGGCGGACTCTGGGAGTCACCAAACATTCCTTACCTGCCCACGTCAGTAACTGGATCAGCGGCAATCTAGAGCAGCCATACCATAACCAACCTTTTTTCTCTTTTAAAATAACAGCTTGGATTTTTGGTTTTTCTGTTTTTCTAGTGTTAGAAGAAGGAAAGAGTTGCCCTTGCACAACAACTTCTTGGGGACTTGGCAGAACGGTCTGTTTTGGCGTCCGATTGTGGCGGCGGTTGCAGGCTGGTTGTGGCGAATCCTACAAGCAGAACAAACAAGAAGCAACCCCTTTCTTGATCTTATCTTATAAAAAATGGGTTTAGTTTTGGGTTCTGCTCTCCTATCGATCATACTCTTTATTTATACAAGATACAGACAACCAAGCCCTGTTCTTTTGTGCCTACTCCCTTACCAAGCAAAAGGAGAAATGGCGTTACGAATTTAGGTAGGTATCCTTCTTAAGAAACCTTCCAACCACCATAATAAGCATACCAAAAAATATCACACCCAAAATCCACATTCTGTCCATAGCGTTAACATTCATATACATTGCAAGGACTGCGCCGCCTAAGCCGCCAAAAAGAATAACCGCGCCTACCATGCTAACTACAAAGTAACTAGACCATAGATATGCACTTCGCTCTTCCCCTTCTAACACCCTTCTTTTGAGCCTTTCTTTGTACCTAATACCAGAAATTAAAAGGACGGTCCCAGAAAGCGAAACAGTCGAAGAAATGATGCCATCCACACGTAAAGTATAAAGATAGACGCCTAAAGGCAATAAGAATAAACCGACTATTATAAAACAAAGCTGGTTTCTCCTATTTTTATCCACAGCCAACTTACCCTTCTCAAGGAGTATATGATTTTAACCATATTTATTGGTTGGTTACGATACTATAGTCGAAACTCAAACTTAAGTCAGTCTTTATGTCACGTTTACGACATTAAAGTGTTTAGACGCTCAAGCCATTACGCATAGCTTCTAGTATCGCATTTAGAAATGTAGCAGGTTACACTTTAACAAAGCGTCTTAGTATGTCTGGGTTACGTACCTCAGGGTGGAAGAGTACACCGTATAGGGGTTTCTGTTTGTGTTTGACGGCTTGGATGCACTGTGTGGATTCTGCAAGAACCTCAAAGAGGTCGCCGTCTGGCTTGGCGGTGTAGCTGTGCAGCGTGTAGGCTTGAAAGACGCCGCCAAAGAGGGGGTTGGGCTTTTTGGTTGTGATTTCGGTCATGCCTACCTGTGCGCACATTGAGAGGGGTTCGCCGTAGACTTGGAGGATGGTTTGCATGCCTGCACAGATGCCAAGAACTGGCTTGCTGCAGGTTTTTAGCCAGTTGAAGCGGTCGAGGTTTTCTAGGAAGGCGAAGTCTTTGAGGGGGGTGCCTGAGAGGATTATGTGGCTGTAACTGTTTAATTGGGCTGGGTTAACTTCGGTGTAATGTTTAACTGTGCATGCTTCAAGCGGCTCCACAACAGCTAGGATGGGCGATACGAACTCGGTGTAAGCCAGCGAATGAGGCTTCCAATTCATGTCCACTACGAGTATCATTTGGGTGCCAGCCTCGCCTGCTTAATGACGTAGGTGCCAGAGTCTCCTTGCCATTGAACCTCGGAATCAGTGACCTCTATTTTCTTCCTAAACATCGGCGCATCCAGCACCGTCGTCTCGATTTCCCCGCCCTCCCCAGAAGGACTAATGCCATACTTATCCTGCAACTCAACCAACCGAGCAATCATGTCTACGCTGAGGGTTTTGCCGAGCCAACTTTGGTCAAGGGGATAAGCAAAAACCCCCGAAACGATAACCTGAAAGTTTTTCGAGAGGAGTGTTTCGAGGAGCGCCTTTTGGTCGGTTTTCCATAGCGGATTGAACTGCCAGAGGTCAAGTCTGCTGCAAATCCGCTGAACCCGCGATGCCTGATAAACCGACTCAACCGCGCCTGTGACGATGCCCTCGATGCCATAGCGGTGTTTGGCTTCTGCGATGGCGTGTTCGAGGTCGCTGAGTTCCTCCTCCTTCTTGCCTGCAGTGGACACCGAAACCAGCGGCAACCCCAACGCCTCACCCTGCAACGCGGTCACGTCGATGTTTGGCGTGTGGAACATGTAGCTCTCTTTGTTAGCGGAGACTACGGTGATTAAGCAGACTACCGATTCTTTCTTTGCTGCCATGTGTAGGGCAAGGGTGGAGTCTTTGCCACCTGAAAACAGCACGCCAAGTCGCATAAGGAACTAAAAAGAAGAATGGATGTTAATATGCCTGCTTGAAAAAAGGCGCGGGTTAATATTTGACGTTGCAGACGTTGGGGACGGCTTTTAGTTTGCTGACTATTTCGGGTGTGGCTTCTTGGTGGAGCACGTAAACGCTTATGGCGTAGCCTGTGTTGATTTGGCGGCTGTAGTTGGCGCGGATGTTGATGTTGTCGTCGGCGAGGACTTTGTCGATGTTGGCGAAGACGCCTGGGACGTCTTTGTGGTGAATGAAAAGCGTGAAGACCTGTTTCTCTTCGACTTCGATGGATTCGCCTGCGTTGACGGCGTTGGTGAAGTCGCCGCCCATGAGGTAGCTGGTTAACACACGTGCCATTTCAGTGGCTGTTTCCCGCTGTGCCTCCACGGTGGATGCGCCAAGGTGGCTGCTTAAGACAACGTTGTCGAGTTCTTTTAGTTTGTCGTTGAACGGGTCGCTTTCGGCTTTGGGTTCTTCTTTGTAGACGTCGGTTGCGTAACCGGCGATTTTGCCGTCTTTGAGTGCGCTGTAGAGGGCTTGCTGGTCGATGTTGTTGCCTCTGCTAGTGTTGACTATGTAGGCGGAGGGTTTCATGATGGCGAGTTCTTTGGCTCCGACTATGACCTCTTTGCCGCCTGTGTGCACACTGAGGTAGTCGGCTTGCTTTAGGACATCCTCTTTTGTTGCGAGGAATTTGATGCCGCTCTCAGGGCAAGGCTTAATGTCGTAACCCACCACGTCCATGTTAAAACCCAGTTTAGCCATCTGGCTGACTTTCTGTCCGATTCTACCGCAGCCTATGAGTCCAAGGGTTTTGCCGTTTAATTCTCTACCTTGAAGCTTCTTTTTAATCCAAACACCGTTCTTAAGCGAGTGATGCGCTTGCGGCGTGTTGCGTGAGATAGCCAGCATTAAGCCGATGGCTAATTCAGCGACGGCGTTGGTGCTGCCATACGGAGCGATCTTTACGAGTATACCAAACTCTGAAGCTGCCGCGGCGTCGATGTTGTCGTATCCTACGCCTGCGCGTCCGATGATTTTGAGTTTTCCTTTCGCGCCTGCCTCGATTATTTCGCGGGTGACTTTAGTGGCGCTCCGCACCACAAGAGCGTCGAACTCTGCAATTTCCGCAACCAACTGGATTGCGTCCCGCTTCTTTGTGTCTGTTTCGATGCCTGCTTGCTGGAATATGGCTAAGCCTTCTTTCTCTAAACCATCGTTTAACAATACCTTCATGCGAGATTCACCTTGAGGACTAATTGAAAATGTGATTGCTGGCGTAAATAATAAAGGTCTCTGAAGAGAACCGTTTGGCGTCTATGCTTTAACCTTGGGTTTTTGGGGTCTGGGAGTGCGGACTCTTGTGGCTGCGATGTCGTAGGTGGATTTTATGTGGCAGTAGGGGCATTTGAGCGTGCGGTAGTTGCGTTGGATGATAGATGTTATGGTTGCGCCTGGGATGTAGTGGAAGTTAAAGGTTTTGTGGCAGTGTGGACAGGTCAAGCGCGAAGTGTAGTGTGGACCATACCGTGGCAAGAGAATGAACAGCGCTGCGGCTCCTATGGCGACGACGAAGAAGAGCACCGAGAGCAAATCTAACGTCATGACTTTTCAACCCTAAAGGTAAACCGTAAGTTAATTAACCTTTAGAGAACAAAAGAAAAAAACCTCAACAGGAAGGGGCTACAGATTCTTGGAGTAGCGTAAGGCTTCCTCAACCGTTTGGAAGCCGTACTTGACGCCGCAAAACTCACCTTTGAGCGCAAGCACATCAACCTTGACCTCAGAGGGTTTCCGCTTCCCCTTGATTATGTCAAGCATCAAGTCACAGAGGTGTTTAACGTCGCCTTCACGGAAACCCCGACGCGTGATGTCTTGGAAACCCACCCGCAAGCCTGAGGGGTTCTCTTTGCTTGCTTGGTCATCGTAGGGCAAAAGGTTCTTGTTGATGATTATGTTTGCGTCTTCGAGGTCTTGGGCAATCTTGTTGCCGCCGCCGAAGCCTCGAACATCCAACGCGACCTGGTGGCTGCGGGTGAAACCCTTCTTTTCCGCGAGGACTGTTACGCCGTTTTCGCAGAGGTATTGCCCAGCGGTTTGGGCGTTTTTGACGATTTGAGCTGCAAGTTCCTTGCCGAAGACTTTCATTTCCAAGCAGGCTATGCCCAGAGCAGGCAGTCTGCCGAGGTGAGTGCTCGATGCTGTTAGTGGGAAGACGGCGTGCTGGATTTTTCGCACTGCCTTCTCTTTGGCGGGTGTGTCGGGGTTGCCCATGACGACTCCGCCCTGTGGACCAGGGAAGGTTTTGTGGGTTGAGCTGGTGATGAAGTCTGCGCCCTCGCGAAGTGGATCTTGGAATTGGCCGCCCGCGATCAAACCCAAGACGTGGGCTGCATCGTAAGCGACGTATGCGCCGACTTCGTCGCAGACTGCTTTGAGCTCTTTTATGGGGTGTGGGAAGAGGAAGAGGCTGCCGCCGAAGGTGACGATGCCGGGTTTGGCGGCGCGGATAACGTAGGCTGATTTGTCGGGGTCAATGTTGAATTCGTCTAAGTCGTAGACGTGGTTTATGTTGTCTATGCCAAGGATGCTACCAGCTAAGCCCGTGTAGTCATGGCTTATGTGGGCACCGCAACTAAGGGGGGTAACGACCATTTTGTTGTTTTTCGACGCTAAAGATAAGCCTTTGAAGGTGGCTGTGTTGGCATGCGTGCCCGAAATTAAGCGGACATCTGCCCATGTGGCGCCAAAGAGGCTTTTAACAGCATCACATGCGAGGTCCTCGATTTGAGACATGTACTTTTGCCCTTGATAATACCGCTTCTTAACATGTCCCACACTGTCGTTGTCGCCTTCTGCGTAACGGGTGGCAAGGTCATGGCTCATGTCGAGCATTTGGCATACAGCGGGGGATTTGATGCCTTCGCTGGCGATCATGTTTAGGCATTCTTTTTCGCGGTATTGTTCGTGTTTTTTGGATGCTTCGATTAAGTTGGTGACTATGTGGGGCAGGTCGGTCATGCTTTTTTCCTTCGAGAGGTTATCAACGGATTGGGGTTTGTTGTATTTAGCCGTTACTGGAAGCAAAACGATGTTAGTGTATCGGAGGCAGGTTTGGGGTGAGACAGAAAAAACTATTGGAAACGTGTTGAGGCTTTGAATGGTAGATCAAAGTTTTGGGTGTTTTGTTTTTCTAGTATTAGAAGAAGAAAGTGCCGTCCTTGCTCATCTTCTTCTCAGGGGCTGTGTGGGCGGTTGATTTTTTGTCTCTGCGTTTGGTTTGGGTTGCTGGCTGGTTGTGGAGCAAACCAGTATAAAATAGAGCATTAACATAGAGTTTTGACTTATAAGGGCTTAAACGGGGAGGCGCTGTTGGTTTTAGTCATGCTCAAACAGTGAATCGGATAGTGTCGGGTTAACTTGAATATCGGTCACAGTAAATGAGACGCTTTTAATCTTGAAAGTTATGTCTGAATTGCCGCCTTGATCTTGGAAGCGAGACCACACCTGGTTCCATTGTTCTTCTAAGGTGTTAAAGCCAGACGCTGTACCTTCCGACCACTCACCGAGCGTTTGTATCCACACTTTTTCCTGCCCAAAATCCACGACTTGTTTACCTAAAGAGGTTTCAATCAGCATTATCATGTTACTTGAGCCAATATTTTTCACAGAAATAGTTTCGGTAAGGCTCACTGCTTCACTTGAAGCTACGGTTTCAATGTATTTTAAGCTTGTAACGTTCGCATTGTTGCCTCCGCCCAATGAAAGCGTTGATACGCCTACTGCAACTGCTGCGACCGCTATTACAACGATTGCAATTATTGCGTAGAGCATTTTCCGAGATTTTTTTGCGGGGGGTGGGGTGAATTGGTCTTGGGGAGGGGGAGGAATGTGGTTACTTGTTAGTATATCAAGCATATTAACCCAGCGTATTAAACTATTCAAATATATGAGAAATATTAATTTTTTGCTCTACTTTCTGGGGAGAATACATCTTTGAATTTAGGCAGTCAATAAGTTTTTGTTTAGGCAAGGTATCTTTAGCTGCACTGCCTGTTCGGTCCGATACCTCAGTAGAGATATGCGAGAACCAATGAAAATAAAAACTGAATCGTGAATATCTTGCCGTTTTACAGACCGTTGGGTTCTAAGTGTGCATATTCAGAAAAAGGAAGCCTATCAAACTGGCAGGCGCAAACAAAGCTCAAGCATTATTTGATGCAAAAACTTATCTTTAAAAATCAATGCATACAAACTATGAAATTTCCACGCGAAAAAACCTCAGGGACCCTATTTATAATCGCCTTCGCCCAGTTCTTAATATGCATAATTATTGCTGAGGCCACATACGAGGGTTATAGCATTCACGCTAACTACGTCAGTGACCTTGGAATAGGGTCATCATCAATTGTGTTTAATTCTTCGGTGTTCTTTTTGGGGTTGTTAATCTTTTTAGGCGCATATTTTCTAAAAAATAGCCCAAATAGAACCTTAAGGATACCGTTATTCCTGATGGCTTTTAGCGCAATGGGTGTAGGAATATTCACAAAGGATTTTACCCTTGCTCATGCAGCAGTTTCTTCCGCTGCATTCTTCTTTGGTGGGCTTTCAGCGATAGCATCTGTGTTTGTCCTAAAAAAACCGTTGTCCTGGATAAGCGTAATCTTAGGGTTAATGACTCTTGGTGCATTAGCTCTTTTTTCCATCGGCATTGTTATGAGCGGGTCGATGACGAGCACAGTTGCATACGACAGCCCCTTTTACTTGGGCTTGGGACCTGGCGGGATGGAACGAATGATAATTTACCCAGCTATAGTGTGGCTAGCCTTATTTGGGAGCCAGTTAGTGCAACAAAAAAGTTAGGAACCAATGGTTAAATTTTGAAAGGAGTTGGCTTTGCCTAAGCACTTAAGTGAGTGCAGTATTTTTCTGGATTTTCAGTGATTTCTATAGGTCTCTGTTTGTTGCTGCTGTTGGGCGAGTAGCTCAGTACGGATTCGCGAAACCAACGGATTTTGCGCCGCAGAGAGCACCAGCCTTAGGGCTTAGTAACTTCTTACTCTTCTGTATTCTGCTCATACTTTCACTATCCTGTGTTATTACTGTCATTTTCTAGTTATAAGTGTTAAATATTTTCGACTTGATTTCTACATACCTAATCTGTTGTTATTGGTTATCCATAACCGTATTTCAGTAAGGAATTTCCAGACATCATCGTCAGATGGTTTAACGAGAGGAGATTCTAAGGTTTCAAGAATGTTTTGGAGCCAGCCTCGATCGTCCCCTTTATAAAGATAGGATAGCCAACGCTCCACTTCGCCGATAGGTACAACAAAAACGCCAAATTCCTGTAACCGTTTCAAGAAGACATCCGCTCGAATCTTATCAGTATCTGAAAGGTCGCAGAACCCTCTTAGTTTAATTACGTCTGAATCACTGTCGCCTCTTGGAATTTTTTCATCGAAGAATTTCCTTTCTCCTTCAAAGTAAGTCTGTGATTCGAGCGGAATATTCGCTGCATTTAAGACATTTTGCCAGAGCTTATCGTGATTCCGTTTTCTAATTATATCAAGATCGTAGATGAATGCTGTAGGTATACCAATTTTTCGTAGTTGCACTACGATACGATGGATTGTATCCTTCCCAATAGCTTTTATGAATAATACATCAGGTATCCCTTGACGATCAAGAAGCAGCTTTCGGTTAATTTCCGAATAAAAAACTCTATCTACGTCGCCTTCAACAACTATCGCTGAACCATGGAACAAAGCGTCCATTACATTGGTAGAGCGAAGTAAGGGGTCATGAGCAAGAGTTAGAACGTCTTTTGCTTCAAGTCTTCGTATTGTTCCTTTCGAACCATCATATGTTAGTCTAATAATTGTGAGCATAGAGGTTGTGTCTAAGCAACCCATTAGAAAATCTGAACTATGAGTACCAACTATTAACGTTCCATCTCTTTCTATAACTAATGAAGAGAGGTATCGCCCCAAACTATAAGCCTTGGGCGGATGCAAGAAAGCTTCGGGATCATCTATAAGAATAATCTTGTATTGGGGGTTAACGGCAGCGAGTAATAATCCCGTGAAGGTTTTTATCCCGTCGCCTAAACCCTCAAGTAAATCGGCATTTCTAAAAAACTCGGCATATTGTTTTTCAAGAGATTTAGGGTTCGGGTTTGAAGTCAAACTCATAACAATTTTTAGGCTGTCTCCGCCTCTTGTAGGGTCTAAATAAAAGAAACGATCGAATTCCACATTAATAATTTGGCGAAGTTTAATGGCGACATCATCTCTTTGAAATAAGTACGCAAGTAAATTCTGTGGTGCCTGTAAAATATCGCCTCTTGGTTTGTCTTTTGTCAACGCGAATCTTGTTTCGCTATCAAGTCTTACGCAGCAGCCCTTAGTAATGTTATGATTTTGTAGAAAACGTAGAGCTGACTCAGGAGTATAAGTAAACGGTTGATTTCTAAGCTCTTTAATTCTTAAGACCAAAGAATTCCCAGAACCGCCTCGTGGATCAATTATCGAGTAATTTATGTCATCTGATTGAGAGTTAGACGGAGGATTTCGTGGTGGATCTGTTTTGAAGAGTGTTACAAAATCCAGTAGTTCATCATAATTCTTTGGTAAATCAGTTTCAATACTTTTTATCAACTTCATTTTAGGAATTGTTGGCATAGGTCCTGGATGGGAGGGAACATACCAGTTCTCAATATCTTTTAAACTCTGACTCTTGCCTGAATTATTTGGACCAACAAGAATAGTCAAATTTTTAAGTTCTATTTCGGAGGGGCCTTTCAAGTAATCACTGTTAAAGATGATTTTAGTTATCCTCATGCCTGTTTTACCATTATACGGTTGTTTATCAGACTCATTAGCAAGGGATAGCACATGAAGCAATATAAAACTAAGGTCGCTTCCGTTTTTTTAATAGAGCAATGATTAGTACCCGAACGGTATTTTGAAATCTTCAATACATTGATAATCAAATAAGTCTAATATGTTCCCTAAGATAGGGACAAGGTTATTTAGGGGTCAAAAGGTGTGATAGCATATCTTCACTTATTCCTAAAAAGACGGCGGAGCAAGTCTACGAGTGCAAAAACAGAGTCCTTGGGTGCGAGGAGGGTGCCCTTTAGGGAGGAGTGCTCGCCGCGAGTTTTTGTTGACACAGAAGGGTTTGTATATTTAAGCGGCTTTTACAAGTGTCTATCTTGTTTGGGCGAGTAGCTCAGTACGGATTCGCGAAACCAACGGATTTTGCGCCGCAGAGAGCACCAGCCTCCTAAGTTGGGGGTCGAGGGTTCAAATCCCTCCCCGCCCGCCACGGATGATCCCCATACGTTTTTGGTGTATTTTTTAAACCGCTATTTTCGCTTTCTGAATATCTTGTTGCCGTTGAAGTCGCAGACGAATTCAAAGCCGGATTCTATGAGTTGGCAGGCTTCCTGTTCTGAGTGGGCAACTCTGGCGACATAGTCGTCGTCTCTGAAGTCGATGAGCTGAGTGTAGACGAGGGTGTTTCTGATGCTTCTGTGACCTAGGAGCTGCATGACGTGCAGGATGTCTCTGGTCTTGTGGTATTCCATGGTTGCTTTCCAGTGTCGAAAGGTGTGGAAGCTTATCTGTTGCAGGCGTGGGTTTTTGAGCTTGTAGGCGATGAGTTTGCGTTGGTGCTGGAAGCTTTTTCTTAGAGCATCTGTGTTGGTGGCGAAGACAGCGATGGATGTTTTTGGGAGTTCGTTGAGCATGGCGATGAGTTTGTTGGATATTTTGAGTTTGCGAGAGTTGCTGCCTTTCTCTGGTGTGACTATTATGCAGCCGTTGACTATATCGACGTCTTTCCATTTTAGCTGGCAGGCTTCTCCGCATCTTACGCCTGTTTCTTTGAGCAGTTGGAGGAAGGTTGCCATGCGTTTGTTGCATCCGCCTATGAGCTGGTCTGCTTCGTTTTCTGTGGGTATGAAAGGCAGTTTTCTGATTCTGTTGTAGATTGGCGGCTCCCATTTGAGTCCTTGCATCTGCAGGAAGGAGGTGTAGGCGTCTATGGCGATGCATTTTCTTGCGTTACTCCATTGCTGCTTTGCGATGGTTTCTTTGACTGATTCAGCGTTAAATATGTCTGCTCCGAGTTTCATTAGGCGTTTTAGGATTTTTGTTCTGGTTTTTATGGTGGCTTGGGAGTAGGCTTCTTTTAGCATCCAGAAGCTGAAATCAACGATTTTTCCTTTAGCATCTGCCTGAGCTTCGTTTCTCCGCAGAACTTCAGTGGTTTGAGGTTCTGCTACCAAGTTTTTCGTCTCCTTTGCGGTGACGCATATTTGGCGAGTAGTAACTATGTCGCCTTTGCTTTTTAATAACTTTGTATCAACTGTATCAACGGTTGCTCTGAGCTTCTCTGCTTCTTTCTTTGCCTTTTCTACATCGTTTGGGTCTGAGAATCGACGCCCGCAATCGCGGCAGTACCATCGTTGGATTTCAAAGCCAAAGCTATTTTGTCGTTTTGCATCTTTCCAAACTCTTTGGGAGTGACATTGCGGGCATAGGGGGTTGGCGCCAGCGGAGCCTGCAGCATCCGACTTACCGTTGTTTGGACTGGCTTTGCCAAATATGTCGTCTTGCGGTGTAAGACCAGCCATTCCCTCCCACCCCCTACTCATTCCTGCCTAACCTCTCTGATAGCTTCAAGCCACATGGTCCGCAGAGGAAACCCCAAGAATCATCAAAAAGGGTAACTTGCCAATCGGGTCTGC
>JBNIDO010000054.1:0-19309 GCA_050108095.1 Bathyarchaeia archaeon
CGATTTCAGCGGCTTTGAGTTTGCTCTGGATGCCCCCTCTGCCCCGTTTGCTTTTGCCTCTCAGTGATTCTTTGAGTTCAGGGGTTACTGCTTCAACGGTTTTTATGAGTTTTGCACCGGGTTTTTCGGGGTCAGCTGTGTATAAGCCCTCAACATCAGAGAGGATTATGACTAAATCAGCGCAGATGGCTCCTGCAACCAATACGCTGAGGTGGTCGTTGTCGCTAAAGTTTACTCTGTACCCTTCAGTGTGCATGAGTTCGTCAACGCTGGTCACATCATTCTCATTAATGATTGGAACAACGCCGACTTTGAGCAGCAAATTTAGCACATTACAGGTGTGAACGTATGAGACGCGGTTGGAGAGGTCTTCGGCGGTGAGTAGTATCTGAGACACTTTTAAGTCGTATTTTTTGAAGAGTTCCCGATATAGTGCCATGAGGACGCTTTGTCCTGTGGCGGCGGCTGCCTGTTGGAATGCTACATCCTTGGGTTTTGGTGGGATGCCTAATTCAGCTATGCCTGCGGCTACTGCTCCCGATGTAACGAGCACAACGCGGTCGCCCTGTTTGGTGGCTTCTGCTATTTGTGCGGCTAGGTTCGCCATTTGTTGGCGGTCAAGTTCGCCGTCGCTGCTGGTTATTCCGCCTGTGCCTACTTTAACCACGATTAATCTTTGAGGCATTCGATTCCCTATGATACATTCTTATTTGAAATATGTTTGGCTTCCTTAAAAATACAACCAAGCGAATTGCCTCATAAAAATGCGTAGTTAAGGCTAATTTGGGGTTCAAACGATAAATTAAAAAAATCGTATGGAAAATTTTATAAGCAAAATGGGATGGCTTGTTGTGCATGTACATCCCCCTACAAACCCTAACTTCTACAAACCCCTTAGTGTTTTGGATTGCACCCATCGCAGGCGTAATTGCAGTTATTGCTTCACTTCTCCTCATGTATAGAATCGGTAAAATGAGTCCTGGCGGACCAAAAACCGTCGAAGTAGGCAACGCCATCCGAGAAGGCGCATATGCTTTTCTCAAAAGGCAATACAAAACCATCGCTATCATCACAGTGGTTCTTTTCGTTCTGCTATGGATTGCTTTGCCGACTGGACCCTTCGGCGTAGGCACGGCGGCAGCGTTCTTGGTGGGGGCAGTCGCATCGTTAGCGGCTGGCTACATCGCCATGGACAATGCCACCAAAGCCAACGTACGAACCGTTGCGGCGGCAAAAGATTTCGGCGCTGAGAAAGCGTTGAAAACGGCATTTTACGGCGGCGCCACTATGGGAATGGCGGTTGTCGGATTATCTTTGTTGGGTGTAAGTTTTCTGTTTCTGCTCTACGGCGGATTCAACGCCTTGTTTGGCGGCCTAACCACCGAAGCAGCTTCTGAGCTTGGCAGAAGCGCAGCAAGCGGCATCGTTGGTATGGGCTTTGGAGCCTCACTCATTGCATTGTTCGCTCAGTTAGGCGGAGGAATTTACACTAAAGCAGCAGACGTCGGTGCTGACCTCGTGGGCAAAGTCGAAGCAGGCATCCCTGAAGACGACCCACGTAACCCCGCAGTAATCGCTGACAACGTCGGCGACAACGTAGGTGACAGCGCTGGCAGAGGCGCAGACCTCTTCGAATCAGCTACTGGCGAAAACATCGGTGGCATGATCATCGGCGGCTTAATCAGCATAGCAACTGGCAACTTGATCTTCCTTATGTTCCCGCTTATCGCGAGAGCACTCGGAATCTTCGCCACACTGGTTGGCATGCCCTTTGTCAAACTCAATGAGTCAGAAGCAAAGCATCCAATGAAAGCACTGCGCAAAGGCTTACTGGTCACAACAATCGTTGCAGGCATCCTGTTCTTCTTGGCATCGTACTTCATGCTTGGAAGCATGTATCTGTTCTACTGTTTACTCGCAGGCTTAGCAGCAAGCGTCGCAATCGACTACATCACAGACTACTACACAGGACGCGACCGCGGACCAGTCGTAAAGATTGCCAAAGCAAGCGAAACAGGCAGCGCCACCAACATCATCACAGGCTTCGCAGTCGGACTTGAAACCACCGCATTACCAATCGTCTCACTAGTAATTGCACTCTTAGCCTCATACTACTTCGGAACACTATTTGGCGCCGAAATCGGAATCGACCCCTTCATCGGCGGCATCTACGGCACCACCTTAGCAACCATGGGTATGCTCGCAGTCATGGGCATGGTCTTAGCCCTCGACGGCTTCGGCCCAATCGCTGACAACGCAGCCGGAATCGCAGAAATGAGCGGCGAAGGCGGCGCAGAAGCCACCATGGAAGCCCTCGACGCAGTCGGCAACACAACCAAAGCATTAACCAAAGGCTTTGCCCTCGGCTCAGCTTTGCTCGCAGCACAACTGCTATTCCAAACATACATCGAAGAAGTCGCCCTCCAGACAGGCGTAACCATCAGCATCGACATCTCCAACCCAGCAGTACTTGTCGCCGCCTTCATAGGCGCAATGATACCCTTCTTCTTCAGTTCACAAGCTATCAGCGCAGTCGGCAAAGCAGCAGGCGAAATGGTCGCAGAAGTCAGACGCCAATTCAAAGAAATCCCCGGAATCATGGATGGCACAAGCAAACCAGAATATGGCAAAGCGGTGGACATTAGCACAAAATCAGCACTCAAAGGCATGATACTTCCCGCCCTAATAGTCGTAATTGTCCCCATCATAGTCGGCATCTTAATGGGTCCTGAAGCAGTCGGCGCACTCGTCATCGGCGCAACCCTCTCAGCAGTACCACTAGCACTCCTAATGAACACAGGCGGCGGCGCATGGGACAACGCAAAGAAACACATCGAAGCAGGATTCTTCGGCGGCAAAAACAGCCCCGCTCACGCAGCAGCAGTAGTCGGCGACACAGTCGGTGACCCCATGAAAGACACAGCAGGACCAAGCCTCCACGTACTCATCAAACTGCTATCAACGCTCTCTATCGTGTTTATTCCGCTATTCTGGAACCTACTTCACCTGATCTAAAACAGCACCAAAAGGGAAGTTTTTTCTCTTCCCCCCAAACATTTTTTCAGATTATCTCTGGGTTCTCACGCGGCTCTCCATTATAACCTTCAGCTTTTAAGTGCTGTGCCATTCTTTGCCCCATCTCGGTTAGGGTAAACATCTTGTAGCGGTTGCGTCCATCACGGTTGAACTTGGCTTCTTCTTTGAATAGTTTAGCTTCTGTTAAAAATTCCAAGTTACGAATGTCCTCTGAGGGAACAGGCGTGCCTAAGCTTGAATCCAAATAGCACAGGTACCGGTCTTTGCTTTCATAGGCGTTTAACAAGTATTTGCGGAGAAATTCCTTATGTTCCTGCACGAAACGGCATATGTATTCATCAAAATGTTCTTCAGTCATTAAAATCACCAAAATAGTCTACTTCAAAGTGTCTGAAAAAAGATTTAAGGTTTTACTAACTGATGAGCCGCCCAACAATTTTTTTGATGCACACTGTTTAGTCATAAATGGTAGTAACCTGATACATTAATTGGGGTGCAAACATTCCAGTAATAGATGTGCAGTTCGGCGTACCTTCCCACCAGCGAGGCACAGTTGCCCATATACTCTTCGAAGCTTTAGGTGACAAACTGCAATTTGTTTTTGGAGACAAAAACAAAGCCGAACTTTTAATGTCTACTTGCCTTTGTGCTGACCGTTTTTTTGTTGCCTACATAGACGGCAAAGCCGTTGGCGTAGCTGGGCTCGAATACGACGGCAAAAATTACATAGAAATCGATAAGCGAGCAGTAGCAATCTTGGGTTTAGAGTCTTTTCGGCTGATGTTTTGGGAGTTTATGCGTTTTTTTGATAGATTGGCTCCAGATGAAATTCATGTGCAAGCATTAGCAGTTTTAGGCGAAGCACGCAGTAAAGGTGTTGGACGAAGTCTATTGAAGACCGTAATAGCCAAAGCCAAACTAAACAGTTACTCGCATGTCCGCCTTGAGGTCATCGACACTAACGTTAGGGCAAAAAAGCTCTATGAAAAAGTAGGCTTCAAACAATCAAAAATAAGTAAAATCCCTTATCCCTTTAGTAAGCTAACAGGTTTTAGCAGTATAATAGAGATGCGATATAACCTTTAAGCACAGGCTTTTTTACTATGTCGGCATTGGTAAGTAACGGATGTGTGGCTTTGAAAATCGTACAGAAAGACCTGCGCCAAGGCTTCGTTAAAGTCGTCCCCGACACTCCAGATGATCTTTGGCATCTATACAACGTCGTTTTCAAAGGCGACGAAGTCTACGCCTACAGCAGCCGCGCCATAAAAAGCGACACAGAAACCAGCCGCCCCAAAAGCGGAGAACGCGTGTCAGCTTTCATGGGTGTCAGAGTAGAATCGGTAGGCTGGGACAAATTCCTCGGTAAACTCCGAGTACATGGCATAATCATCCATGCCCCCGAGATCATTCCTACTGGTGCTCATCATACGTTGGCGATTGCGCTTAACCAGCAAATGACCATTGTCAAGAAAGAATGGCCCAAACACCTCTTGGACCGACTGGAAAAAGCAAGCGAAACCGAAAAACCGCTGCTCATTCTCTCCATCGACGACGAGGGCTTCGCTATAGCTGAAACCAAACAGTATGGCTATGAAACTCGCGTGGAGCAACGCATGCGGCTCCCAGGCAAACAAGACGCTGACAAACGGGTTGAAGCCACCAAAGGCTACTTTAAGTTGGCATTAACCAGTCTGGAAAAACTCTGGGCAGTCAACCATAATCCAATAGTAATTATCGGCGCAGGCTACGTTAAAAACGACTTTGTCAATTACCTTCAGGACGAGAACAGGGCTTTATCCAAGGCAGTGGTTGACGTCAAAAGCGTTAACAATGGCGGCACAGCAGGCATAGACGAGGCATTGCGCTCTGGTGTGCTGCTTAAAACCGCGCACCAACTCCGTATAGTAGAGGAAACCGAGACGATGGAAGAAGTGATGAAGCGGCTGGGAAAAGGCGAAGGCACCGTTACATACGGTTTAGACCCCGTTGAGAATGCGGTGATGATGGGTGCGGTGGAGAAGCTAATTGTTGCCGATACGGCGTTGCGTGATGCTGATGAGGCTTTGCGGCTTAAACTCGAAGACCTTATGCATCAAGTGGAAAGGCGCAACGCTGCGGTGACGGTGGTTAGCACTGAGCATGAGGCTGGTTTTAAGCTGTTGTCGCTGGGCGGCATCGCTGCACTGTTACGGTTCCCAATTTACCGTGACCAAGCAAGCCAAAGTTAACCTCCTAACTCTATTTTCGGCTTTTCATACCGCAACAAATTTAACGTTAGCCGATGCATGCCATAAGCTTGTTTGATCAGTATGATACAGCCCAACTGGAAACACGTCCAAACAGTGCAGAAAAAGATTCGTGTCACCCGCGTTGAAACCAAACAACGCCACGTAGACGCCCTAGACCTAGACGAGGGAATACCTTTGTGTCTGAGCGCCGATAAAGCAGTCGATTTAGCTAAAGTTAAGCGGGCCAAAATCTATCAGGCTACCGTCAAAGTGTACGAAACCGAGTTTACCCCCGAGTTGGAGCAGCAAGTGTTCGAGTCAGCCATAGGCGATCCCCAACGTTACCGGGCGTTGCAGGCTATGAAGGCGTCGGGGTCGAGACCGACCAAGTACGAGTTAATCGCACTCAAACATTAATCCATTTTACAGTGCCTCCTTGCTCATCTTCTTCTTGGGGCTTTGGTGAACAATTGCTTTTTGGGTTCAGGCGTTGGGGCATATTGAGTGTTGGTTGAGGCGCAAGTCTCAAGTAGAAGAGTAGAATTTTGATCTACGGATAATAGAGCAGGCTACTAAACCTAAAGCCCCACAAATTATGGTGTTAGGGCTTTGCGCAGGCCATCTGCGGCGGCTTCGGGCGTGACTGTGTTGATGTAGACTCCTGTGCTCTTCTCGAACCCTGCCCAAGTTGCCAACTTCGGATAAATTTCCAAGTGCCAGTGGTAGCCGCGGTCGTCTATGCTTTGATGGATTCCGTAGTTGTAGGGTGGGTCGTTGACTAGGTCTTTTAGGGCTTTTAGGCTGGTTTTAAGTGCCGCTGCAAAGGACTTTATCTCTCCTGAGGTCAAGTTCTTGATGTTGGCAACATGCTTTTTGGGCAATACCCAGAACTCCATGGCGTGAACACTTGCGTAAGGGGCAAAAACAACAAAATCATCATTCTCCAAAATCCACCGCGGCTCGTCACGCTCCCGTTCGATTATATCACAGAAGATGCATCTGCCCTGTACTTTGCTGTGGGTCTGGGCGGCTTCTTGTTCAGCGTGGATTACAGGGGGCACCATGGGTGTGGCGATGACTTGGCTGTGTGCATGTGAGAGCGAGGCGCCTGCTTCGATGCCGTAGTTGCGGAAAATCGAGACATATTTGACGTAGGGTTTAGCGCTCAGTTCGGTGAATCTATCAATGTAGGCTTTAACGACTAATTCCAGCTGGGGCAACGTGGCGTTGGCGGGACCTTCGTCGTGGTTGGGGGATTCAATGATTACTTCGTGTCCGCCAATGGCGTAGCCGAAGTCTTCGCGCATAAAAATTTGCGGGGTGTCGTCTGGTTGTTTTGGGGGTGTAAAGGCTGGGTAAAGGTTGGGGATGGTGCGTACAAGCCAGTTGCGTGGGCGCTCGCCCTCAGGGGGGTCTTGGGAGCGTTTGACTTCGCCGTTTTCCACTAAGTATAGCGTGGAGGCGGGCGGCGTCATGTTTTCGTTGCCCACGCACATCGGGCAAACCGCTGACTTGGCTTCCTCTCTTGGCTTGGCGAAGTCGGTGGGTCTGCGTCCACGTTCGGTGGCGATGACAACCCAGCGGTTAAGCAAATAATCTTTTCTTAGTTCGTTATATGGCATCGCGTTGCTCTCTCAGATATGTTGGCGGGGAGTTCTTATTTTAGGTTTGCTGGCTCAAAATTATTGTAGAATGGCGTAAATGATATTATGCCAAAGGCAATAAGCAATTAGCGCTTGTGGGTTGAGAGAGGAGGGTCAAGTGTTCGATAAAACGGGATTTAAAAAATTTGTAACGGATGTTTCTCCTCTTTTGACTATTTTATTTGGCGTCGCATTGATTGCCTTTACTCTTGGTCCCTACAACACGTATGACACTCAGTTGGAATTCGAGGCAGCGTCAAACGTAGTTAGCATGGGCATTCCATACGTAGAAGGATTTGGCACTGTGATTGATCAACCGCCACTGGGATTCTACACTGAAGCATTGTTCTTTAGAATTTTTGGTTTATCACTCAATACAGGTGTGGCCTTAGTGACTCTATTTGGACTCGGCTCCACAGTCCTGATGTATCTGCTTGGCAAGGAATTATATAGCAAATCAGCAGGAATCCTTGCAGCTGCCCTTTTTGGTTTAAACCCATGGCAACTTGTGCTTTCAAGAAGCTTTCTCATCGATACCCAATGCCTTTTCTTTAGCATACTTTGTCTTCTTACAGGAATCTGGGCTATTCGCAAAGGGTCCGTTAAACTCAGTTTAATCTCAGGCGTAGTTTTTGCTGCCGCTCTACTTACCAAGTTCTATGCCGCTTTTGTTCTAATTCCCCTGCTTCTTTTCTACCTGTATTCGCGACCGAAAAAACCTAAGTTGGTTCTCAGCCAGTTAGCTGCATTTCTGCTACCTACGCTATTGTTCGCTGTGTTTTGGTACCAAATTGTTCTCGGTCGTTCGGTTTCATCGATTTTTCTCCATAACGATTTTGCTGACGTGGTTCCTACTAGCACTGGTGTTGTTGCTTCGCCATTTTTTGTAAGCAATTTCATGCTAAACTACGGATTAGGGCTTAGCCTTGTCGTTGCCATCAGTTTTGCGCTGATTTTGGGTTTTTCGCTAAGAAAATACTTCCCCAAGGTAGTGGTTGTGGATTTAGTGTGTTTAGTAACGGTGGCTATTGTTTTAACTGTTAATGTTTATCTGGGGGCAATCTTAAACCTAAATGTGCCCTATTTTAGCGCTATAAAATATGGCTACCAAGCGTTACCTTTCTTTGTCTTAATTGCCGCTTCTTTGAGTGCCAAGAGTCTTGCAATAAGTGAGACCGCCAAATTGAAGACGACTCCAAAAAAGCTGTTGTTATGGTTAGTTGCTGTAGTTTCCATGGTTCTTTTGGCTGCGTCAATTATTTCAGCAATGTACACTATAAATGTAATTTCGACCCGTGATTATCTGCAGTATCGTGTGGAGCCACAAGTTGACTATGGATACGCCTTGTCGACTGTTACCCCCCTGACCGCAGGCAGTCCACTTATGACTGTTCAATACCTCGGTTTGGCGTTAGTGTTGTGTGGTCTATTGTTCGGTTTATTTTGGGGTAACAAAAATAAGCTCATGTTACTGCCTAAACATGAAAATGCTTAGACGTTACTACCTGTACTGTAGGCTTGAATGTACGTGGGATTTGCAAGTTACTTGTTTTTGGGAAGATTTTAAATCTATTGATAGAGGAATGCTCTACAGCGCTATAACATGCTAACGTGAACGGACGTTTGAACTCAACAGGCTTCGGCATGCGAGCAGTATTAACCAAGTGGCGATTAGCCTTTCTTGTCTTCGCCATAGGTTACGCCGTTGTTCTCCTGTTGAATTTGACTAATTCCCCTATACAGTGGGATGAAGTCATACACCTAAACGGCGGCAACTTCCTCTACTGGGGACTCCACACTAAATACGTTTACAACGCCTTCTACCCGCCCCTGTTTGACTCCGTAACCTTCCTGTTCTTCAAAGCTTTTGGCATAAGCGTCCTCTCCGCACGGTTGGTCCCCGCAGTTTTCTCTATACTCTCACTTTGGGCAGTCTATGAATTAGCTAACCAAATGTACGGCGGTAAAGCAGCGTTTCTCTCGGCGGTTCTGTTTGGGGTGATGCCTGGTTTCTTCTGGCTATCAAGGATGGCGTTGCTCGAGACGATGCTGTTGTTCTTTTTTTTGATTTCGCTGCTTTTCTTTTATCGATGGCTCAACACTCGCCAGGATAGATTGCTGGTGTTTGCGGGGTTAGCGGTCGGGCTGGGTTTTTTGGCAAAGTACCAGATGATCGTGGCAGGCGTAATAATGCTGCTGAGTCTGCTCTTTTTGGTTAGGAACCAACTCAAGCAAGCCCTCAAAAAATTCAGCTTAACCATCATAATCGCCTTGCTCGTAATCACTCCCTGGATCATAGTGGCATACGAGGTTTACGCCGCCGAATTCTTAGGTCAATGGGTCTACGCTCTCCAAGTCGGCAACCCCGAACGCTCTATCTACAGCGACCGCTTCCCCCTGCCCATATTCTACTTCATAGAAATGGTTTGGCCCTACGACACTATACATCCCATCTCAATTTTCCTCTTTGTCGCCGGCTTAGCTGGACTGGCTTTTCTGGTTTGGAGACATAACCGCGAAGATAAGTTTATGCTCGTCTGGTTTGTAAGCGTCTTTGTCTTCTTCACTTTTATCGACAACAAGGTGTGGCGCTACGTGTTGCCGCTGTTTCCTGTCTTAGCCATCGCCGCCGCCCTGTTGATTTTGGCGGTTTATGGCAAGTTGAGGGTGGCGTGGCATAACCCGAGTAGTGTGACGCGGAAGCGGCTGGCTAAAGCGGGAGCAGTAGCTCTAATCGTTGCTGTGGCGGGTGCAATGGCGTACAGCATAAACGACGCCTACACTGTCGTTGACTATTTTGACATAAAAATCGATATAGACGGAGCCACAAACTACGCGTTCAAAAACTTGGATGCTAACCACTCAATCATGGTTTTGTGTCCCTTTAACTTCTTTAGCCGTGACATGGTGCGGTTTTACCTCTGGGAAGACGGCGACAACCACATCCCCGTTTT
This sequence comes from Bathyarchaeia archaeon, assembly GCA_050108095.1. GTDB lineage: Archaea > Thermoproteota > Bathyarchaeia > Bathyarchaeales > Bathycorpusculaceae > Bathycorpusculum. The sequence continues at coordinate 9,865 of JBNIDO010000054.1, forward strand.
CCAGTACCCCCGCCTGCCCGTCGACACATACACGCCCACCTTCAACATCACCGAATTCATCCACCTCTGCCACGCAACCCACACGCAATTCGTGTTCACCTACGAATTCGGCGGCACCGTCCCCTACTACAACACCACACTTAACCTGCAGCAAATCTATATGCAACTCTACGATTCGGGCAACTTCACCCACATCTCCGAAGAGCAAACCTTCGGTGCCAACCCGCGGAGAATATTTATCCTCAACTTCACTGGATAGCGCTAAATCCGCCGCATTGTTGGCAAAAAAACGCCAAGAAACCACACGTAAAACCCCTAAACCTTCATTTAAACCACGCTAAAAAGTGGCTTCTCCAACAAATCTGCGAGCAGAAAACTGAAGGTTTATTAGGGTAGAATGGAAATGTAGGTTTCGGTTTGCCGGTCATAGGGCGCGGGTTCCACCTGATCCCATTCCGAACTCAGAAGTTAAACCGTGTTCCGTTCCCAGCTGTAGTGTGGTCTTAGGCCACGTGAACCTGGGAAAGCTGGCAACCTTTTATTAGGGCTTATTTTATGCTGAGATTTGGCATAGCTTTATAACCAACCGAGAATAGTTTTTGGAGAAGTGGTGTTTACAAGTTGAGCTTAATGCCCGGTGGCGATTCAATTACCCAAGTCATCAGCCTACTAACATACGTGTTCTTTATCGTGCTGATCTTCTACGGTCAACGCATACAGATGTACGTGATGATCCGTGAAGTCGAAAACAGTCTCCATAAACTGCGGATAATAAAAGACGAGGGACGCAAAGTCGCAATCGAAACCCTCAAAGAAATCGGTAAACCAACCACTGACCCCACTGCACGTGTCGACCGCTACCTAGACTACTTCACCATAGGCCCCCAAAGCATGGACCCCGCAGGCATAGTTAACAAGCTTGACCACATCTTAGACGTAAGAGACGAACGCCTAAAAGAAGAAGTCAGGCTCATGGCGCCACAGGCAGCGGACAACGAAGTCCAAATCAACAACCTCGAAAACACCCTAGAAGCTGCAATGGCACTCAACTTCATCTTCAAAGTCGTCCGCCACTACTACATCCAAGGCAAAAAAACCCTTAGCCTCTACATAATCATGCAATTGCAAATGATATTGCCCATGGTTATGAAGGAAGCCGAAGCATACGCTTCAGCACTCAAAGCCTTCGCAGACGGCCAACCCATAGGCGACAGCGTCGGACCCCTAATTGCATCGAAAATGATGCATGGCTACGAAACCCGCAAAGTCTACAAAGACTGCGTAGTCGCAAACGTTCCCTTGGAGGGACGTAACGCAGTTGTGCTTAAAGCTGAAGGCCCAGGCGGCAACGTCGGCAAACCCGGCGATGCCATAGAAACCGTCATCGAAGAAAACCAGGGCAAACTCGCCTTGATGGTTATGATTGACGCGGGCTTGAAGCTCGAGGGTGAAGGAGTCGGCGAAGTCGCAGAAGGCATCGGCTCAGCCATCGGCGGACCAGGCGTAGACGCGTTTAAGATAGAAGAAAAAGTCACCAAATACAAGATTCCACTCTACGCAATCATAGTTAAAGAAGACATCGGCGACGCAGTGTCACCCATGCGTAAAGAAATCAACGATGCAGTCGACAAAGCCATCGAACGCGTCAAAGACGCAGTTAAAGAACGCACCAAAGAAGGCGACACCGTGCTAATAGTCGGCGTCGGCAACTCTATCGGAGTGGGACAATAATGAGGCGAAACATCATGGCAGCAAATACTCGGTCTACACAGAGCAGCAAAATCCAAAACTACCTAACGCTAATCGTATTCATAGTGCTGGCGCTGTCGCTGGTAGCGTTATTCGTAGCGTTTGAAACCTACCTCGCAGGCGACCTACTGCCCGCTGGACTGCTCGCAGGCATCGGCGTAATCGCCATGACGCTCTCACTGTTCCTGTTCTACCAATCCAGAAGACAAAGCTCAGAAATCAAAATCGAAATCCCCAAAGTCATGACCACCATCGAATGCCAAAACAAAGGCTGCGCCAACAAAACCATCCGTGAATTCCAACGCGGCGACTACGTATTCAAAGACCTCGACGTCTCCTGTGGCAAATGCGGCGGCAAACAAATGATAGCTGCAATCTATAAAGAAGTCAAAGAAAAAGAAAAAACCTACAACATATAGGCTAGGTTAAAACTTCACACCCATCCTCTTTTATTAACAACGTATGCTCGGCTTGAGCTACGGGTTTTTTGCTTGCCTCAATAAACACTGGGTACTTCATTACTGTTTTTGAGGCTTGGAGTTCTTTGAAGGCAACCTTGTGTTTTTCTGGCGGCAAAACGCCGATGAGCCAGCGTTCCGCAAATGGGAGCGTTCGGAAGTTTTTTTCGATGTACTTTGCAAGTTTTTTTGCTGAGTCAGTTTTAAGCGATTTGGCTTTGAGGTAGCGATAGATGGTGGTCTGCGGGTAGTCGTCTACCCGTGCAATCGCGTCGGGAAGTGTCACGAAGGGCTCAACTGCATAGACTCCGCCTGTTTCGATCTTATGCGGGTTGGGGCCAGATACGCTGGGAATCGAAGTGCCTGCGTGAATGAGGTATCTGCCTACGCTGTGCCCGGTTAGGTTGCTAATTGGCTTGAACCCTCGGTTTTTGATGGTTCGCTCAACCAATTCGCCGATGTTTTCGAGTGGCATTCCACCGTGGATGTTGTCGATTACTGTTTGGAGTGCAAGTTCCGCTGTGGCTTTCATAGCTCTGCCCTCGGGGCCAAACGCCGCCGTGAACGCTGTGTCAGTCACGTACCCATCGACTTGGACACCGATGTCTACTTTGACGGTTGAACCCTCGGGAATCGTTGAGATGTCGCCGGGCGGCGAAGTGTAGTGTGCAGCCACTTCGTTTATGCTAACATTCACTGGGAACGCTGGTTTGCCCCCTTTTTGGCGGATTAAGCCCTCCGCTTTCTCACACACCTCGATACAGGGCATGTTCTCCTTGACGAAGCTTCGCATTTCTTCCCGTGTTTCACATAGGATGCGGCCGGATAGGCGGAATTTTTCGAGTTCTTCCTTATCGTAGGGCATAAGAGGTCACTGCTGTATAACTTTGGATTACGTTAACATACTTAAATGCATAACCAAACCCAAAGATAAACCAAAATGGGTACGTTGAAGCACCCTGTTTAGGTGTCTGTTCTGTTTGTTTGCCAAGCGCTGTCGACGATAGACATTCCGTTATTAATGTCGAGGCGGCAGGCAAGCAAGAAAGTTTTGTTTACCTCTAAAACTTCATATGCAGTTGTGTTTGATGTTATGTAGAATGTTTTGCTGTTGTCTAGCGTAACTGTGTAGTTGGCTGGGTGATTATCGGTGACTGGCCCCTTTGCAGTGACCAACCCGTACTGTTCGTCGGGGATTTTTGAGCCTTGTATAGCGTCGAGGGTAACATAGCCTACGAATGCAAAAGCAACGATGCAAATAAGCACTGAAAGCCATACCACTTTTGTAAACGCATCCAAACCCCGTTACACCTCCCCCTGATATGTTGTGGGTGACTAATAAAAAAATCGATAAAGCCCAACAAAAAAGGGCTGAAGTTAATGCTTTAGCTGAGCAAAAACGGCTTTTTCCGCGGCATCCACGGCTTCAGACAACTTGTCACATTTGGTGCCGCCGCCCTGCGCAAAGTTGGCTCTACCACCGCCTCCCCCACCCATAATCGGCGCAACCTCCTTGACAATCGCGCCTGCATTGACACCTTTTTTGACTGCCTCTGCTCCCGCCATAATCAGGACTCTGCAGCTTTTGCCGTCACAGCCAAAGTAGAGCGTCACGGTGGCTTCGTTGTGTTTGATGACTTCTTGGGCCGTTTGCACCATGCGGTTAACGTCTATGACATCGCCGAAATCCCGCTTGACTATGGAGATGCCTTCGGCTTCAACAGAGGCTTGGGCTGCCTGCGACTGCGCGGCTGCACTTTCCTTTTCTGTAAGTTCCTTGATTAAGCGGCGCTTCTCCAACTGCGCCTCCTTAAGTTCCTTAACGACTTTCTCAGCGGTTTTATCCAGCTTCTCCACCGGCGCATTTAGCACTTCGGAGACTTTGCTGAGCAGGGTTTCCTGTTGCTGCACAGCTTGGAGCGCTTTGAGACCCACGGCGTAGCCTAACCGTTCAACACCATCCTGCACACGCTCGGTATAGACGATTTTGACAAAGCCCACCTCGCCAGTACTGCCCAAGTGAGTGCCTGCACAAGCTTCAACGTCCCAGTCGCCTGTTTTGACGACGCGGATGTCTTTGCCTGGTACAGCGCCGCCTTGGTAGAGGCGGAATCCGTAGCGGGCTTCGGCTTCGTTGCGGGGCAGCCAAGTGGTTTCGACTTTCATGTTGTCTGCGATGGCTTGGTTGGCGAGTGTTTCGATTTTGTGGGTTTCTTCTTGGCTGAGTCTGCGGTAGTGGCTTATGTCGAGGCGTGAACTCTCCAGCCCCTTTTGGGTGCCAGATTGCCACACATGCTCGCCTAACACGCGGCGGGCTGCGCCGTTGATGAGGTGGGTTACGGTGTGGGATTTCATGAGTTGGTAGCGGCGTTCCCAGTTGAGGTGCCCATTTACGGTGCTGCCTTCGCCGAAGGTTGCTTGGGCTTTGAGTTTGTGCACGATGACTTTGCCGATTTTCTGCACGTCCACAACTTCAAACATAAAGTTGCCAAAGGTTAAGGTGCCCAAGTCGCAGGGTTGTCCGCCGCCTTCAGGGTAGAAGCAGCTGCGGTCCAAAACCACGTAGACGCCGCCGATGACTTTTAGCACTGTAGCTTCAAAGTCTTTCATGTAACCGTCTGCATAGTAGAGGGGTTCTGTAGCCGGAAGCTGTTCCGCGGCTTTTTCTAGGTCTTCTTCAGCTTTAACTTCTTCTTCCTCGACGGGTTTGGAGGCTTGCATGTGGCGGTTAGCGATTAGGGCGTAAAAGTTTTCTGGGACTTCGACTTCGACGCCTTCTTTTTCGGCGGCTTGCTTAACGATTTCTGGCGGCAGCCCCTGTGAATCGTAGAGTTCGGCGAGTTTGTAGTCTGAGAGTTTGCTTTGGCCTTTGGATTTGAGTTCGGCTGCGATGCGTTTAACCATGTCTTCGCCGCGTTGCAGGGTGTCTTTGAATTTGTCTTCTTCTACTTTGAGCATCTCGATGATTTCACCCTGCATCTCTTTGATGTGGGGGAAATCTTTTGCCCAATAATCCGCTTGCATCTCCACTATTGTGTAGAGTTGGGCGGGGTCCATGTTTAGGGTGCGCATTAAGCGGTAGACTCTGCGGAACAGGAGCCTTGCGAGGTAGCCTTCTTGGATGTTAGAGGGCACCACGCCTTCACTTAGCATGAAGCTGATGGTTTTGGTGTGGTCGGTGACTGCCCAAGCGTTCTCAATGGGCACCAGAACTTTCTCCAAGGTTGCTAAGTCGATGCCTGTGAGTTCAGAAACACGCCTGCGTGCAACCATGCGGTTTGCCCGTTTGTCCACGCTTACTAAGCCGGAGTATTTGGCGACGCTCATCAAAAAGTCGTTGTCGATGTTGGTTATGCCTGCCATTGAGAGGACTTTGTCGAGGAGGCTGCCGTAGATCGCTTGGAAGAGGCTTGGAACGCCTTGGCTTATCCACGCGAAACGGTCAATGCCATAGCCCGTGTCGACGGTGCGGATTGGCAGTTGCACGAAGTCGTTGCCGACAACCTTGTACTGCATAAACACCAGCGTACCCACCTCGAGACCGCGCACGATGCATTCTACGTCGGGACCCGCGTTTCCTCCGCCAACCCAAACTCCCTCCTTGTAGATGACTTCTTCAGAGGGTATGCCTAAGGCTTCGGTGCAGAAGCGTTGGTGGAAGCGCACGGTGTCGTCTTTCCAGTAGACTTCTTTGTCTGGATAGTTGAAGGCGTGGGCACCGCCCATTTCAAAGATGGTTAGGTGCCGTCCGAAGGTGGGGCCTGTGTTGGATATGTCGGTTAATCTGATGGAGGGTTGGGAAATCACCAGCGGATTGGCCGGGGGTGGCGCGATGCCCTCGGTTACGTAGGGTTGGAAGTCGATGATGCTGGCGTGGGTGAGGTAGATGTCTTTTCTCCACCGCGCAACCACGGGGTAAGGCTTTATCCGTGTGTGGCCGTTTTTTTCGAAGAATGAGAGGAACGCTTCACGCATTTCCGGCAAAGTAAACTTGCGTTTTGTTGCGGGGTTACCTAGGAATGAGTAGCATCCGCATTCGTCGCTGCCGGATTCGCCGCAGGTTTCTTGGCTTTGGTTTTGTGTCCAGAAGTATTCGCCGCATTTGGGGCAATGTTTTCTTGTGAAGCCTTCTTCTTTGAAGAATGGAAGTTGGTACGCTTCTGCTGGGAACGTTTTTTCAACCATAAAGGGTCATCTTTACCGCTGAAGTTGATTTGCAGTAGTGGGTTTATGGGGTTGTCGGATTTAAAGCTGAGCGTAAAAGTAATGGGAAAAAATAGGGCGGTTACATGTTTTTGATTTGGCTGCGGAAGTGCTCTAAATACTTTGGGAACGAAAGTTGGGCTTGTTTTGGCGCAAACTCGACGTGCGGACATTTGTTGTGGAGCGCCTTCATTATTTGTATCTCTATTAGTAGTGCGCCCTCTCCAAAAGCCTCTTCTAGGGCAGCGGTGAAACCCTCTATATCATAGGGAATTGCCCTTCTGCTTAAGCCAAACCTTTGCTTTAAATGAGCATAGAGTGCTTCACTGTTCAAGTCACTTACTGTAGAGAAAGCGGAATCCACCGCATCCAAGAGTACAGTGTTAAAAGTAGCCTTACCTGAGGCAACTCTTTTGTTTAATTCAATAAGTGCTACCCCAAGATTACTATCTACAACGACGGGGCAGATTTGCTGTAGTGTTGTTGTACTGCTCATATGTTGCACTTCGATACACTTTAGAGTAGTAAGTCTTAATATAATCATTATTTTCATTTTCGATATATTACCAAAAACGAACATATTAGACATTACTGTTCCATAGAATAGCAGAGACCAATCGCCAGCAACAAATCCATCTCTACGGCCAATGCCACTCACCGATAAAATGATTCACAGAAGCATCAACTTTTTCTTGCCCATAACGCCTCAACGGCTTAGTAAGATGCCTCTGAGACCTAGTCGAAGTTACATACAACCCCGCCTCCAGCAACCGAAGCACAGGGGTCTTCGTCTTTTTTAGGTCACCGTATTTGCCGCCACACCGTTCACAGCGGAAGCCTTGGTTTTTGCCCATGGATTTGAGGCGTTTGCCACAGTTGGGGCACAGCGGGTTTTTGCTTTGGTTTTTCTGGGCAAGGCTTAGGACACGGATTTTTTCTAGGTTAATCGTCATCGGGCGCTTTTCTGTGGCTTTATGTACCGCCCCATAAACCTCCACAGCGTCGCCGACCGTCAGTTCACGCGCGATTTTACGCAAATCTCCAGTGGGCTCGTAAGCTGCACAATCAATCTCCCCGAACTCGTCTTTTATGGAGAAGATAACGTGGCGCACTGGGACTATGCGTGGGTTTTGGGATACGGTGCCTTTGGCGATGACTGATTGGTATGGCTCGGCATTGCTCAAGTTCTTTAGCCTTCTGAGGTGGGCGTCTGTGCCTTGGTTACTGCGAAAAATCACCCAACGATCCACAGCTTCCAGCGGCTTCACTATGCCAAAAGCCTTCCTGACAGCTTCAGGAGTTTCTCCCCTAATGCCGAAGAGGATGGGGTCGGGACCGCGAGGCGTAATGATTACCCTGCCCTTCTCAAAATCCACGTTGTTGAACGTGTAGGGTTGGGTTTGCTTATCCATCTCAAAAATCGACGCTGCGTCCACCCGCCGCTTAGTACCCAAGTTCTGGGGGGTTCGGTAAGCGATGAGTTCGTAAGTGTAGTCACAATCTAATGTTTCGCCGACGGCGGCTAAGGCGCCGATGATTCCACGGCAACTGTTGTAACCCTTTGCTTCTGCGCCGAACTCTTTGATTAGTGCCCTGGCTTCTTTGAGGGTTACGATGGTGGTTTCGGTTTTTTTGGAGAAAGCGGTTAATTCAGATGGGATTTTTGGACCTTTGAAGAAGACTAACCCGGGGTCAGTGCCTTTTTGGTTGATGGCAGAGTACTCTTCCCAAAGGGTGGTTACGGTGTCTTTGATTGCCTCTTCAAACTCTGCGTTGTGGCGGATTCGGATGCAGAGCGCTCCGTTGCCACGGGTTTTCCATGGCACGTTAGGGTTGAGCCGTACCAACAGGGGATAGTCAAGGTATTCTACGTTGAATTGTTTGAGTTTTTCGATGAGTACCGCTGTGAGGTAGGTGGTGCAGCCTCCTTTGGTTGAGTCAGTGTCGTCTAAACCGATATGCAGGGTCTGCTGTGCTGGCAAGGTTAGCGGCTCCAATGGGAGATAAAGAAAAGGGTGAAGGTAAAAAATATTGTTTAGCCCAAACCATTTGGGCTGGCTGTTTTAGTGGATTAGAGGTGCTGGTTCAAAGTAAACCTGTGGCTGCATAGCCAAAGAAGGTTTCTCACTGATAATCATCGTTAACTTTGAATTAATTTGGCTAATGCTTTGGAATCTTCTAGTTATGATGTGTTTGAGTTCCTCCATGCTATCCGCTTTAACGTTAGCGATGATGTCGTAGACGCCCCATAAGTTATGGGCTTCCTCAACACCTTCGATTCTTCTGAGCGCCTTAAGAACTTCGTTTTCGGCTCCTATTTCTGTATTCAAGAGTACATAAGCTGTTGGCATACAATTTTTTCTCCATATTAATAGGGGGTGGTTGGTTTCAGAGGTTCGGGTGCTCTTCGTTCAAGGGAAACACAAAAGGGGTCATTGTGTGTCCAAACCTCCTGAGCCAACCGATAAAAAAATTCAGTGCATCTTCTGGCCACTACCATGCCATTCCAATGCTTTCCTTGGATATGCAAAGCTCTCATCTTTTTCACCAGTACAGACGCACAGGAGGTTAAATCAGTCCAAAAAAATTTAAAATTATGTGACTGTGCCTATACAGTCACAACCGCTATTTCGCCTGCTTCTTCGACCGTTATGCATTTTGCATAGTGGTCCTTAGCGTGGTTGAACAGTTCTTGGCTGGTTTTGAACTCGCTGCCGCACCATGGACATTTATACTCTGATTTCATTTTTTTAACCTAACAAGCTTCTGTAGAATTTCAAGAGTTAAAAGATGTGTATGTAACTTAAAAGACAGACGACGTGGCTGGAGAAGAAAGGAGAAAGCTATTGTTTTTCTTCTACCACTATCATTGTGAGTGTTGAGCGAACTTTATCCAGTCGCCTGATACGCCAGGTTACGATTTCTTTGAGTCTATCCATAGTGTCTGCTTTGACTCTTGCTACTATGTCGTAGACTCCGTAAACTGCTGAGGCTTCCTCTACGCCTTCAACTTTTTTGAGTTCTTTTAAAACATC
>JBNIDO010000055.1:0-19087 GCA_050108095.1 Bathyarchaeia archaeon
AAACAAAAGTTGCCCCAATACATGTTGCGGCATCAAAAGCCCCCTCTTCGAACACATAGTCAGCCCCGGGGGAGCATACGATTTCGATTTGGCCAGTCAATCCTTTCTTGGCTAACTTTTCTCGGGCTCGGTCACAGAAACCCTTGGATACGTCTACGCCGACGCCGGTGATGCCGAATTCCTCCGCCCAAAGAGTAAGCGGTTCAGCGCAGCCGCAGCCGAAGTCGATAACTCGACTACCTTTTTTTAACTTGAGCAGTTTGCCGAGTTGGATGATTTTTTCAGACGTAGAAGGGTTGAGTACCTCCATATAGCGGTGCGAGATGCTCATAAGGTCAAAGAATTCCGTGATTCAAGCCTCCTTCAGGAAAGGGTGACTTCATTACTAATACCAGCCATTAATGACACTTAATGCATCCACTACCTGATGAACTTAACCATACGGGCAATTGGCGATGGAGGATTATGCGGTAATAAAGGTATTTGGCGGCTGCTTTTTTGTTCAATTGTGTTTCGCTTTTTAGTCATCTGCACAAAGAAAATAGTTGCTTGCGAGTGAGACCTCAAACCTGTCAGGAGTACAAATCCCTCCGGTCCACTACACTCAAGAGGTGTAGGGTTCAAAACCTTCGGTGTTTGCACTGTGTTTCTTTCTGTTTCTATTATTGGTGTTTGGTTACCGATTGCATGCTGTGCGCTAAAACCGTTTACATGTCTCTTCCGATGACTTGTATGTTATCAGTGCATGCGTCGATTAAGCAGCCGCATTCTGGGCAAACTCGTTGGTTGATACCTGCATCCGTCTTAAAGACGGGGTCAATTAATCTATTGCAATTCTTACATCTCACTGACATGTGGTATCCCCTTGATTAATAGAGAAGCGGTAACTAAAAACCTCTCCTATAGAGTCTCTACACTTCCACTCAAAAGACCGACAGCTCAATTGCCCAACCAGCCGCTTTTAGTCTTTTTCTGCGTATTTTTGGCGCAATTTGTTTTTTTCAATCTTTCCCGTAGGGTTGCGGGGTACTTTATCGAAAATGATTTTGCGCGGTCGCTTATACTTGGGCAACTGACCATCAATGAAAGCCAAGATTTCTGCTTCAGTTAAGCATTCGCCGGGTTTCACGTCGATGACTGCACCAATGATTTCACCCAGACGTTCATCGGGGATACCGATTACTCCCACATCGTACACTTTGGGGTGGTTATGGATGGCGTCTTCGACCTCTATGGGGTAGATGTTTTCTCCGCCGACGATGATGAGGTCTTTTTTGCGGTCAACCAAGTAAACATAGCCGTCTTCATCCATGCGCGCCATGTCGCCCGTGTGCAGCCAGCCGTCCACGATGGTTTTTGTGGTTAACTCTGGGTTCTTGTAGTATTCCCGCATTACACCGTCCCCCTTGACGCACAACTCACCGACCGCCCCAGAGGAGAGCACGTGGCTATCGTCTGCATGTACGATTTTTAGCTGCCAGCCAAAGCCAACTTTACCTACAGCACCAGCGCGAAATGTATTTTCTAGCCCCAAGTGCACCGCGCCAGGTCCGGTGGCTTCACTAAGCCCATAATTATTATCGTAAGCCATAGCGGGAAAGTAATCTCGCCAATGCTGCACAAGAGCCGGCGGCACCGGTTGAGCTCCGATGTGCATCAAACGCCAAGACCCCAAACTGTAATCTTTCAGTTTCAGTTCACCCCTGTCAAGTGCCACCAAAATGTCATGGACCCACGGAACTAGCAGCCAAACTATGGTTCCCCCCTCTCTGCTGACGGCTTCGAGCACATTTTTGGGGCTGAACTCAGTTAAAATCGTGCCCTTAGCCCCAGATATGAGGCTACCGAACCAATGCATCTTGGCACCAGTATGGTATAAGGGTGGTAGTAGTATGAAATTGTCGCTGCGGGTCTGATGGTGGTGTTTTTGTTCGACTTCTGCGGCGAAACTCATGTTTCTGTGGGTTAAGAGGACGGGTTTGGGCTCTCCTGTGGTGCCGGACGTGAAGTATAGGCCGCATTCATCGTTGGGGGTTAACGTGATTTGGGGTGACTGGGCGCTGCTTGTTCCTAAAATTTCGTTGAAGCAGGTCATGCCTGCTGGAAGATTGGGACCTAAATAGATATACTCTGTGATGGTTGTTGGTTTTACTTCTTGGATGGTTGTGAGGAAAAAATCTTCGAAAATGATTGCCTTGGCCTCTGCGATTTGTGCGCAGAACCTGAAATCCTTTGCGTTAAAGCGGTAGTTTAGGGGAACTGCCCAAGCGCCGGTTTTGATGATGCCGAAATAGGCTATCAGCCAAGGGGTGGAGTTGCGCATCCAGTGGATTACTTTGTCGTCTTTTTTTATGCCCTTTTGCAGTAGGTAGTTGGCTATTTGATTGGCTTGGTCGTCGAATTGTTTCCAGGTTACTTGTTTACGGATGTTTTTACTGGGGGTAAGCTCAATTAACGCAACGTCATTAGGGTACTTTTGGGCATTTTCTTCAAGCATTTCCACTATCGTGAGCATAGGTGCTTCAACTCTCTCATTTCAACCGTGACAGGTGCTGGTTGTCTAGTCTTGGACACGCTAAGAACTAATTAGATGATTGAATGCTTAAAAGAATTACATCTCAGCTGAAAATCGAAAAAGGAAAAGGAGTGTTAGGGTTTATTCTTGAAAGTCAACTCGCCGCCCTTCTCGTCCACTATGATGGCGCAGTTTTTGTCCACTTTTTCGGCGAGGATTATCTTTGACATCTCGTTTAGCACTTCCTTTTGGATCACCCGTTTGATGGGTCGGGCACCGAACTGGGGGTCAAAGCCAACTTTGGCAATGTGGTCAACAGCTTTCTTTGAGAATTCGACTTTTACGCCGTTTCTATCGAGCATTGCTTGAACTGCTTTTAGCTGGTTCTCCACTATTTTTCGCACTTCCTCCTCGTTTAGGGGTTGGAACATGATGATTTCATCGACTCGGTTGAGGAACTCTGGTTTTATGGAGCGTTTGAGGAGGACAAAGACTTGTTCGCGGGTTTGATTCCATATTTCCTCGCGGTTTTCTGCGGTTGCTTTTTCAAGGTTTTCCTGTATAATCTGCGAGCCCAAGTTAGAGGTCATGATGATTATCGTATTTTTGAAATCCACTGTTCTGCCTTTGTTGTCTGTTAATCTGCCGTCGTCAAGCACCTGCAACAGGATGTTGAACACATCTGGGTGCGCTTTTTCGATTTCGTCAAGCAACACAACCGAATATGGCTTTCTGCGCACCGCTTCGGTAAGTTGCCCGCTTTCCTCGTAACCAACATACCCCGGAGGCGCACCAACCAACCGTGAAACCGTATGGCGCTCCTGATACTCCGACATATCAATCCGCACCATGTTGTTCTCGTTGTTAAATAAGAAATCAGCCAACGACTTTGCCAACTCGGTTTTGCCCACGCCTGTAGTGCCTAAGAAGATAAATGAGCCGATAGGACGTTTGGGGTCCTGTAAGCCCGCACGGCTGCGGCGTATAGCGTCGGAAACGGCTTCGATTGCCTCTTCCTGCCCAACCACACGCATGTGCAACTCGGTTTCGATGTGTAGCAGTTTCTGTTTTTCACTCTGCAACATTCGGCTCACAGGGATGCCTGTCCAGTGGGAAACGACTTCGGCGATTTCCTCAGCATCCACCTCCTCGTTGATCAGCGGCTGACCTTTCTGCAGTTCAGAGAGTTTCTGTTTGAGGGTTTCGATGGTTTTGGTGGCTTCGGGGATTTTGCCGTAGCGGATTTCTGCGACTTTGCCTAGGTCGCCTCTGCGGTTAGCGTCTTCATCTTGGAACCGTAGTTGTTCAATCTCGTTCTTTTTCGCTTGGATTTGCTCGACTATGTCTTTTTCGGCTTGCCATCGGGCTTTTAGTTTGTTGCGTTCTTCGCTTAGGTTGGCGATTTCTTGGTTGAGGGCTTTTTGTTTGGCTTCGTCTTTTTCGCGTTTGATGGCTTCGCGTTCGATTTCGAGTTGGCGGATTTTGCGTTCGATGGTTTCAAGTTCTTCGGGTGCTGAGTTGATTTCGAGCCGTAGTTTGGATGCGGCTTCGTCGATTAAGTCGATGGCTTTGTCTGGCAGGAAGCGGTCTGAGATGTAGCGTTGGGAGAGCTCGACGGCGGCGATTATGGCTTCGTCCTTGATACGGACGTGGTGGAAAACCTCATAACGTTCCTTCAACCCCCTCAGGATAGAGATTGCGGAGAGGGTGTCGGGTTCGTTGACCATGACAGGTTGGAACCGCCGCTCCAACGCCTTGTCCTTCTCAAAGTATTTCTGGTACTCCTTGAGCGTGGTAGCGCCAATCGCCCGCAACTCGCCCCTTGCCAGGGCGGGTTTTAAGATGTTGGCTGCATCCATTGCGCCCTCGCTTGCGCCTGCTCCAACCAAAGTGTGGATTTCATCGATGAACAGGACAACTTCGCCTTCGGAGGATATGACTTCTTTTATGACGCTTTTGAGGCGTTCCTCGAATTCGCCTTTGTACTTGGCGCCGGCGATGAGTGCGCCCATGTCGAGTGAGTAAATCTGTTTGGACTTGAGGTTTTCTGGGACATCGCCGTTGACGATGCGGTGCGCTATGCCTTCGGCTATGGCGGTTTTGCCTACGCCGGGTTCGCCGATTAAGATGGGGTTGTTTTTGGTGCGCCGGGAGAGGATTTGGAGGACTCGGCGGATTTCTTCGTCTCTGCCGATGACGGGGTCCAGTTTGCCCGTTTTCGCTCGCTCGTTGAGGTTGATGGCGAAGCGGTTTAGGGCGTTGTAGGTTTCATCTGTTGTTTGGCTATTCACAGTTGATCCCTTTCTTAGTTGCTTGATTGCTTCTTTTAGTTCTTTTTCGCTTACTCCACTGCTCTGTAGTAGTCGTGAAGCGGAATCGTTGACAGATAGGAGCGCCAAAAGTAGCTGTTCGATGGAGACGTACTTGTCTTGGCTCTCGGCAGCGTACTCTTGGGCTTTTTTGAGGGTTTTGTTGGAGTTGGAGGATAGGTAGTGTTCTCCGCCTGTGACTTTGGGCAGTCCATCAAGCAGCCTGTCCAATGACATGTTAAAGGCATCCAAGTTTACGTTGAATTGTCTTAGCAGGTAAGGCACGACGTTTTCGTCTACGAGTAGCATGCCTTTTAAGAGGTGGATGGGTTCGATGGCTTGGTTCTGCTTTGATGTGGCTATCTCGAGAGCCTTTTGGATGGCTTCTTGAGATTTAACCGTAAAATTCTCTAAGCTCATTATACAAGAAACTGGCGGGGAAGCTATTTGAATATTTTTCTTGCACTAACAAGGTTTTGATGGGCTAAATGCCTCAAACCTGCCACAGCGTTTCTGTTGTATGCCTAGCTTTCTCCATAAGCGACAGGACTTCTTGCCGTGACAACCCAATTCTTCGTTGAAGATACGCGCTGTCCTGCTCAAGCAACTGTTTAATGAGCACAATCCCCACCTCAACTAGACGTTGCCTTGTTTCCCAGCTTACTCCTCTTAGGCAACTCAGCGGATAAAGTCTATACTTCTCCACTAACTCCCTCAACCCAAAACCATCAGGAGAATCCCAGCCTACCTGCACAATGCCGCGGCAACCCCCATAGACCACCGCATGATTGGAGTACCTTGTGTTGGTGATTATCATGGCTCGGTCGATTTTGATGCTGGTTGCGCCCTGTTTGTAGCCGTCGGTGAGGTCTTCTATTATTGCTCGGGCTATGCGGCTTTCATCCAGCCCCGTTAAGGCGTGGTAGGTTACGTGGTGTTTGGCTTCTACTATGTAAGTTAAGCCGTCTTTGGTGGCTATGGCGTCTACCTCATGCTCTCCGCACAAGCCTCTGAGAATCATGTTAGACTGAACGGTAAAACCACTGTGGGCTAAGATTACTCGGACGAAAGCTTCGAATTCGGGTTTAGGCTCCATTAGGCTTATGCCGTGCTTGAGGTCGAAGAGGTGTTTTACGGCGGGTTTGGGTTTGCGCATTAAAGCAAAAATGGTTCTGAGAATTTCCCTTGTTGTTATTCCCTCATAAAGGGTATTCTCAATTTTTTGGGCGATTTGGTCAGCGACCTCACGGCTGGCACCCATCCTAAGGGATGTCCGCACAATCTTCTCTTTGTCGAATTGCTGTTTGGAACCATCCGCTTTAGTTACCCAAGTTACCAAACTCTTCAACCTGTTAATCGAACAAATAGGTCAACATCACTTTTAACGCTCTCTATTCTACCCTTTGCGTGGTACCAAATTAATTCACTTTTAAGCGATTCAGCAATTGTCAGAGAACACTTGTTCGCACCAGAAAATCCACCACTCCAACCGCATAAGACAGCACCCAAAAAACCGCTGTCAACAGCGCAACCCTCTTACTTTTCGCTGGGAAAGTGGTTGAGTTGGGACGCCAAAGAACCACAAGCCACACTCCAAACGCTATTGCAGGAATCGACAAAACACCATGCGCAATAAACCCAATCACGTTTGAGGCAGAACTGAAATACGTGTCCATGGAACCGCTGCCCGGCGGAGACATAACCAAGATGGCGGAAAAAGTCACCAGCGTAACCGACACCACAGCCACCATTATGAGCCCATGCATGAAGTAGTTGCCTTTTTTCCTAAACCACATGCTTACCACAACTAGGCTGGTCCAAAGCGTTTGCATGATGAGGTTGATTTCTCGGAAGCTAAGTGGCACATCGCTTTCTTGGACGGGGATGAAGGATACTGCTCCAAACGTCACTACAAGCGCAAGGAGCAGAGCAAGAGTTACTATCTTTCGATGGAGAGGCGACTGCAGAATTGGTTTCTTTGGCTTCTTCCTCTGGAAAACAAACAAAACAGAAGAGGCAATTGCCACCAAAACGATTGCTGCAGCCAAGCCAAAGAACACTGTCTGGCCTAACCCCGCAACCTGCGGTGTCCAAAGGTTAGTTTTCGTCGCCTCTACAGTAGTGTTCCAGTTCTGAAACACCTCAGTTGAGCCGACGAAGACGCCGGTAGTTTTGTCCCAGTACTTGTCCCTGTAAGAGTCGTTGCCAAAAGTTATGGTTCGGGTTGCGCCCAGCACTGTTTTTTGTTCTTGGCTCTGAATTAGGATGTTCTTGTCGATTTTTGAGTAGTTATCAAAGAAGGTGTCGCCTGGATTGAGGTTGGCGGGGATGATTATCCATCCCTGAGTGTTGCCTTCGGTAAAGTTGAAATCCCAAATCGCACTTTTCACCGTCCCGTTAGCGTACCATTCGGTTAGGTTGACTGGAAACGCTGCTCCTTCAACCCCTAAAACTTCCAGCCGCATCCCTACCACGCCGCGATGTACAGGCGGGGGGTCGCCGACTATGGTTACGTTGTACTCTATCCAATCGCCCTCTTTTACGCCCACCGAAGGCACAGCGGAAGCGTATACTGCTGGAGCAATGATTGAAAGGCAAAGAATGATGATGCCGAAGAGGATTGCGATAGATTTCATGTTTCATCGATATTGCGATGAATTTTCTGGTTTAATAACATTTTTTGTCAAGAAACTTTGACTAAAACGTCGATAGGGCAGCGTTAAAGATTTATGCTAACAGTGAAGAAGTGTTGACTTGATATCCCATGCCCAAGACAGTGGTAGTTTACCGTTCAATCTCTGGCTTTACAAGAAAATACGCTGAATGGTTAGCCGAAGAACTCCACGCCGACCTCTTTGACGCAAGAAAAGTTGACGCCAAAAAACTCTCAGAGTACTCCCTGATCATCTTCGGCGGAAGTCTACATGCGGTAGGCATCAGTGGTGTTAGCCTAATCAAAGACAATCTGCCCAGTTTAGCTGACAAAAAAATCATAGTGTTCGCAGTCGGGGCTTCACCATCAAAAGAGGGCATTATCGAGGAAATACGCGAAAACAACTTCTCAGAGCAGCAACAGGGAAATCTCAAGCTGTTCTATCTGCGCGGTGGCTTCAACTACGGCAAACTGGATTTCGGCAATAAGGTTTTGATGGCTTTTTTCAGGGTTAGGTTGGCCTTTAAGAAGAACAAGACTCCTGACGAGAAGGGTATGCTTGCGGCTTACGCTAAACCCATGGATTTCACACGAAAGGAGAACATCCGAGAAATCGTTGACTACGCCAAATCGCTAATAGACTCTTAGCTAAACTTTTACTTACACAATAGACTTCACTGTAAGTGGAAGTGTTTCTATGAGTTCTCTACCTAACAAGCAAATGGAGTCTGCACTTTTAGAAGAGCACATCATCGGTTTTCTTAAGGCACAGAATATGTGTGTCCTAGCAACTTGCAGCGGAGACATCCCAAGGGCAACACCCATAGAGTACCGCTCGAAGGGGCTTGCGCTGTATTTTGTTGGGGAACCAGGAACCAAACTCAAAAACATAGTTGAAAACCCAAAGGTCAGCATCGGCGTTTTTTTGCCATACAAAGGCTGGGAAACCGCCATGGGTGCCCAGATAACTGGGAAGGCAAAGATAATCCAAAGGGACGACAACGAAGAATTCAAGGAAGCCTTAGCAGCTTACAACTGGGAAAAAACCGCGGGTGAGTTGGGTCTAAAAGAGTTCCCCAAGACGGCTGGGTTGATACGGGTTGACCCTGAAAAAATCGAGTTTATCGATGCGTCGCTGAAGAAACTGGGCTATAACCCAAGGCAAACCTTTGAGGTTAAAGCTGCTCAAAACAACACCACGACTTGACTTAGAAGATGGCTTTGAGCCGTTTTTGGTGTCGGCGTAGGTTAGCTGGGGCTTTGACAGATATCTTTTGGGAGAAAAGAAATGCACAAAGCAATCACGACCTTTGTAATCGTGAGTCCCAGAGCCCTTTCAGCCCTCCGACCGACAAACGTGTTTATTCGGAAAAACTGATCTTAAAACTGTTGGGCTATCCCTGATTGGGGGAGCAACTCGGTGTTATTTAAGCTTATATAATTGGTTTACCCCCTTGACAGTAATTTAGTGGTACGTTGGGGGAGAACTGAGTTGGATGAAGTCATAGAATTGTTAGATAAAACCTCTAAGCGGGTTCAGAAGAACGCTGAGGAAACCAAAGAAGCCATCTGGAAACAGTCAGCCATCTACGAACAGCTTCAGCAGTCGCCTGAAGCTACACAAGAACAGAAGATCAAGGCATTCCTAAAGAAAACTCTACAGCTCGACCGCTTGGAGAGGCTTAATTCACAGTTGAGTCTGCTCTACTCCTTGCAAATCTTCGCTTTCAAAGTGAAAGTGCTTGAGGTTTCGATGGATAAAATGAAGGATCAACTAGTTGAATCGGGTGTTTTACAGAGCGGCGTTGAGTTGGAGGACATCAAAAAGAACATTGACGCCCTCAAAATCCTCATCGAAGCCCAATACGAATCGATGAAAGAAATCAACGACACCCAAAAGAAGAACTTGGGTTACATCCTCTAAAACTGGGTGAGTTGGTAATAGATAAAAAAGTCAGCTTGGCTTTCAACCAAGTTATGGTTGACTGCCGACAGCCTTTTTGTTTTTTGTTCCGCGCTTATTTTAGAAGAGCTTTTCCCAGCTTGTGACTAGGTCGAGGACTTCTTGGCCTGCTTTGCCGCCGTAACTCTTTAGGCGTTCGCGTGTGTCTTTTTCTGCGATGGCTTTCTTTTGGAATTCCTGCATCTGAGCTGCTTTGTCTGTAAGGTATAGTAAACCGTCAGCACCTGCACGTGCCATGCGGACTGATACTGTGAGCAGTTCGCTTGGTGTGGGTGTTTCTCTTGGGTCGTCGCCGGGACCGATGACATAGAGTGCGATGTTTAGCTTGACGTCTTTGAAGAGTTTTTTGAAGTTGCGTGTGAGCATTTCCCAGTACCAGGGTGTTGCGTAGTTCTTGCTGAACATGACGACGAACATTTCGGTTGTGAGTGGTAGCATGTCGTCGAAGCAGACGCCGAAGCGTTCATAGTTGGTAACGGGGTCTGGTAGGATACCGATGTAGAGTGGCTTTTTGGCTTTGTTGATTACGCGGTCGCTTGTTGCTGCCATGTAGTCTGTGACTTCTTTGCGTCTCCATTCGTACCAGCTGAGGCCGCTTTTTTCGTGGAGTGCTTTGCAGCGTGGGCAAGTGCAGTGGCCGTGTTCAGCGAAGTGAATGCTGTTTAGCCAGACACCTTGGCTTTTGCGAGCTACGTCTTCCATGTAGTCGAGTTGTTCTGCTCTGTGTTCTGGTTGTGTTTGGCAGAGGACTTCCCAGCGGACGTTAAAGTTGTCGTTGGTTCTCCATGCTGGACCAAGGTCTGATTGGCTGATCCAGTCTGGGTGTAGACGTGCGGCTACGTTGTCGCCGAAGATTGCTACGTTGCTGTACATATCAGCTTTTGGGGGCAGGCGTCTTCCGACTTCAGGCTTAGTGCGGAAAAGGTCAAAGTCGAAGCCTGGAACCTTTTTTGCTTCAAACATGTATGTGCCGAATTTCATTTGCTTCTACCTTTTTAGAACTCAAAACGTTCGGCGCTGTTATAAAGTTTTGCGTAAATAACGTATTAAGGGTTGCAAAACGCAAATTGATGTTTAGCAATTGCTTAAGATGGGAATATCTGGGGTTCATGATGCGAGTTAAATCGTTTTTTGGCGATGAAATCTGGTTTTGGTTGATGGAAACGGAATTGATGCTGTCGCGAGTCGTTTTCAGCTGGTTTGTTTCTCTAGTGTTAGAAGAAGAGGGTGTCTGCCTTGCTCATCTTCTTCTTGCGGGTTTGGCAGGCGTTTGTGTTTTGGTTTCTGCAACGCCGATTGGTTGTTGGCTGGTTGAGGATTGTACCACAAGCACTATTTTTTGCTCTATTACTGAAAAGTCCATAAAGTTTGTGATTGCACACCCTATTTCGGCTAAGAGTTGGACAGAAACAGCGAAAACTCCTAAGCCATTGGCAGCGGATTTTTTAGTGATTGTTGTCGCAAGCTTTTTAGGGTATGCACCTCCGCAAATAATCTGACCTTGTTAACGTTTAGGTGCCAAGATGAGTCAGCCGCATGCCCAGCCGCCTCAGGAAGCCGTTTCGGCGTTGGAATCCAACATTGAGCGGGGCTTAACCGAGCAGGAAGCAGTGGCACGCCTAAACCGATACGGCAAAAACACTCTTGTAGAAGAGCGGCAGATTCGCTTCTGGGATATCTTTAAAGAAGAAGTCACCGAACCCATGATACTGCTGCTCTTAGCCATCGGCGTACTATACAGCGTCTTGGGGTTCTTAGCCAACACCGGTTTTGAAGATGCGGCAACCATCATCGTCATTATAATCATCCTCGTCCTAGCAGAAGTCTGGAACGAGTACCGCGCTAAACGCTCCGTAAACGCCCTGCGGCAACTTGCACCGCCAACCGCAACCGTGCTCCGCAGTGGGCAAACAGTAGAAGTGCAAACAGCCAACTTGGTTCCAGGCGACATTTTGCTCCTCAAAGTGGGGCAACGAGTTCCCGCCGACGCACGAATCTTGGAATCCTACGGTTTAGAAGTCGATGAATCCTCCCTAACTGGCGAATCCTTCCCCGCCGCCAAAGACGCCGCTGTAGTGCTGCCCCCAGAAACCCGCGTTACTGAGCAGATTAACATGGTTTTCACTGGAACCGTGGTCACGCGAGGCAGAGCCAAAACCCTAATAACCCAGACAGGCGTAACCACCGAACTGGGCAGGATACAGGGCATAACTAAAGCGGGCAAAGAACCCAAAACTTCCCTGCAGTTGGCCATGAAGCAGCTGTCCAAAACTTTGGTTTGGGTGGCGCTCTTCTTTGCCATACTCATCCCCCTGCTCAGCTACGCCCGTGGATTGCAGCCTAGCCCAGCCGAAGCGGTCCTCTACGGTTTATCCTTAGCCTTCGTAGTCATACCCGAAGAACTCCCCATAATCATCACCATGGTGTTGGGAGTGGGCAGCTATGCGTTGTCCCGCAGGGGTGCCATCGTGAAGCGGCTCCGCGCGGCTGAAACATTGGGCAACGTCACTGTCATAGCTACCGACAAAACAGGAACGATAACTGAGAACAAGTTGCGGGTTGAGCACCTCTACTTCGACGGCGCCGTCCACGCCTCATCCGAGTTTAGGGAAAACGAGAAAGCAGCCTTGCGAACCGCGTTCCTCGCCAGCGACGCCGCAGGAGCACTGAGTAATCCGCTGTCTAAGGCGATTTTTGAGCGGCTAAAACAGGCGGGTTTTGACGTTAAAATGCTAACCGAAGGCTGGGTACTTAAAAACGAGTTAAGTTTTGACGTTAACCGCAAATTAGCATCCTACGTGTACCAGTATGGTACCTCAACGGTGGTGCTCTCCAGCGGCGCCCCCGAAAAACTCCTTACCCAGTCTTCACGGATTCTTTTGGAAGGCCAAGAAACCCCCTTAACAGATGAATTGCGAGGCCAAGTCGCCAAAGTCACCACGCAAATGGCACATACCGGCGAAAGATTGCTCGCTTTTGGCTATCACCGCTTAGTCCCAGACGCCAAAGAGGGCTTAGAGCAAGACATCGTTTTAGTCGGCGTCATAGGCTTCATT
Source organism: Bathyarchaeia archaeon (assembly GCA_050108095.1). Lineage (GTDB taxonomy): Archaea > Thermoproteota > Bathyarchaeia > Bathyarchaeales > Bathycorpusculaceae > Bathycorpusculum. Next base: position 12,497 of record JBNIDO010000055.1, read on the forward strand.
GACCCACCCCGCCCTGAAGTCCGAGACGCCATCCGAACCTGCCAACAAGCCGGCATCCGCGTCATAATGGTTACAGGCGACCACCCTGAAACCGCCCAAACCGTCGCAGGACAAGTCGGCATAAACAACTCCAAAGTGTTGACAGGCGCCGAAATCGCAGCAATGTCGGATGAATTGTTGAAGAATGCTTTGAAGGGCACCAGTGTGTTTGCTCGGGCAACTCCTGAGGACAAGCTTCGGTTGGTTCGGCTGCTGCGGGAGATGGGGGATATTGTGGCGGTTACGGGCGACGGCATAAACGATGCGCCTGCCCTCAAAGAAGCACACATCGGCATAGCCATGGGCACCCGAGGCACCGACGTAGCCAAAGAAGCAGCCAGCATGATAATCACCGACGACAATTTTGCAACCATAGAAACCGCTGTGAGCGAAGGTCGCCGCCTCTTTAGCAACCTCCGAAAGGGCGTCCGCTACTACTTAGCTTGCAAAGTCGCCTTGGTGTCTATCTTCCTTGTTCCAATCATATTGGGTATTCCGTTGCCGTTTGCCCCCATCCAAATCATAGTGCTTGAACTCTTCATGGACTTAGCCGCCTCCGCCACCTTCGTTGCAGAACCCCAAGAGAAAGGTGCTATGAAAAAGTCGCCCAAGGACCCCAAAGAGCCGTTTATGGATTGGCGCATGCTAAGACCCCTAGCCCTAGGTGCTTTGAGCCTCTTCTTAGCCGTCACAGTCACCTACCTCGTCACCTACTACACCGGACTCTCCACCCTAACAGTGGAACAAGCGACAATCCAAGCGCAAACCGTAGCGTTCGCCACATGGATGTTTGGCCACATCTTCTTAGCCTTCAATTTCCGCTCAGAAAACACGCCACTGCTAAAACAGGGTATCCTAACCAACAAGGTCATGCTGCTGTGGGCTTTGGTAGTGTTTGTTGTGCTGGTTGCAGGCACCAGCTTGCCAGCTTTGCAGTCGGCAATCCAGATAACCTCGCTTAACGCGGGTGATTGGGGATTGGTGGTTGGTGTGGCGTTTGTTGCAACGTTTTGGATGGAAGTAAAGAAGTTCCTGACAGGAAAAATCTGAGGCTGGCTTGGCGGGTTCTTCATTAATTTTATTAGGACTATCCGCCCAAATTGGTGGACGATGGGTGCGAACGTGGGGGATACCTTGGAGCCTAAACCAGCCGCCGGTTACTCGGTTGATTTAATCCGCTTCATCGCCATTTTCGGCATCATCTTAGTCCACACCTCAGGATACCCCTATCCCATACCGGGCCCCGGAATCACAGCCACCGACGTGGTTTACTGGTTCACAACCGACATCTACAACACCTTGGGTACGGTGGGAGTGCCGTTGTTTGTTATGTTAACAGGTGCTTTGCTGCTTGACCCAGTCAAAGCCGATGAACCACTGAAAACCTTCTATAAGAAACGCTTCAACCGCATCGCTTGGCCCTTCTTTTTCTGGACCGTGTTCTATTTTGCCTGGGACTTCAGCGTTCGAGCGAAACCCTTAACGCTCTTCAACCTAGGGCAGGGACTCCTCACAGGGGCATACCCACACCTGTGGTACATTTACTTGCTTATGGGGCTATACGCGATAACGCCGATTCTGCGCATACTCCTAAAACACATAGACCGCAAATTATTCGCTTACCTGCTGATTCTGTGGTTTGCAGGAACAGTGTTTACGCCATTAATCCACACATTCACCGATTTCACCTATGACCCTGTTTCTTTCGTGTTTTTTGATTGGGTAGGCTACTTCCTCTTAGGCATCTACTTGCTCCAAAGCAACTTCAAACGCCAAACCGGCTACCTCTTTGCTGCAGTGGGGCTTTTAGGCGCAATCATCGGGGACTGGCTCCTAACCGCTACTGTCGGCGAACAGTTTACGGGGTATTTGCACAATTACATGAGCGCCACCATGATTGTGGGCTCTGCAGGCTTGTTTTTCCTCTTAACCACCGTAAAAGCCTCGGTGTTTGATAGCCGTCCCCAAGTTAACCGCGTGGTCCACTGGATAAGCCAAAACACATTGCCGATTTATTTGATCCACATGATAGTTCTCGAAGTGTTGACAATGCAGGTTTTGGGCGTTTACCTAAACACCTTGACGTATAATCCCCTCATTGACATCCCCGTTTTCACTCTGCTGGTTTTCATGGTTTCGTCGGCGCTGGTTTTTGGGCTCAAAAAGATTCCGGGCGCTGAAAAAGTAATCGGTTAAAAGTTTAAAAAATGTCGTTTGAACCGTAGCTTGAGGTAAAAGGTTTAATGTCCAAATATTCTCTGCTTTTTTGTCGGTCACGCTTAAATGGAGTGGATGTATTTGGGAGCCGATATATCGGTGAAGACATAGGCAATCCCTCCAAAACAAACCAATCAACGTAAACTATCCTGTAGATTTAATCCGTACCATAGCCATAGTCATGGTTGTTCTGGTTCACTGCTCCTGCTTCCCCTTCCGAATTCCAGGGGAAATAACGCCCCTTGTTATGGTAGATTGGTTTGCCTCCGACGTTTACGGCGCCATAGGCTACCTCGGCGTGCCTCTCTTCATAATCCTAAGCGGTGCCCTGTTGCTTACCCCCACTAAAGCCGACGAGCCCATGAGGGTCTACTACAAGAAACGCTTCGCCAGAGTGGGGTTGCCCATGATTTTCTGGACAGTAATCTACTTCGGCTGGAGCTTCGGCGTCCGAGGTACCCCTTTTAGCGTCTACAACATGGAGCAGGGGTTGCTTTCGGGGTCTTATCCGCTGTTGTGGTTTCTTTACTTGTTGGTTGGGCTGTACTTGGTTACGCCGATGTTGCGAGTGTTTGTCAAGCATGTGGACCACAGAAAATTCACGGTGCTGCTATCCATATGGTTCGTGGGCACTGTCATAACCCCCATCATCCATACCTTCACCACCTTTAGCTTTAACCCGTTGTCGTTTGTTGTGCTGGACTGGGTTGGATATTTCCTCTTAGGCATCTACCTCATCAACACGAAAATCCGTTCGCTGTGGGCTTATCTGGGCTTGCTCGGGGGCTTGATAGTTGCAATCTTGGGCGACTGGTTCTTAACCGCCAGCATGGGCGAATCCTACACAGGCTTCTTCCACGGCTATTTGAGCTTCAACATGATAATCGCCTCCGCAGCCCTCTTCTTGCTCCTAACCCGAATCCCCCAGAGCAGAATAGACCGCCTAAACCCCACCGTCAACGGCGTCATCCACTGGATAGGACAAAACACGCTACCGATTTACCTGTTGCATATCATGATTTTGGAAACGCTGCAACTGGGGCTGTTGGGCTTCGCGTTCCCCTACACCTACATCTTCATAGTTGACGTGCTCTACATGACAGCGGTGAGTTTTAGTCTCACGGTCGCCATCATTTATCCCCTCAAAAAAATCCCCTACTTAGCAAAACTCATCGGTTAACCTTCTTAGTGGTCGAATCTTTGTTCTGCTTGTAGAAACCTCCACAACCAGCCTGCAACCCATCTAGGTACAAAACCCAAAAACACAGCCGCTCACTAAGCCCACTTAATTTTTAGTGGATGGATTTGAAAATAAAAAAGAGGAGGTTATTTGCTTATTCGCTTCTTAAGCACTACTGCAATGACTGCAACTGAAACCAAGACAGCAGCTAAGATGGCAGCGACGTATGCAGCGGGAAACTGGTTGAATTCTGCAACAGTTTGGTCCTTAGAGAGGGTTGGGTCAACTGTAGAAGGGCTCTCTGAACTATCTGGAATAGGACCACCTATGCTCAACGGAACGCAAGAAATTACTTCGCCACTATCAGCCCACAATTCTACAAGAATCTCGTTAACAAAGCCTGGATATAACTCGCTTAGCGGCAAGTAGATCCTCCAGATTGGATATAAACTCTTATCTTCACCACGGCTCTTGGAAAACGGTTCTGCACGTATATAGTCATGTACTATTGAAAAGTTTGTGATCACTTCATCATCGTCCATTCGGTATGAAAAGGTTTCCGCCCGCTTCAACGCCAAAGCAACCGCCTGCTCCTCGGTGACATTTACAGTCGTGTCGCCGATAGAATTGAGGCTTCGGCTATCAACAAAAGAATTATAGTGTCCATTTTTGAAACTTAAGTTTATTCCAGGGTAATCTACGCCTTCATAGGTTGGCTTCCAATAGAATAAAGTAGTGTTGCCATGTGAGGATACTTCAAGCTTTAAGTCATCAACGATTTTAGAAGAATCCTTTGCGGAGTCAACACCGACAAGCATGCTTCTCATTGTAGCTATATTTGAGTCTCCAGTAAATTTTTCAAATCTTTCCATGAAAATATCTGCAGCATCGGCGGCGTTGGGGCTGGGATTGTTATTATAAAGTGGCGACCCCGAAGTTGCATATACCTTACAGGCCCTTAAGGTTGCATCGGCAAAAGTGAAAGAGCACCGCAAAAAGCTGTTTTCATGATTTTCATAGTCGTAGTAAAACAGTTCGTAGATTCCTGAGGTCTCTAAGTATCCAGTATCACCGATTATACTAATCTCTGACAGATTTTGCACTGAAAAAATACTCAGGTATATCTCATATTTCGATAAATTAATGTCCACAACATCGCTCAAGAATTTCAAAACCCTTTCGGCGTGAGCAGGTGATTCAGTCTCAGACGCGCGACAAGAAAGTTGCTGAGAAAACGATAACGCTAAAAAGACTATTAGAATAGCGGTTGTTAATTTTTTGTTCATTTTTTCACCGTTCTATCTTGGTATTGTCGCATATCCATCGCCCCAGACACGTAACTGTGTGGTAGCATTACATTGATTCACTGGATCCCACACTATCTGCTGATTTAGATAGAGGTCACTCTCGTCAAAGTCCGCATCATTTACAAATTGTGAGGCAGCATCTAGAGCATCCATTACGTTATGTCCTATGATGAGACGGTTGAAGAAATAGCAGACGAATTGCGATAAATATTTGTCAGCAGCTTGCCCCGGAGCATTATAACAGGGTGAAAGCGATGTGAAACAAATGAAAACGTGATCAGAGAGATCAGGGTCTGCATATCCATCGTCACATATTTCGCTACTTGGATCAGTGATGTCCATCCATGATGCGAGCATACCCCAAGCGTGATCTCCTGAGATCTCTCCAGCTCTGCTAGGATCGCCTTCTACACATGACCAGAGAAAAACGAAGTCATGCGTGCCACGTGTATGACTCGTTACAGTTTTTGCAGCTTGCACACTAGCAAAAAGCTCATAGTCTGTTATAGGGTCCAGTGTAGCGTAACCGTTTATATCGACGACTCCCCAATGGTTGACGTCGCAGTCAGGAGTACCGCAGCCTCCAGCACTGTCATTCCGCCAGTAATGCCCTTTATAGATAACTAAGGAATAATCACATACTATTTCGTTCGCATATGTATTATAATAGACAGTATCTGGGTATGTTCCGTCATTTCTATCTCCCCAATCATCGATACAAGGATTATATTTACCAGTATTAGCGAACTCCGTTGTAATATAGGCCGAGACTGCGCCTGACATAGTACGTTCCGCATCTCCGCCATAGTCTGCTGGGTACCAGAGTGTGCCATAAGAAGTCATACTTGGTGTTCTTAACAAACCATAGTCAAAGTATGTATTGAGTTGATCCATGATTACCGAACCTACAAAATAACAGGTCTTTAGAACATTATTGCTTGAATCTAAAACTTGTATACGGCAAACTTGAAGTCCGGTAGTGTCTGCTGTCCAATAATCTACTGCTCTGATAACGACTGAGACGGTTGAACTTGAGAAACCTGATAGATTTAAGATACCCGATGTATCTTCTCTCCAACCAATCCATCCGCCATTGCTAGTAGCAGGGTAGCTACAGGCCAGTACAGAGTTGTAATCGCTGATTGGATGCTGTACGTTATCTACTGTCGTCCTAAATTCATCGTCATTTATAAGCCGTCTGTTGAGTTCGTGGTCAACTACATAAAGTTCTGCAAGAGTTACGGGATCACCGTAGTAGTCATAATACCATTGCCAGTAAACTCGCAATTTCTTTCCATCAAGATAGCTTCGGTCAAATGGCATAAAGATGTAGGCGTCACCAAGGCCGTTATCTGTTGACATGGCTTGAAGAACTGAGCCGGAGTCTTTACTAAAAGTGTATGCTGGAGTGTATGCGTTCCATTGTTTGTACTCTTTTAATGCTTCTGTGCTGTATAAATCTGTGGAATCTGCTTTAACAGGTGCAATACCGATGAAAAGGGATGCAAGAAGTGAAAGCAATAGCAAACTTGGAATTATATGTTTCCTATGCAATTTTTATTCTCCCAAATTTGTGTCTAAGAGCTAAGACGTTAGCTCTCAGCAAGTAATGTATTAAGAGCAATCTATTAATAAAGTTAATTCAGAAATTGAATATTTTTGATTAAAACAAAAAGGCTTACTTTTTCAGTTTAAACACAAGAGCACTGTACAGGGCTTAGCTCCACATCTTGAATTTTAGATTAAATAATTTGCTGGTCTATGGATCGCCACAACCAGTCTGCAAGCCAACTCAGACGTAGCCACAGAAAAGCAGTCGTCTGCCAAGCCCCTAAGAAGTTGTTGTGT
>JBNIDO010000056.1:0-18981 GCA_050108095.1 Bathyarchaeia archaeon
TGGACCAGATATTCTCTGATCCTAGAGTCAGTCAACAATTGAGCATATCAGGACTCATAAAGAACAGGATTGACCCAGGCGACGCAGTGGAACTAAACGTTTACCACATGAGCTATGAAGAACGCAAGCAACGCGGCATCGTCTCGCTGCCAGAGAACCTCAAAGAATCCCTTGACGAACTTGAAACCAGCGATTTGATGAAGGAAACCTTGGGTCCAGTGGCATTTGAGAACTTCCTTAAAGAGAAACGCCACGAATGGGACCTCTACCGCACACAGGTCACCGAGTGGGAAGTCAACCGCTACATAAAACGCCTCTAACCAGAAAAGTAAGCCCTTTTTTGGCTTACCCCCAAAATTTTTCGGTCTAATCAAACTTGGCGAAGCTTTTTTCTATAGTTGTTGTGGGAATTCCCCTATATGCAACAACAACCAGCCGACAGTGGCGCAGGCTGCTTTTTGGTGTCAGCGTCCGCTTCCAGTTGCAAGCTGGTTGTGGTGAAAAAAGCAAGCAGAGCAGGTTTAGCTTTTGATTTCTTCAGCAAGTTTACCGATTGGAACAGTGCTCTGCACCCTATCTTTTAAGTTCTTCAGTACAACTGCGCCTTCTTTTAGTTCCCTCTCGCCAACGATAACTGCAAAGTCAACCCTACGTTTATTAGCATCTTCAAGCGCTTTTCCCATTTTGCGCCCCATAACCTCAAACTCCACTGCTATGCCCTCGGCACGGAGTTGCTGGGCTATTTTAAGTGCTTCATCCTTCAAGTTTTCAGTTATAGCTGTAACTGCAACCCGTTTGGCGCCGCCGAGGTTGACTGCCGCTTTTTGTTCCTGGAGCGCGATAGCCACCCGGTCGATGCCGTGTGCACAGCCGACTGCTGGGGTGGGGTCGCCGCCGAAGGTTTCGATTAAGCGGTCGTAGCGTCCGCCGCCGCCCAAGGCGATGTCAAGTTGGGGAATGTAGATTTCAAAGATCATGCCTGTGTAGTATTCGAGGCCTCGTGCGAAGGCGGGTTCCACGGTTATGGTTAGATTGGCGCTTTGGGCGGTGAGGTTGAGGATTTCGCCTAGGTTTTCGGTTGCAGCTTTAGCGTCGGGATAATCCGCAAGGTATGCCTTCATTTGCTCAACGGTTTCACGCCAGTCTCTGCCCTTAAGCGCAATTAGGCCTTCAAGCATGCTGCGGCTTTTCTCTGACTCCACCAGCCCCAACGCGGTATCGTACTCTTTCTTATCCATCTTCTGCAACACCGCATTCTGGGTTTTCTCGTCCACGCCGTCTTGGTTCAGTATGCCGCGGATGACGCCTATATGTCCGATTTTGAAGGCGTACCCCTGCAGCCCAAGCGATGCCATCAAGCTGTTGGTGAGCAACACGATTTCAGCGTCTGCCTCAGGACGAGAGGAGCCCATTAACTCAAAGTTGGACTGCCAAAACTCACGGTACCTCCCCTTCTGCGGCTCATCATAACGGTACACGGTACCCACAGAGAATAGTCGCAGGGGTTTGGGCTCGTTCTTGAGCGCTGTCGTTATTAATCGGGCTATTGACGCGGTGAATTCTGGGCGTAGCGCCACTTGACGCGCACCTAAGTCTTTGAAGATGAACATGCGTTGGCGGATTTCCTCGCCTGATTTGGCGCTAAGCAGTTCCAGTGGCTCTACATGCGGCGTTATCACTTCTCGGAAACCGTAGAGTTCTGCGGTTTGTCTGGCTTTGGCTATGATGGTGGTGAAGGTTTGGGCTTCTTCGCCGATGAGGTCGCGCATTCCACGGACAGGCTGGAAACTGGTGGGCATGTATGTTTCCTCTTAGTCAGCATATGATGGCGTGTTTGTTCTTTTAAAACTCTCGCTCCCACCAAAAATTTGGTTGAGATATGTACGGTTATACCACAGACTGAATCTCATTTAAAGCGAAATTCCGTAATGCTTAGCAACACAGCACCTTAGCAGCCCATCTGTAATCGTTTAAAGCATATTGGATAGACGATAATGAACTATTATCTTTACCCACCAAACATGGTAGGCTTTTTATACTCTTCTTGCTACGTAGGGGTATGGAAAAATTCCTACTAGTCAGCCCAAGTTGTTCTGACCTCGCACAACCAAACGTTGAGATAAAAAAATTTCACGACTGCGAGAACTACATTTACATTCCCCAGATAGAAAAATTACAAGGGAAACATGTTGCTATCCTGCACAGGTGTTACCCAGACCAAGACACGCGGCTCCTGCAGTTTCTGCAAATCTTAAGCGCAGTAAAACCAGTTGCAGCAAAAGTAACAGGGATCATTCCATACCTTCCCTACTCACGGCAGGATGAAATATCCAGACCTGGAGAAACCGATTCCGCAACAATGACCATCAAACTGCTGTCTAGTGCTGGACTTGATGAGCTCATTACTTTTAATTGCCACTTTTTGGAATCAAGCGAAAACACAAAGAATATCGCTGGCTTAACTATTGAGAATCGATCGATTGTTAATGATTTATTTGATTATGTAAAACCGCGAGTATCGAATCCTGTTTTTATCGCACCCGATCAAGGTGCCGCTCACTTCGTTGAGAAACTGGGCGGGGTCAGCATGGAAAAAACCCTCAGTGAGTACATCCATGGACCAATTGCGTTTAGGCAAATCACTTCCGAAAAACTCGACGCAGATATTGCTGGTCGCGATGTTATTCTAATCGATGACATGATCATTAGCGGAGAGACGATGGTTAAGGCTGCTCAGGTATGTAAAAAAGGAGGGGCCAAAAGGATCGTTTGCGCTTCAGTTCATGGGCTACTTGTTGGTTGTGCGTTTGATAAGATTCGGGCTGCGGGAGCAAAAGAGATTGTTGTTAGTGATAGTGTACCAAGTCCTGCAGCAGTGGTAAGCGTGAAGAAGCGGCTAAAGGACTTTTTAAAATGAATTTTTCTTTCGACTGAAAGACCTCAATTTTAAAAGGAACATTAACCCAAGGTTAATCGGCTTAGATCCAAAAAATCGTATTTTCCCAAGAATTTTTAACCTCTTTTCCAATAGATTCCCTGAACGGTGATTGCTTCGACCTTTTCGACCAATTTACGAGCATAGTTTAAGCGCCTGCAATGTCTTTTTTGTTTCAAGATGCAGTCAAACGTAAACAATCATGCAGTTATTGATTTTTAGCGCTTTTTTGATGAAGGCTTAAAAGCTAGTGGTATTCATGTTGTAACACGCATGCAAAAAATGCGGGGCAAATCTGGCATGCAACGAAAAATTAGGTTTAATAGTTGATTCAGATGGATGTAGAAGTAGTACCAGCAATCTTAGTGAAAAGCCGACAAGAATTGCTTGCACACATCGAAAAGGTTAAACCAAGCGTTAAAACCGTTCACATCGACATCATGGACAACGTTTTCGTTCCCAATGACACGATTGGGCTTGAAAGTTTGTCTGACCTTCCTCAAGGAGTTTCATATGAATTTCACTGGATGGTTAAGGACCCTGAAAATTGGGTTTCGAAGATTTCTGGAAAGCACACTCACTTTGTCCATGTCGAGGCTGTTACTGACTGGAACGAAATAGAGAAAACGCGTTCTTCTGGTGGAAAAATAGGTCTCGCCATCAATCCACCGACACCAGTAGAGACGCTTTATCCATACCTTAATGATAAAGCGGTCAAGCAAGTTTTAGTTATGACCGTTAACCCCGGCTTTTCTGGGCAAAAATACATCACTGAAGTGGAAGCAAAAGTCCGTGCACTTCGAGCAAAATATCCAAATCTCGAAATTGAAGTTGATGGCGGAATAAACTCGGCGACTTCTGAGAGCGCTAGTGAAGCAGGAGCAAATATCCTTGCCGCATCGAGTGCAATTTTCGCGGCGGAAAGCATTCCGGACGCAGTTCAGAATATTTACGAGTCGGGCGTCCGAGGTCAAAGTAAATCACAAACGTGCTGGTCTCAGGAAATGACAGCAAACATTGAGGTCCCAAAACTAGTAACCGAACCGCCAAAACAAACGCTTCTTGAAGTATGCCCAACGGTTGAAGTGGGAGCAACCAAAGTTACCGATATACAGGAACTCTACCTACTGTCAAACAACATTAGACAAAGCATTGTAAAAATGCTTCACGCAGCAAAATCAGGTCACCCAGCTGGCTCGATGGGGTTAGCCGACGTATTCACCGCGCTTTACTTTAACGTCTTAAACCACGATCCAAAGAACCCCAATTGGGAAGGCCGAGACCGATGTATCCTCTCGAATGGACATGTTTGCCCAGGGTTATATGCTACACTCGGTGAGGCAGGATACTTCCCAAAAGAAGAGTTGATGACTCTTCGAAAGTTGGGTTCAAGATTACAGGGACACCCCCATAGAGAAACATTGCCTGGCATCGAGAACAGTTCAGGCCCTCTTGGACAGGGGCTCTCCATTGCTGTGGGTATGGCATTGGTTGCTAAGAGAGAGAAAAAGAAATGGCGTGTTTACTGTGTCTGTTCTGACGGCGAGCATAATGAGGGGCAAATATGGGAAGCAGCGCTTTTAGCGGCTAAGTTCAAACTTGGAAATCTGGTTGCCATTATGGATCGGAATAACATCCAGATCGATGGATTTACTGAAGATGTTCTTCCGCTTGAATCACTTGAAGAAAAATACCGCGCGTTCGGATGGCACGTAATCAACATCGACGGTCACAACATCCAACAAATAATTTCAGCATGTAACGAAGCCAAAACAGTAATCGATAAACCAACCATGATAATCGCACACACCGTTCCAGGAAAAGACATCTCCTTTATGGAGTTCATCACTGAGTGGCATGGCAAATCTCCGGGTGACAAGGAAGCAATAGAAGCTTTAGAAGACCTTGAAGAGGAGAGAAAGTTCTATCGAAACGGTGAAAAGGAGTAACACGTTATCCCGTGATGCTAACATGGTAAACTCACAAAAAATCAACAAACAAATGGCGCTCATCGAAAACATCGATGCACCACAGAACAAGAAACCAAGCCGCGACGGATTCGGAAAAGCACTAGTCGAGATTGGAACTGAAAATCCAAACCTCTGGGTAATGACCGCTGACGTTTCCGAAAGCACCAGAACGCATTGGTTCGCAGAAAAATTCCCTGACCGTTTCGTTCAAGTCGGCGTCTCAGAGCAGAACATGGCAGGCGTCGCCGCTGGAATCGCGTCTTTGGGAAAAACAGTCTTTATCTCCGCATACGGCGTTTTCTCGCCTGGACGAAATTGGGATCAGGTCCGCGTTTCTGTCTGCTACAATAACGTGCCAGTAAAACTGCATGGTTCCCACACTGGAGTTACAGTGGGACCAGATGGGGCATCTCACCAAGCTTTAGAAGACATAGCAATTACTCGGGTTCTTCCCAATATGATGGTTATTGTCCCAGCGGATGTTGAAGAGGCAAGAAAAGCAACGATTGAAGCATGCAAAATAAAAAGCCCAGTTTACATTCGCTCCTGCCGCGAGAAAATGCCAGTGTTCACCACGCACTTAACCCCCTTTTCGATTGGAAAAGCAAATGTCTATCGAGACGGAGAAGACGTGGCAATTTTCGCATGCGGACCCCAAGTGTATGAATCGATAATTGCCGCAGAGAAACTCGAATCTGAAGGAATTTCTTGTGCAGTGATTGACTGCCACACGATCAAGCCCATCGATAAAGACGCAATACGGTTTTGGGCTAAAAAAACCGGCTTAATAATCAGCGTCGAAGACCACCAAATAACAGGCGGACTCGGAGGAGCGATTGCCGAAGTCTTAAGCGAAACAGGAAAGTCAACCCCGTGCACGTTAAAGAGGCATGGGATAAGAGATATATTCTGCGAGTCAGGAGAACCTCTTGAACTCATGAAAAAATATAGGCTTGACTCAGAGGGAATAGCCGAGTTTGTTCGGGGGAGTTGCAAAAAGGAATCGCAAGCGATAGGTGGAGAGAGTTACAGTTGATCAATGTAATGTGTGTTTATTTGAGGGGTAAATAGCATGGAATTCTTTTTAGATACTGCAAATGTTGAACAAATCAAAAAGGCAGCTGCACTTGGAGTTGTCGATGGAGTTACCACGAATCCCACCCTTATTGCAAGAGAAGGCGGAAAAAGCCAACAAGAAATAATCGCTGAGATCGCAAAAGTGATAGCGGGCCCCATTTCAGTGGAGGGGAACGCAGACACATGTGATGAAATAGTAAAAGAGGGCGAAGCATACGCAAAATGGGCAACAAACGTCGTCGTCAAGATTGCCTTTACTCAGGAAGGAATTAAAGCCGCAAAGATACTCGAAGCCAAAGGAGTTAAAACAAACGTAACTTTGGTGTTTAGTGCAAATCAAGCGTTAATTGCAGCAAAGGCAGGAGCAAGCTACGTCTCACCGTTTATCGGCAGATTAGACGACATATCCGAAGATGGACTCAACCTTGTCCGAGACATTATACAGATTTACAAGAACTACGGGTTTAAGACCAAAATCATAGTTGCAAGCATCCGCCATCCTATTCACGTCTTGGAAGCAGCAAAAGCTGGAGCACATATCGCAACAATACCCGCTGACGTTTTAGCAAAGATGTGGAACCATCCGTTAACTGATATTGGGATTAAGAAGTTCAAAGAGGATTTTGCGAAAAGCGCAGGAAAAAAGTAAGTTAATTCTAAAAGCGGTAGCTTGAAAGAAACATCAGCTTTCTATTTCTTTTTCCTGTTCCTCACTTACCGCCCATTAGCTTTTTTGTGTTTAGCCTTATGGTTGGGTTTGGGCAGAGTGTCGTCCCAGTACTTGTCGAATTCTTCAGGTGACATAAAGTCTGAGTTACGCAGTTGCAGGCTGAACGCATCGAGCACGCAGGGATTGTTTAGGTGGGCACGGTATATTTCCATGAGCAAATCTACGGTCATCGCGGGCGAGATTGGTTTTTTAGCCATCAAAGTGAGTTCCTCAGATGTTTTGACCAGGTTGTCGTAGACACTCTGGGGCAAGTGTAGCGTTTTGGGCATGTAAGTCACTGTTTGGCTATGGGTTTGGGGTCATTTTAACTTATGGCAATCTGCGGTGTACATTCGAAAAACAAATTAACGTAGAGCCCTACTGTCTGTTTAGGGCAGCGGCTAAAGTGGGATGCTTTGGTTGAAGCAACAGAACAAACTCCTTGTGGCAACCATAATTTTGCTCATAATTATTGTTGTCGCCGCCTTCATCAACTACGGCGTATTAACCACAAGCCAAGGCAATTCAGAGTCTAAGCCTGTGCATGTGGGGGTTGCTTTCTGTGGCAACACCACCGCCGAAGCCAAACTCCTCATCGACCGCGTAGAAAACTACACCAACCTCCTCATCATCCAGTCAGGCCCTGTGAGTAGAAACCAAACGAGCCTAAACGAAATCGCCGATTACGCCACACAGCATGGCTTAGACATTATTGTGTTGTTCGGCTGGTTTGACATCGAATCTGACCCTTGGCAATTGCCTTGGATAGTTGACGCCATGCAAACTTACGGCGACAAGCTACTGGGCATTTACTATTATGATGAACCCGGTGGATTGCAGATTGATTATAATTGGACGCGTTACTTTGGGGATTACTGGCAGGTAATTGGAAACCGACCGCTCTATCAAGCCCACAGCGAAGGTAGAGAACAATTCATAAACGGCTCTCTCTCACGCGACTACGACTCCGCAGCAGAAGTGTACCTTTCCTTTATTCGAAACGACTATGGAATCCAAGCACTCCAAAACATTTCCGCCAAGATGTTTGTTTCCGAATACGCTTTGCACTGGTTCACCTATCTGGGCGGTTGGGATGTGGTTTTGGCGCAGGTGGGCTGGAACGACACAGTAGCCCAAGATATCGCAGTAACGCGTGGTGCAGCCACATTACAAGGAAAAGAGTGGGGTACAATAATAACGTGGAAGTACGATGAACCGCCCTATTTGGATACTGGCGCTGAAGTCTACCAGCAGTTGGTTGCATCTTACACTTCGGGTGCAGACTACATTGCCATCTTCAATTACCCCCAAAACGACAGCAGCAACCCATATGGCGTCATGAAAGACGAGCACTTTGAAGCCTTAGAGAACTTTTGGGAGGACATCCAAACAGGAAGAATTACCCGTTCTACTCCCGCCGAGGCGGTGTATGTTATGCCGCAGAATTACGGGTTTGGGTTTAGGCGCCCAACCGATAAAGTCTGGTATTGGAGCCCCGATGAGTTGACGCCCAAGATTTGGAATGACACCCGCCAACTGCTCAACCAGTATGGGTTAGGCTTAGACATCGTTTACTCGGACCCGAATTACCCAGTGGAAGGCAACTACTCAAAGGTTTATTGGTGGAACCAAACCGTTTAAGCGGCAAACTTAAAGTATAAATAACTTCTAACCGCTCTAGACTCTGTAGGCGACCTTTGTGAGAATAGGCTTTTTTGTCTACGAGTACCCGCCAGCCTTAGTCGGCGGACTTGGAACTTACGCTGAATACATGACCCGTGAATACGTCGATTTAGGTCATGACGTTTCAGTTTTCACTTTAAACAACAGCAACCTTCAAACATACGAAATCCTGCGCGGTGTAGAAATCCATCGTCCCCTCATCGCTGACGCTGCCAACATCTGGCCCTACTTTGTAGCTGACGACCTTAAAAAATGGGGTACCAACATCAAAGTCTTCAACGACATATTCATCTACAACATACTTTCTGCCACAAAATTCATCAACAGTCTCATCCGCAAAGAAAAAATCAACTTCGACGTCGTCTGCGTCCATGACTGGCTGAGCAGCATCGCAGGGCTCGTAATAAAAAACGAAACCAAAATCCCCGTTGCCTTTCACGTTCACAGTACTGAGTGGGGTAGAAGCGGTGGAGCAGGCTCCGAAGTAGTATCTCACTTAGAAAGAGCGATGGCGCAGAACTCGGATAAGGTCGTAACCGTAAGCTACGCAATGCAGGAGGACCTTGCCAAACATGGGTGGTCACCGGGCAAAATCAGCGTGGTTTGGAACGGCGTTGACCCCGACCGCTATGACCCGACTAAAATAAAGCCCGAAGCCGTCAAACAGATTAGGACAAAATACGGCATACCTGAAGGGTGGAATATGCTGCTCTTTATTGGGCGACTGGCATGGGTTAAAGGCGTGCGGAACCTGTTGCAGGCGATGCCTCTGGTGCTAAAAGAATACCCTAACACTAAGTTGGTGATTTTAGGCAAGGGCGAAGAACAAAATGACATCGTAGAAACCGCTGAACGCCTAAACATAAAAAACAACGTGGTTTACCGCTTCGACTTCGTAAAAGAAGACGAACGCATACTCCACTACGCAGCCTCAGACCTCTGCATATTTCCCTCTACGTATGAACCCTTCGGCATAGTCAGCTTGGAAGCAATGGCTATGGCTAAACCCATCGTAGTCGGCGCCCGAGGCGTAGTGGGCTTCAAAGAACAGGTGGTTAACGGCGGCTCAGACCAAACCGGCGTACACGTCAACGGCGAAGACCCCTCAGACATTGCATGGGGTATCAAAGAAGTCCTCAAACAACCAGATTTGGCGAGGAGTTGGGGAGAAAACGGTCGTCAGCGTGTGCTGGAGTACTTTACTTGGAGAAAAGTGGCTGAGCAAACCATCAAAATCTATGAATCAATGCTTTGACAGCAACTCAAAGTGGTTAGTTTTGTTTTTCTATTGTTAGAAGAAGAGTGTGTCGCTCTTGCTCATCTTCTTTCTGTGGGGCTGTGTAGGCGGTTGTGTTTTGTGTTTTGCAACAGAAGTGTGTTGCTGGCTGGTTGAGGCGTTTTTTACAAGCAGAACAGCTGTTTTTTGAGCCGCGGTTAATGTAAAGGCTTCTGCACTTACGCTATTTTGGCTCCAAAAGTTTCTTCAGAGTTAAACAGTTCTTTGGCGCGTTGGCGTTGTAGTCGTTGTTAAAGTAGCATAGAACGCGTTTTGGGTTCTGTTGTTTGATTTTCTGTGCCCAAGCTGCCAACTGGTCGTCGGGGTAGTTATGCCTGTACCAACAGTCTTTACCGTGAAACCGCACATAAACGGCGCCGCCAGTCTCAATCAACTCTTCAGTTAGGTCGGAGGCGGAGACACTGCAGAAAACCAAGCCGTGCCCATCGAGAAAGTCGTAGACTTCGCGGTCCCACCAACTTCTGTGCCTAAACTCCAAGGCGTTCATAACCGAAGAATCCATCTGAACTGCGATTGCCTCAAGCAACGCCATGTCCTTGTGGACCATTGGCGGCAACTGGAAAAGTACACACAACAATTTTTCTTCAAGCAGGCGGGCGAGTTGGTAGAAGTTTTGGGTATATTGTTCTGTCTGCCTGAACTTGTGGAGGTGGGTGATTATTCGATTGGCTTTTAGGGTAAACCTGAAGTCTGATGGGGTTTTCGTGTACCAGTTCTTGAGAAGTTTTTCGGTGGGGTAGCGGTAAAATGTGTTGTTGACTTCTAGGGTGTTGAAGTGTTGGGCGTAGTATTGAAGCCAACGGGTTTTTGAGAGCTCCGCTGGGTAAAACTTGCCTTTCCAATGGTTGTAGTAGAAGCCTGAGCACCCCAAAAAAACCTCAGACTCCATCACAGAACAACCTTAGCCGTGTTGGAGGTGAGGAAGCACCCGCATCTCAGTAACATCAACCCGCATGGGACGCGTCAAAGCAAAAAGTATGACTTCGGCAACGTCCTCGGCTTTAAGTTGCATTCCATCCTTCTCGACGGGTAACCCATGGATATTTAAGCATACATGCCCCGGCTCAATAAGCGTCACTTTGATCCCTGCCTCGTTAACTTCCCTACGCAGTGCCGACGCGAACCCTTCAATCCCCGACCGCGCCGCAACGTACACAGACCTGCCTTCGACCCGAGGAGTAGGACTCATGGAGCCAACGACGACGATGTGGCCGCCCCGGTTTTTCATGCGGTCAACAGCTTCCTGAGCAATCCCCAGATACCAAAGTAGGTTGGTTTTGAGGATGTTTTCTTGGTCTTCAAGAGACATCTCCGCAATGGTTTCAGCGCCCGCCGCGGTGTTGGCGACCAATATGTCTAGTCCGCCGAATTCGCGGTCAACGGTTTCAAATATCTTTTTGATGTCCTCTGTTTTGGTTGTGTCGGCTGTTAACCCAATTACGCTGCCGACTTTGCCTATTTCTTGAAGGGCGTCTTGGAGGATGCTTTCGCTTTTGCTGAAAATAAGCAGTTTAGCGCCCTTAGATGCGACGAGGAGGGCGGTGGCGCATCCGATGCCGGTTGTTCCTCCGGTGATGAGGACTGTTTTGTTCGTTAAATCCGCTGGTTGGGTGGCTAGGTCCTCTGCTTTGCAGGTGGTTTCTACAATTGTGCTTGCCAAACCTTTTTCACCTGAATCTTTAGTTGCTTACTTGGACATGGGGTAATGGAAACGGGTCGATAATATCGGTTTGTGACTACAACAGTACACCAACAAGGTTGCTCTCTGGGACACTTTAACCGACCCCTCCCTACAGCCGCAGAGTCGCTTGGTGGGGTGCCTTAAAAGCAAATCCAACATATCAGCCAACGTGAACCACATGCCGCAAACCCAAGCATTAGCCGAAAACGAACTCTTGGTGTCCTTGACTTTCCACAATTTTTCAGCGGAAATGCTTAAAGAATTCGCCCAGAAAATCGTTAAGCCCTATTTCCGTGGCAACATGAACGAGGCGGTTCGGTGCCTCATGGAGAAAGCCATCCAAGAAGAAACACTCCTCAACCGAACAGTTGTATCCAAAGAGTCTGTTTAGGACTTTTTGTCAGCAAGTTCTTATTATCCGATGGCACCTTATCTGCACTGGTGCTCTCATTGGCTGGACTACTTGACCCCTTAAACGTCAACGGCGTAACGCTTCGCAACCGCATTGTTATGCCTCCGATGCAGTCAGGCAGAGCCAGCTTCAAAGGGGAAGTCACAGACAAACTCATCAACTTCTACGTCCGCCGCTCCCCCGCCTTGGGATTACCCATTGTGGAGCATGCGTATGTTTCGCCGCTGGGGAAAATCGGACCCAAACAACTTGGCATCTACGACGACACGCTCATCTCGGGCTTTGAAAAACTCGCAGAGGGCATTCATTCTGTGGGTGCTCCTGCGGTGGTGCAGATCAGCCATGCGGGGGCTGTGGCAAACAAGAAAGTCATCGGCGCCATGCCCGTGGGACCATGTGACAGGGACAAAACAAGGATGCTGCAAAAAGCCGAACTCTACGCTTTGGCGGAGGATTATGCGTTGGCGGCGGAGCGGGCGGTAAAAGCAGGCTTCGACGGAGTGGAACTCCACGGCGCACACGGGTACTTGCTAAACCAGTTCTTCACCCCGCTACTCAATAAGCGCACTGACGATTTCGGCGGCTCGCTGGAGAATCGGATGCGGTTCCCTCTTATGGTTGTTGAAAAAGTGCGCCAAAAACTTGGCGGCAGGCTTCTGCTGTATCGGCTGGGTTCTGACGATTTAGCGCCCCAGGGAACCCCAATCGAAGACGCCGTTGTTTTCGCCCAAAAACTGCAGGCGGCAGGTGTTCACATTCTTGACGTGTCAGGCGGCATGTGTGGCAGCGAACCTAAACAGCTAGGCAAAATCAAAGGCTACTTTGTGCCCCAAGCGTATGAGGTGAAGAAGGCGGTTAGGGTGCCCGTCATCGGGGTCGGCGGCGTCACGGAGCCACAGTATGCGGATCAACTGGTCAGCGAGGGCAAGGTGGATTTGGTGGCGGTGGGCAGGGCGCTGTGGCATGACAACCTGTGGCCTCAAAAAGCCATCCAAATCCTAAAGCGTACTGCCCCCGATTGTCCTGTTTGAATGTGACACACACATCGTTTAGTTACGCTTTAACCATATGAGTCCACGTTGAAAGGTACCTTCCATGAAAACCAAGCTTTCCCGACTCGAACTCTACTTAGAAATTCTGTCTTCGCTTGAGAAACTGCGATGCTCCAACCTGATCACCCTTCAAGAGGAAACCGAGTTAGAACGGGCTTTCTTGGAGCAGGCTTTGGCTTTTTTGGAGAAACATGACTTGGTACAGAAAGGCACGATTGAGAACCAAATCGTCTACAGCACCACATTGCGAGGCGAGCGCATAACACGGTATTTCACGCATAAAGCGTTGGCTAAGACAGAAAACGAATTCAACCTAGCATAGGTCGCTATTTAGGTGCTTATGTTTTTTTGGTTGCCAAGTTGTAGCTTGCCAAGAATTCTTCCCAAGCCTTATCTGAGTCAAGGTATGCTTCCTTTGAAGGTGTAACTGACCCGTTGAAGCGGCAGTTGTCGCAGAAAACGATTACTTGTTTCTCGTATGTTCTTCTATGAAGCGAGATTCTCTGTTTACCGCATTTTGGACAAACATACATTTGGCTTATAGGTGCCAGCAAAGCTCTTCCCCGCCTGCACCCTTAAAGCTTTACAGCTAATATATTTTTTCGTCAACGAGTAAAATTTGATGATGCAAACAGTTGAAATCGAATCAAAGGCTAAGGAGACAAAGAAACCACTGTATTGCACTAAAAAAACAGTTATGCATTTTAACTTTGGCGCTGAAGAGGCATCGCTAAATTAGTGATTTCTTGGGCTCTCTATCTCTTGGCTCATAGTCTAAAACCTATTGGGGGCAAGTTGGTTTCTAGTTATAAGCTTTTAGACAAACCCTCTTCTTTACAAGGACTGTAACCAGAGGAATAACTACAAACAAGGATAAGACAGTGACAAAGGGCAGTTCTGGAGCGGTTGGCGTTGCCCATGTGTCTTGTGAATTATACTTTGGCACAGCGTCCGTTGCAAGATTGATGGTTTGTGTGTTACTCCAATCGCTCGCTGTTCCGTTGAAGCTGAAGGTTGCCCATGTGTTATATAAATCTAAATGATCAGAGGTGTGCTGAACTATAGGTATACCGATTAGGGCTTGAACTCTAAAGTCAATTTCTCCTTCTCGAGGGAGATTTCCACTATCATGCCATTTTAGAATTGTGTAATCCGCTGTGTAGTCCTGTTCTTTATAGGGTGTTCTGGGATTGTAAGAGCCTGCTTCGCCAATCCAGTATTCGATGGTTTCCCAATCCTGTGAATAATGCCCTTTAGTCTGAACTTGGTAATATACGCCTGTGAAAGGTTGATTCTTAATTCTGATATGTATTTCAAGGTACCCTTGAACGTGGTAGCCTCCGCTTGTTTCGGTCTTTCCTGTGTAGGGATTCACGGTTGAAGTTGGGGGTACATCGTAAGAATCATCTACGAGTTTTAAAGCAAATTCAGGAATAGACGGTTTTGATATTGTTTGGGCATTTGTAGGTTTAACAGTTAGCAAAGTTAGAGACGATATGGCGATGGTTAGTGTTAGGAGTATTGCGAGTGTTTTTTCTATTCTACCCATACTTGATATAAGGTCTCTATAGCTGATAAAAGGTTATTTGTACAGGTTTGTTGACTAAGCCAAGTCAAGGTTTCTTGACCAACTGACAAATCCCATATTCGCCATACGGGTGCCTGTTGCTACAAGAGGATTCGTAAAGCTGCCGAGAAAGTTCTTGATGTCCAGAAGCGTTACCCCAATCTTCCCTTGATTCCTTACGTTAAGGTCTCGTCTGTTTTGCCTTTTCAACAACCTATGAATAGTCAACGGTGACCGTTTGATAAGTTGTTATTTTATTCCCTTTTTTTGTTAATGTAGGTCAACTCAAGATGCGATTTACTGGTCTTTGGCATATCGTTTGGCTTGCGCGGGTCGTGCGGCGCACGGCGAAGCCAGCGCCGCTTCTTTCCTTTACCGTTGAAGAATTGAAATCAATTCCTCTTTCGTTCGGTGTTTTGAGAATCTCTTTAGCGTATATGGAGTGACATCATATTTTATGCCTGCGCCTTTGGCATATATTTTCATTTGTTCATCAATTGCCTCTCGGTTGGTGGTCAGAACTCTATTGTCTCCTCTCTTCAGATTCTCTTGCATTTCAGCTTCTGCTAACTTTATAGTCTCTTCATTGAGCGGTGGACTTATTTGGTTATTTATGCTGAATTGGTAGTTCCCTCCCACAATCGGCACAAATCTAATCTTGTCTATGTCTGTCACTTTGATATTCTCAAGCAATAGAATCCTCATGATAATTTTATAACGGCGTCGAACTTTTGACTGGCTGTTTAGATAGTGATTAAGGGTGATTATGTCTTGCTCGGGTATTGGTCGTTGCTGTTTTTTTGCTTTTGTTATTAGTTTACCAAATCCTTTTTTCAATTCACGACCAAAGTTGCTTAGTTCGATATCATTATTAAATTTGAAATAAGCGATTAGATAGTGCAAATAAGAACTAGCAGTATTATTTTCACTCTTATTTTTCAGAAATTCGGTATACTTTGCAAGGTCATTTAGCTCGATAGGTGAGTAAGGGTTATCGCGATTTAAGCAAAACCTTTCCCAACTGATAAGCGCAGAATAGGCATTCCAAAATTGCTTTTCCTCTTTATCAAGAAATTTAAACCTTAAATAATCTTTTATATCCTTAGTTTTTATTTCAGAAATTTTCAATTCTTTGTTAGCATTTGTGTTCTCTTCCTTTTCCAAATCTTCTCGCCTCTTTACGGTCTGAATTGGTTTTATTTCGACTATTCCCTCAATTACTTTGTTTTGTTTTTCAAACTCAGCATCTAAAAGAATGTGGTCTATCATAACTTTTTTTACAATTTCTTCGCCATATTTAGCACCAAAGATTCGGACAGCGTCTTTAATTCCTTCTACGTTGTGTCTTACTTGTCGATGGGATGAGCCATATATTTTACACGGTTCATCTATCCATATGTGAATTTCCTTTCCATCAATCCCATAGTTTTCAAGCGTATGTTTACAGTGTATTTCGTTGTCAGGCATTCGTTTGTCCGCTTGTCTATTAATCCCTAACTATTTTAAATAATTTAGTGTATCTCCGTAGTAAGCACAAGAGGTCTGTATATATAGGGAATGAATTTCCCTATTTTACTTTCCTGAAAATTTGGAATCCTTCAATTTCGGTGAACTTAGTGAAGCCTGATTCAGCTAATTCACATATTTCCTTTAGCGTTGTCGGTGTTCCAAGTTGTACAGTTCTTGAGACGTATTCATCGTTTGTGAAGTTGATTAGGTGAGTGTAGATTAGGGTATGTTCGATTCTTTTGTGCCCAAGCTGTTGCTTAACCAAGAGGATATCTTTCGTTTTGGCATAAAGCATGGTTGCGTAATAGTGCCTTAAATCGTATAATCTGTATTTGGTAAGCTCTGGTTGGTTGAGTTTCTTGGCTAATTGGTTTCTTCTAAGAACCCAGATGTGGCATTGTTTTTTTGTTGGGGGAAATAGAATGTCTGTTTGTTTAAAGTTGTATTTTGCAAGATATTCTTTTAGCATCGCTAATGTTGGGTTTGGTAGCTTTAGGATCCTTGCTGCTCCGTTTTTGGCTGTTTTTGGCGTTATAGTTCCGTTTTCTACATTGATATTTTTTAGTCTTAGTCTGTGGAGTTCGACGGGTCTGAGTCCTGTGTCTCTTAGTATGCTAAATGTAGTTGTGTATTTTCGGGTAAATGTTGGTATTATTGTATTCACTTGTTCGGTTGTTGGTACGTTGGGCAGTCTTTCTTCTCTTATGAAAAATGGTTTTTTCCAATTAAAACCGTAAAACTTCACGAAATGGTCGTAGGCGTTTGCATATGCTTCTTTGTTTGCATTGCTGGATTGTTTGTTAGAGATGTATTCTTTAACAGTTTCTGGGTCATTGATATCCGTATTTTTAGCAAGGTGTCTTAATCTTCTGCTATAGCCGTTTATGGTCTCGTCTGCTTTCCCTTGCTTCTTAAGGTCTAAAATAACCTCTAAAGTTAGAGGAGACTCAAAATGGGGGCGAGCGGACGTAAAAGTGGACCGAGCGGGATTTGAACCCAAATGGGTACAAGTCTCAAAAGCAAAGTTCAATAATTCTTTTAAGCCTGCGTTTTTCACAACCAATAGCGGTGTTATAACAGAGCAACTGCCGATATGTTGATTCCCAGCATCATGTTTTAGGATTTAAAGCGCTTATCTTTCTTAGACCAGTTATCCCTATCTTGCTTTAGATGAAATTTGAATCATTCAATAGTTGCCTTGCTAAAAAGGCAACTATTTTATTGGTTACTGGGAGCCCTGTTTTCTCCGCGACTATTTCTAAACAATCCGAAACAATAGTTTGGGCGGCTTTCCCAATTTCTTCTGAAGCTACATTTTCCTCAGTCAGGATTCCTTTACAATTATTGACTGCATAAGGATTTAAGTCGAGATAAATCTTGTTTGTGCTATAATCAAAGTCTGCTATAATGAATGGTTCCAGAAAGCATATTGATGGTTTAATAGAGTTAATTTCACAGGTGTTTTCTTTGGTGAAGAAGAAGCAGCTTCCGTCTTTTTTTCTGTGAATGTTTCGGTTCTTTGGGTTAGCTGGGTCTTGCATGAAATTTTTGTAACCTGCTGCCTGTATTCTTTTTTGTTCTTTGAAGTTAATATCTGGTGGTTGATTTCTGCAGCACATTCCGCATTTCCTACAGTGAAAACCTTTGGAATTTGGAAAGATGACATTTTCGTATTGCATATCAACCATCTATTTATTGTAACCCAAAGGAAGTTTAAGGTTCTCATTCCGGGAATGACTAATCCTGAGATGATTAGAGTTCCATAAGTGTGTGCTATGCTTTGTGCAGTATCTTTTTTGGATGTTAACCCGGAAAGTCAACATACGGTTGTTTTATTCCTTAGAGCCAATCAACATTGAATTATACTCCAGCATACTTTATGCATAAATAGCAATGTTAAATTGTTTAACAAGCTCATGGAGGTTATGAATTTTAATATGTATGAGTACAAAGTGGTTTATTGGGAAGATGATTCAGGAGAGTCTTCTTTCGGAACATCTGTTAAGTCAAAGTTTCAAAACGAAATAAACGAATTGTCCCAAGATGGATGGACAGTAAAATTTTCCAACACCGCAACATTACCGCAGACAAATACGGAAAGAAGCAGAAGTAGCGCCTACGCCCTACTAGAGAGAGAAATAATTCCAGCGCGCTTTAGAGAACACTCCAAAAACAGGTCGTAGGAACAAAGCACACTCTCTTTAAGCGCCAGAGAGGACCTACAAAAAGCAACGCCTACAGCAACACAGAAAAACGTTCATACGAGAGCACTGAACTCAAAAATTCGACATTACTACATACTTATACTACGCTTAACATTAGGCATGCGTAATTGTTATGTTCAAACAAAAAAATCTTAAGGCAACCGCAGCAACAGAAATCCCCGAGAAAAATATCGTAGATAGAGAACAATTTGATAAAGACGGAAATCTAGTTTGCCCAACATGCAAGAAACCATTAAGAGGCTTAAAAACGAACGTTTCCGATTCCTTAATCTCACCAGAAAAACACACGTCTAAACGACGAAAAGTACAATGTTGTTCTGAAGAGTGCACTTCAAAATTTCACATAGCACAACAAAATAGCCTTGAAATGTAATTCCCCGCCCCATTCTCCCCGGGGTTGATTCCTGCAAAAACCCCATTCTTACCCGTGAAAGCAAGAATGTACTCAGTCAATACGAGCAAATATTAGCTTACACATGTATAAGGCGTTTGGACTATTCACATTTTCTTTTTTAATTAATTCAGAATAATACTCCTTCGTTAATTTTCTCACCCCCACTTCGTCACTCCCATACTTCAAGTGAAGCAACTCATGAATTAACGAGGCTCTAGCTCTACTTCCAGCATACTCAACCAACAGATATTGCCCATGTTCCTTCCTGAATGCATCGCAAAACCTCATAGGCTTTGGGTAAATACGAATTTTGCCCTTAAGGGTGTTACATTTTCCAGCAATAGTAAACCCATTTTTTCTTGGCGCAGGAAAAATTTCAATACGAATGCTATCAATACTTTTTTGGGGAATCTTTTCGAATTTCAACATATCGGATAGAAATTCTTGAAAGACACCTCTACTTAGCGCTT
>JBNIDO010000057.1:0-18921 GCA_050108095.1 Bathyarchaeia archaeon
AAAGAATAAAACATTTACCCGTTGTACGCAACGACCGCCTCGTCGGAATAGTCACTGACACGGATATCATTTTCGCGTTGCCTTCCATGTTGACAAGGATGGAAGAAGTTTGTCGCCCAGAAAGGGAGCCAACAATAGTTAAGCATTAAACAGGTGATATGAATGCAGAAGTACGAACCGATTTCTCAAATGGAAGAGCCTTCTCCGTATCCAGAGCCCCCGAATCCTGAACCTGAGCCAGAACCTGAACCACACCCGTCTCCGCATCCAGAGGGCAGCACCTAAACGCTTTTTTCTTTAGCCCTCAATTGATCTATGCATGAGCCGCTTGC
Source organism: Bathyarchaeia archaeon (assembly GCA_050108095.1). GTDB lineage: Archaea > Thermoproteota > Bathyarchaeia > Bathyarchaeales > Bathycorpusculaceae > Bathycorpusculum. The sequence continues at coordinate 333 of JBNIDO010000057.1, forward strand.
AGCTAAAACAACTTACATCCGAATTGGAGCCCAGCTTCTGGAGCGTCGTGGGCAAGGATTACTACGATTACTACTTTTTCATTTACGATTGGCTCTTGCAGAGGGATAGAACCAAGATTTTTTTGGCTCTCAAAGCTGATGCGATTGCCGGGATTATAGTTGTCTATAATGGTTCAATCGCTCAACTGAGGGGATCAAAGCAAGCTGTGGGTTTCTTACTTGAAAATTTACCTTCAAAGTCTATGGATGTTCAAGCGCCCCAAAACTGCGAACAACTACTCACGGCAAAATACCCCGACGCCCAACTAAAAGCCCACGTAACCTTGATGGTACTCAACAAGGGCATGGAGCAGTTCAACATCAAAGTCAACCCCCAACACTTAGGTTCCGAAGACGCCGGAGAAATCGCCGAGTTAATGCATGCCAGTTTTTCCAAGATGTGGGGTGAAATCTCCGCCCAAGACATCCGATCAAGGATGGAAGCGAAAGAGGCAGTGTGGCTTGGCATCAAAGAAGATGGCAACTTGGTGTCCTTCGGTTACGCCACGCTAACCTCCAAAGTGTGCCATGTGACTTGGGTAGCCACAAGCCCACAGCATAAAAACCGGGGGTATGCCACTTCGGTTGTGTCGGCGCTGGTGAAGGAATGTTTAGGCGTCGCTGAATCAGCGATGATCTACGTGATGGATGACAACCAAATCGCCAAGGGACTCTACTCAAAAGTCGGTTTTAAACCCTACAAAGCGTATTTTTTCATCAAAAACTAACTGGTGCAGAGTGAACCAGAAAATCTATTCTGCGACTGACCTGTTATTCTGAGTAGTCACAAAATTAACTGAAATGATATGTCCTTCAAACGCCATAGGCAAAAGAATCATCGTTGACTCCACTTTGGTTTTATCGCTTCTTTTCCAAGTTACCTGTATAGTCGAAGCGTTCATGTTATTGACTGCGCTCCAATACGCTGACATAAACGCGTTTCGGCTCGGTTCATCAACAAACACTTCGAGAAAACCAGGGATTTTCGACCAATCCTGCGGCGACTTGTACCCCAAAAAATCCGCAAACCGCTGATTACAGACTTTATGGTAATCGTCTAGGTAGATGAAAACTGGCTGCCCTGAAGAATCCAGAATCTTCCTCATCTGATTGTATAAGCCGCTTAGGAGCATCTCCTGGGAATCTAAATCGGTATGCGCCATTTATCTCACCTAAAAACGTAAAGCCCCCTTAACCATTCATGTGGCTTTGCTAACAAATGCCAGAAGCAATCTGCCCCAATTAAACCCATGTGGCAACAGACTGACGCAACAAACAAGGGCTCCAAGGACAGACGCATCTATGATGCAGCAACGATTGTTTTCTTGCCTCTATCTCCTAAAGTACCCTCGCTTAAACTCCCTCTTGACCTCTTCTATTTTTGAGCCCACGACCTCTATGTCATCAATGTTGCCCAAACCCTTCTTTTGGGCGCCTCTTATGTGGCTTATTTCATGGGGATCAATGCCCATGACCCTTGCGCAGGTGGCGTCAGTGGCGACGGGGTCTTTACCTGCAAAAATCAAGTCCATCTTGAGCGGTGAACCATCTGTGGGTCCACGTCCCTCCATCGCAACAAAGCCGTCGATGACAGTCAGGTGTGGTCGTACGACGGTGTTGATGTCGACTATGACTTTGCTTATGCCCATGGCGTGGTACTTCATTTTTAGTTTGTCAGGTAGCATGCCAAACATGTTCTTCATGCCTAAGGTGACTTTGGTTGCCATGTGGGTTTTCATTTTGGCAGCCGATATGATGGCGGATTCTGTTACTATGCGGGGCACTGTTATGTCTTTTAATGCGTCGCCGTCGGGGATTTTGAGTTTGACTTTTTCTTTGACGTAGCGGAGGTTGAGGTGTTCTACGCCGTATCGGTCGCAGAGTTCTGCCATGCCTGTGGCGTCGAAGGCTTTGTCGGCGTTGGTCATGGTGGCGTCGGATTCAACCACGTAGATTTCGAGTGGGAGTTGCTTTAGCCGCTGGATTAGGGCTTCTACTATGATAGGGTCTGTTGTTGCGCCCGTGTCCCAAGTCATGGTTGTGATAAAGTTGACTTTGATGAGGACTTTTTTGAAGCCCTCTAAAGCGGTTTGGTAATCGATTAGGTCTAAGGCTTGAAAGACGGGTTCAAGCCCGCGTTCGCCATGAACAATCGCCACTTCTGATTGCTCCAACTAAACGCCTCACAATTTTCTAGAGTAAGGGAACGGTTTAAACGTTTACAGTTTACAGCAGAAAGCCCACGGCTAACCCGAAAACCAAGCCGAATAAAATGGGAAACGGCAAGCCCGGGAAAATGCCTTTTTTCTCGAGCATAAAGAAAGTCACGATTGAGCCTGCCATTATGCCGATTATTGCTGCTATGACTGGGAAGAAACTGGGTATAAAGTTGAACAGCATGGCTCCAGTGAGCATGGAGTAGAAGACAAGGTCGCCTAGCCCCATCTGGATGTCTTTGAAGCTAAAACTCAATCCCTGCAGGTCGTCGAGCCCCGTTTGGGCGATTTTTCCGACTGGACCTTTGTAGACGGCGATGACATCGTAGATTGCGAGGAATGCTAAAATCACGATTGCGCTCCATAGGGGAATGGCCCAGCCGAAGAATATGCCTAAGGCTCCTCCGATGAGGATGACTGCGGCGTTTCGGGCGGCGCTGCCGAATTTGAAGATGGCTAAGTCAAAGAGTGCTGTTATAACGATGGATAGAAGGATGATTAGCCAGTCCCCCATTGCCGGTACATACGAAGCAAGGGCAGAGAGGTATACAACCGAGAGCAGCATCGACGCAGTGGTCAATGCGACAACGATTAAGCCTTTGATAATGCGTTTACTGCGGCGTTTAAGCAACACGTAGAATATGGTGGCGCTTATCGCGATTAAAATCACAAAGTACAAGGCGTTTCCCAATGGGGCGCCAGGGGTGCTTTCGGGGATTGGTGTGACTGGGATGACGGCGGCTGGTTGGGGTAGAAGTACCCAAGCGCAGACTAACCCAAAAAGCATGCTTGCCAATATGGGTAACAGATAGATGACTTGGAATTTGAATTTGTCTTCTGCTGATTCAGGTTTCGCTGAGGGTTGCTCTGTTGGTGCCTGGGGTGTTGTCATGGCGGTTATCCCATGTTAAGTATTGCTGCTGAAGCATTTAGATAGCATCGGTCACAGAATAAGCTTTGTTTTTTATCCACCTCAAAGACGCTGTTAGAAAAATGCATAACACAGTAGCTACGGGAGCAATGCGACAAGCCCAAGGTGTGCCCAACTTCATGCACCGCTTCCTTGACGATACGGACGGAGAGCACAGAGGCATTTGCTGCTTCACCGTAGAATTCTGGGTGTAGGCGCCAAAGAGAAATCAGCCCGGCTCTCCCCGGTGCATAAGCCTCCCCAAACACATAGTTAAGCCCAGTAGCATAAACATCCACATCCACGACACCAAGCACTCTGTCGAAGCTGAGTAAGCCCTCGCCATAGGAGTCTAAGTCGTCTAGGATTAGGGTGGAGATGTATTGGCTGCGTTTTCGGTCGTAAGCGTGTTCAGGTACTGCAAAGGCGTCTCCTACAACCGAACAGGCAGTGTCGGGGAGGACACGGGCTAAGCCCTGTTGTGCTGCAGTCAACAGTTCAGGTGCGATCTGCCCAATCCCTAAAACAGCAACTTTCATGGCTAACTCCACAGTTATATTTGAAAAGTATCACCGGTACGGGGCGCAATAGCATCCAAACCCAACTCTGACCGTGCCCAATTCGCAAACAATTCGCAGTTGCCTTCTGCGCCGTGGACAACGTAGACTTTGGGTTTGCCGCCGAGTTTGATGAGGGCTTCTTTTAGTTGGCTGGCGCCGCAGTGGCTGCTGAAGTCGAAGTGGCGGTAGGCGGCTTTGATTTTTCTGACTTTACCGTCGATTGTGCATACGCCTTTTTCCATCAATTCGCGTCCGGGTGTGCCGGGGATTTGGTAGCTGACTAAGTAGACGGCGTTGATGGCTTTTTTGCCCAGTTTAGACATGTAGAAAGCTGCGGGGCCGCCTTTGAGCATGCCCGCGGTTGATATGATGACTCCGGGGGTTTTGAGTGCCTTGCGCCTGTCACGCCAACCCTCAATCCACTCGCAACTGTGCATGGCGTTCATGAAGAGTTTGGGGTCTTTTAGGAACTCGCGGTAGTTCATGATAATTCGGCTGGCTTCCCTTGCCATGCCGTCAAGCACTATGGGGTGCTCAAAATGGTTTGCCGCCAAAATACACGCCATCTCCTGTGCGCGTCCCACACCGAAACTGGGCACCAACACGGTTCCGCCGATTTCAACGACGGCGTTGCAGCTGTCCACGAATTGTCGCTCGAGTTCGCCGCGTTCTGTGTGGTCGGCGTTTGCGTATGTGCTTTCGGTGACGATGCAGTCTAAATCGCCGTAATCCATGGATGCGCCTGCGAGGAGTTTGCTTTCTTCGGTGTTGAAGTCGCCTGTGTAGAGGAAGCGTTTGCCGTCGGCTTCGATGAGTACCTGTGCGCTGCCTGGTGTGTGTCCGGCGTTGTGGAGGGTGATTTTCATGTCGCCTAGTTGTTCTGTTTGGCCGAATTCGAGGTGGCGGTTGCTGCGTGCCATGGTTTTGAGTTCGAGGTATTCGAAGGGGAGGTAGTAGCTGCTTAGGTGGATGAAGTCTTGGATGAGTAGTTGGCTGAGTTCGAGGTTGAGTTTGTTTGTGTAGAGGGTTTTTTTGTCGTTGATGTAGAAAATGGGTAGTGCGCCGGAGTGGTCGAGGTGGCTGTGTGTTAGGATGAGGGCGTCGATGTCTTTTGGCGGTACATGCATCGGGAACCCGGGTTCGTTGTCGAGCATGACGCCGTAGTCGATGATTACCTGTGTCTTTGCTGACTTGACTAGGATTCCGATTCTGCCTACTTCTCTTGCGCCGCCCAAAAATGTAACCTGCAAACAAACCAGTCCTGACGAGTGATGGTTTAACGACTAAAAAGGAGCCTGTGCTGTTTTAAAAATGTATGGGAAAACTCATCGCTTGCTTGGCACATGCGAAGGCGATTTTGGTTGCTCTGCCCGCTTCTCCCCTCCCTTATCAGTGGGTCAAAATTTTTTCTTTAGTTGTTGTTGCAGAAGACCCCCTATACACAACAACAACCAGCAGGTTGCGCTACAGGCTGCTTTTGTTGGGGTGATTGTTTTCTGGGTTGCAGGCTGGTTGTGCAACAAAACACAAACAGAACAAAAAACGCCTCATTCAAACGCCAACACACTAATCTAACCTTTCTCGGAGATGGCTAAGCCTTTTCCAAGTAAAATTAGTTAAATCATAAAGATGCTTTCAAAACTGGTGGAAGCTCAAAAGGGAAATATCCGCTTTGAGAGTGAAAGGGGCAACGGAGCAAAATTCATTATCCAACTGCCCCTAGCCGAGTAACAACACCCAAACATGCGTTTTAGTGGGGCGAAAAGGTTGAGTTAAGCGGACCAAGCCCTGTACTACAAAAGCAGAGGCTTAAAAGTAGCAGGTGGGCAAGCCTTCTCCTTGTGCAGCAGCCTAACCCGCCCAACTTTGTTGGCTATCCCTTGCATTCCATACAACAGCTAACCCGTCTTGGGATATAAACCGTTGTTGGTTACATGTTGATGCAACAAATTTTTCAGAGAAAAACAGTTTCAGGTAAAAAAGAAAAAGCAGGCTCCTATTTTTCCTTAAAACATTCGGGCAGGGTGTGACTTTGCCGTTTAACAAGCAAACCGTCCGTACAGCAAAGGATAGCAGACTGCTGGATTGAGTTTAAAATGTCAGGCAAACCATATATATTGACAGAGAAGATATGACACATAGGGAACGCGTATGGATAGACAGGAAGCCGTCGCTTACCTCAGAGAGCTTTTCAGTCAATGCAACGACCTCTCCCCAAACGCCGTCTCGTTCGAACAGCCCAAAAACGGCGACTCCGTAGGTTACCGTGTGCGCATAAGAGGTAACATGCACGAAACAGACAAAACAGCCCTAAAAGAAATAGCTAAAAAACGCAACCTCACAGTCAAAGACGACAGAGACGAAGTTATCGTTTACAACCTTAAGTGAAACGTTTAAAAGTGTAGCCGCAGCGGTCACATTTGTAGCGTTCAATGCAGAAGCTGGAATTTTCGATTTTCCGCTCGGGTTCTGTGAGGTTTCTTCCACAGTTAGGACATTTAACCATGCTAAACGACACTTTAAAACAAAAGGGTTTCCCCAGAAAAATAAAAGGGTTTGTTGTAGTCCCCAAACAACCACAAAAACTAGGTTTTAGCGGTCCTTAACCACAAAGAAAAAGCCTCCGCCACCCCAGAGGGACTCTCAAACACACGCACATCCTCCGTCGCCTCCAGCCGCCGAACCTGCGCCGCCTCCTCTTTGCGCACCCGCAGCTTCATGTCTTTACCGTTGGGCAATTTTGTGTAGATGATACTTTCTTTAAAGTCCACGGGCATTATCCAGACTTTCACAAACGCCTTGAGCGCCATCAACGCAGCGTTAGTAAGCAAAGTGTCGCTTATGCTGTTAACAATCTTCGCCACCGTATTAGACGACGCTGGCATTATGAGGAGGAACTCGTATTTGCCGCTCTGCACCATACCCGCCAAAAAAGGCGAATTCGCATTGGCTTCAACGAAGACTTTGGGGAAGCTCCGTTTGACTTCATCGTCTAAACGGTAAAACTTGAGCATGGTATCAGCGTTCTTGGAGATGTAGACGTCAAAGTCCACTTGGTCGCCATACTGCTCCTTTAGGGTTTTCATGGTTTCGACGATTTCTTGGATTTTGTCGCCTGCACCCGTTATGCCCCAGGCAACCTTGAGCTTTTTAATTTTAACTTCACCCATACAATTCACCACTACTTTTTACAATGATAAAACTCTATGTACTGTGCAAACCGCTTAACAGTCTTCTTAAGGCTCCTAAACCCTTCCTCATCCGCCTTCAACCCTTCAAGAGTGTCCTTGCTCCAAAGGTTCGCACCCAGATTCGCACCGAAAGGTCCGCCGCCCACCGGGATCATGCCGTTGATGAGGTAGAAAGTGTGGATTTGCTGCATCGCCAACTCTTGACCGCCCGCTCGGTCGCCGCCCACAGTTATGCCCATGCCGATTTTGCCCCTGAAAAAGTCTATGTCCGCCGCCGCCAACGAGCGGGTTCGGTCCATGACGGTTTTGAGTTGTGCGCTGACGCCGCCGTTGTAGACGGGAGTTGCGAAGATGATGCCTTGTGCTTTGGCGAGGGATTCGTAGAGTTCTTCGAGGTCATCTTGGAAGGTGCAGACCTTGTTTTTTAAGCAAAAGTCACAGTGTATGCAGTACTCCATCCATTTGCCCCGAACCGACCACAGCTTGGTTTCATAGCCCTTCTCTTTAAGCGTGTCTAGGGCTTGTTCGAGCACGTATTCGGTGGCTTGTTTTCTTGGACTACCACTGATTCCAACAATCATAAGTTAACCGATTAAACGTTAACCTACAATCCACATTAAAGTCTTACCCCAAAACGACTTTTCTATTTTTCTTTGTGTGGTGAGATCCTGTTGTTCGATTGTGTATTTCTGTTGAACAGCTTTACTTTAACATTCTAAGTCTAAGTTGCCCAGTCCACTGATGAGGAATTGTATGTATAAAAAAGCCGCAATAATTACGACAGTTTTAGTGCTTCTAGCTTTATCTTTAGCTTTCACTACGTATGCAGCAATTACGGTTAACAAAAGTGTTGCCACAACTGGAACAATCGTTGCTTCTCCAGGATTAAGCCTGTTTTCTGATAGCGGATGCACGACTCCATTGACAACCCTCGACTGGGGGTCAATATCTCCCGGGGGGACTGCGACAAAAACGGTCTACATAAAAAACACCGGTGGAACTCCCCTGTCTTTAAGTCTAGCGACAAGCAACTGGAACCCTTCATCAGCCAATGGACCACTATCAATCAGTTGGAACAAGAATGGCGCTGTGTTGGCATCTGGGCAATCAACTGCCGCTACTATTTCGCTGGCGGTGTCGAGCACTGCTTCAGGGATATCAACATTTAGTGTGCAGATCAACATATCGGGAACCGGCCAATAATCGTCTAAGTCGGTAAACAACTTTCTCTTTTTCGTTTTAATGATAGTATCTCGTCGAAAAAGGGGCAGTGTGCCAACAAAGCGCCGCTGGAAGTGATGTTCTGTTTGGATTTGGAACCTGAAAAATTGGCTTGAATTGGAGCAAGAGGCTGGGAGTTTCGCCCAACGTTCATGGCTTTGCAGACCAAGGTCTTTCTCGACCACTCTTGCACAAAAAAGGACACAGAATCAAAATAATAAGGGTTATTTCTGAACAATGAATATTTCAGCTAACGATTTTTTCCTCGAAAACGTTTGAATTTAAGGGGCAGATATTCCCAAACTCTAGATAAGTTATTGGTTTGTTTTATGCTTGTACGGAAAGCTGGTTCTCGGGCTTTTCAGGGGTTTTATTGTTAAGAATCAATGATGAGCCAGCATTTTCAAAACGCAAAGCTTTCGAGATAAAATTAATATTAATTATAAAGCAGCCATTCGAAAACAAGAAAATTGGAAAGTTTTTTATTCAAATCAAAACTAAATATGGATAGGGTTCTTTGATAGTGAAATCAACTATCGAAACTTCCCAGAAACCAACAAAAAAGAAGATGCATCGCCTAAGGGTCTCAAAAAAAAGGGCATCTCAGGATAAAGCAGAGGACTGTTTTGAAGAAATAGAAGTTAACCATACGCAATTCGAGTTTTTCTTTAAAAATTTACCTGTAGGAATCGCTTTAAAGAAAATCATCTATGATAGAAACCATATTCCAGTAGATTTCATAACTCTGGATGTGAACCCACAATTTGAAAAAGCCCTCGGACTAAAAAGAGAACACCTAATCAACAGAACCTTCGCTGAAGCCTATCCTCGAATTGAAAATGCGCCAGTAAACTGGGTCGCTGTCTGTGGCCGGGTGGCAACAACGGGAATACCTGAAGGGTTTGAGGTCCACTACCCTAACAGCAAGAGCTACTACTTCGCCACCGTTCATTGCCCAAAAAAGGGGTATTGCCTCTCATCACTGATGGATATTACGGAGAAAAAACGAATAGGTCAACAGAAACTTGAGGAACGCAAGAAAATTGAAGCTGACTTAGAGGAGAGCTTGGAGAAATATCGTTACCTCCTAAAACATGCACCCACAGCCATCTACGAGGTCGATTATCAGGCATCCAAATTCAAAAGCGTAAATGACGCTGTTTGCAATTTTTTGGGGTACAGTGAACAGGAACTGTTAAAAATGAACCCCTTAGACTTGTTGTATCCCGAAAGCAGGCGGCTCTTCGAGCAACGACTCCAAAAACTCTCCGAGGGAAAGAAAGTAAACCCCACGGTTGAGTACCGCATAAAAGCTAAAGATGGACGTGACCTTTGGGGTGTTTTTGAGGTAAGGCTACTATGGGCGAATGGAAAGCTGCATGGTGCATTAGTGGTTGCCCATGATGTAACTGAAAGCAAAAAAGCAGAAGAGGCGTTGATTTCCGCGGAAGAACGGTACAGGCGATTGTACGAGACAACCCAAGATGGAATTATGGCTCGTGACCTCGAGGGAAAAATGATCGATTGCAACCAAGCCTACGCAAAAATGCTGGGATACACCAAAAAGGAGCTAAAGCAGTTAACGGTTAAGCAGTTACTACCTGAAAAGTGGCATGCGCAAAGAGAAAAAATTACCAAAAAAGTCATTCAGACGGGCAGGTCATTTGTTTTTGAAAGAGAATACATAAGGAAGGATGGGTCAGTTTTTCCCGCTTCAGTTAGAACCTGGCGGTTAACTGATGGAAAAGGAAAAGTCATAGGCATATGGTCTATTGTCCGAGATATCAGCGAGCAAAAGGCTCTTCAGAAAAACCTAGAGAAGCAAGCAGTGTTACTGGAGCAGATAGTCGATGAACGCACAAAGCAGCTCAAAGACACGGAGCGTTTAGTCGCTATCGGCCAAACCGCAGGCATGGTTGGACATGACCTACGCAATCCTCTTCAAACCTTAACCGGCGAACTGTACCTGGCGAAAAGCGACGTGGATTCATTGGCTCCGGGCGAGGCAAAAAGCAACCTGCAGGAAAGCATACAGGTTATTGAGGAACAAGTCGGCTACATGGACAAGATCGTTTCCGATTTGCAGGCGTTTGTGCAGCCTGTTAAAATAGACAGAGAACCAGTTAACCTAAAAGACCTCATATTCCACGTTTTAGAAACTGTTACCGTACCCAGCAACATAATGGTGGAAACTCAATTTCTGGGTCATTTCTCCCAGATAAAAGCGGATCCCCAACTGTTAAAACGTGTACTAATTAATCTGGTTACTAACGCTGTGCAGGCGATGCCAAACGGCGGCAACATAAACATCACCGCACAAGTAAAACCCCAAGGCCAAATATCTGTCACAGTACAAGACACCGGCGTCGGGATACCTGAAAAGATCAAAAAACAAATTTTTACACCGCTGTTCACAACTAAGCCGCGGGGGCAAGGCTTCGGTCTGGCTGTGTGTAAACGCGTCATTGAGGCGCATGGTGGCTCCATATGTTTTGAAAGCACTGAAGGCAGGGGTGCACAATTCCAGATTCAATTTCCAATCAGTTGAGCGTCTGCATCTTTTTTCGGTCTCTTAGTTCTTGTCTGAAGCTGTAAACAAATACGATGAACCAGAAAGAAACGGTTCCTAGGCCGAAAGCGAAGCCCACCACGTTGCCCAGCAAGTGATAGGCTAATTCGAAGCCCACAAGCGATATGAAGGTTAGAAAGGACCCGACGGCGCTGAATCCTCGCAGGTAATTTCGATTTTTAAGTATTGCGCGGAGCATCCAAAGCAGGGCGATAAAGTTCACTATGCTGGCTACGTCTAAGAGCAAATTAGCAAAGGCGAAAGTGTCCATTTCAGTCGGTTTCCAAAAGCCAAAACAGCCTGCCCCCACATAAGGTTACCGCAGCACCCAGCACTAAGATGTAAATTAACTTAAATCCATTCACCACCATGTTATTCCAATCCGCGAAGGGAGAGGGGTGAAAAAACAAGTGATTTCGCGAGATTGTGACGGATGCGGACTTTTAAGGGTCTGCATGCAAAGATACCGCAAAGTCAACATGGGCGAAAAAGTTTACTGCCCTGATGGCACAGCGCACCTTGTTGACGAAGCAAGCCAAGCATAAGTACCTAAACAAGGAAGAATAGCCTAAGTATTCTTCGAATGTTTTTTTGCTCGGCTTACAGTCCAATAAAACGGTAAAAAAATAGAAAAAAGTAAACGTTTTTTCCGCCTGACAAAGTGCAATTTTATCTTAGAGGAAACATTATATCCTTTTCAGCGTCCGTATGTAACATGCATAAGGAAATCACTTTGCTCCTCTCCTTCTGCCTCATTTTAACACTATCAAGCCTGATAATTACAGAAACTACGGGTGCCACAACTATACCTAAACCCTCTGTTCCTCAATTTACAGTTAAATTCATCGATACATCCTATGGCACGTCTCCAACTCCGACTATTAACCCTTACACTGGAAAAACGGTAATTCCCAAATCCGTGCATGTTGAAGCCAGAGCAATTGAAGTAAGAATAAAAAAATGACCCTTTCACCTCGTTTACTATACAAGAAATTCTTCCAACACATGGACTGTAAATTATCTCTACAATATTCGTTGGAAAGGTAATTTTGAGCAAGAATGGACTGAGGTGCTCCTTCAGATGGTTATCTGCGCAGTAATTCGGACTCTGAATCAGTGTTTTCTATAATTGGAGGAGAATACTCATCCTCAGAAGGGTTGAAGTTGGCAGTCATCATATAATGATGGGGCCCAAATAGATGTTCAAGTTGAGGCGATGATAGGGTACGTTCACCGTGTTTTTGAAAACGGTCAATTCCCTTATGTCTTTACTGGTGAAACAAGTGGTTGGAGTGCCACCCAAACCTTAACGATTACTGATACAGCGCCTACGCCAGTTCCTTCGTCTGCCACTCTGAATCCATCTGAATTGGCGCAATCTCCCACGCAGACGCCTCTGCAGCCTAACGTTAGCACCTCTGTGTTGTTTGGTCTTGATTGGGTAGGTGTCGTTGTTATTGCGTTGTTGGCTGTGGTGGTGGCGTTGTTGTTGGTTGTTGGTTTGGGTGGTGGTGTGCTTTTTGTTTGTTGAGATTTCTTGAAAAATCCTCTTTTTTGTAAGTGTTCACTTTTTTGTTCTGTTTGTGTTTTGTTGCACAACCAGCCTGCAACCCAGAAAACAATCACCCCAACAAAAGCAGCCTGTAGCGCAACCTGCTGGTTGTTGTTGTGTATAGGGGGTCTTCTGCAACAACAACTAAAGAAAAAAGGTTGATCTGCTGCATTGGGGGGTGGTTGTGGAGTGGCAGGGTTTTCTTTTGCTGGTTTTGCGGCTGCTTATAGGCGGCGGTTGGGTGGGGTGTTTGGAATGAGAGCTGGCTTAATTCGCCGTTGTTTGGGTCATGCTAGTGCCCGCTTGCATTGCGCTGTTCAGTGTCACACTAAAAAGACAAACGATACATCCCCCACACCCACACAAAGAAAAAGACACACAAAGGGAGTCCAAAAGGGCTACTAAAGACCCCTGCTTCACGGAAGACAAACATTATTGAGGGTAAATTTTGGAAAAATCATATATACTAAGAGCAAGATGAATCCATAACTCTGAGGAACCAAGTGTGAAGGTACTAAAAATTGCAACCGTAATCGCAGTTATCGCTTTAATTTCTGTTTCCTTAACCCTTGTATCTGCATTAGAACAAAACGAAGCAACAGCTGACGTTTTCTGGTCAAACCACTCGCCAAGCGTAGGTGACCTAGTCACTGTTCGAATCAATTTCCAAAGCAGCAGCCAAAACCAAATCCTAATCACCAATATCGGTGTTCACGGAGACTGGATGCCAACTGACCGCTACTACGGCCCAAGCTACTCGCCCGAAAACCCAGTTACCGTTCCCAGTTCAGGGTCATTCATGACCGGTGAAATCCAAATCCCACTCACAGGGGACGCAGGCACACATACATACTATGTCGGCGTCAACGGCGTAGATTCAACGGGTGCAAACGTTGAATGGACATCGACCCCTGCTACAATAACATTTTTGCCGCCGGGTTCAAACACAGCCACGCCAACCGCGAATCCCAGTGGCGGCGACGTACAGACCGCAGCTGGCCCCAACTGGCTGGTCTACGGCACAGTTATCGCCGCAGCTATCGTACTTGTTATCCTAATTGTAGTTTTGTTGATGATGCGCAAAAAACGGTCGGCGCCAAGGCAAACAATGCAGCCAACCCAAAAGCCAGAGACGCCACAGCCAGAAGAACAACCAGACACAGGAAAAGACTTCGACATTTAACCACAAAACCATTTAACCCAGCAAAGGCAGCATTTGAAAAAGCCTTATAGCCCAAACCGACATAATATCGAGTTTAAGGGGCAGGCTTTGAGATCCATCAAACATAGACCAGTTCAAATCGGGCTGGTAACGATTGTTTTTCTTTCTTTAACATTTGTCCCATTTACAGAAAACACCAAAGCCCAAACCACCACAACCTTCACCTCCACCGACGAATTCAGCATTCCAGAGTTCAACGGCTTCATAAACTTCGCAGTTAACGGCTCCTACACCACCGCAACCCTACAAAACCATTCATGGACCTTCACCGGCTTATCACTCAATAACTCCCAATACAGGGGTGCCCTCACAGTTTCTGCAGAAAACTCGAACGTAACAATCACTGATTTCCGCCCATCAGGCATCGTGGGGCGAAGCCAAGTAATCCGATACATAACTCAAGGACAAGGAACCCAAACAGTAAACCTGCACCTCAACCAAACAACACCCACCCATGGCAGCGAGTGGATGGTGATTCTTTCCCCATCGATTTTCCTTAGTGAAGGCTCCGGCTGGAACCTCCAATCCGATAACACCGTGCTTCTAAACGGTTTGGTTGGCAACGTTACAGTTTTTCACTACGTACTCGATATACCCGATGATAGCGGTTTGCCGTTTTATCTTCAGCATTCCGTTGCCCTTATAACTGTGGGGGTGGTTGCCGCTGTATTGGTAGCAGCGGTTCTACTACTAGCCCTTAAAGCAGGGAGGTAAAAAGATGTCTGTTGTAACCGAAAACTCGCCCTTCCTCGTTGTCCCAATCTACATCACAATCGTCGTCATCGGTGTCATTCTCATCCTCAAACTGTCCAAAGATAAAACCCGCAAAATCAGCACCTTGCGCCTCTTCATCCAATCCGCCGCAGTCATCGCCGTATTTATGGGGCTCATTTTGGGTCCGTTCAATGTGCCGTTGTTTGCGCCGCTTGGGCCATCACCACGCGACCACCTCATAGGCGCTGAAGTCTTGGGCAACCAGTTCCCCGACGGCATATCAATTCCGATCCTAGCCTGCTATTATCCTAATGGTCGCACAGTGACCTGCCCTATCTGGCAGTTGCAAGCCTACATTTTCCCGTTCTGGGATTACCCCCGTGGATACGAGGTATTTTACTCGACTTCCGGATTAGAGAAAATCGGCATAGTCATCGGAATGATAGTTGCAGCCGCAATTATTTTGGGCCGTGCATTCTGCGGTTGGCTATGCCCATTTGGGTTATACCAAGACCTGTTAACACGTATCCGAAAAACAGCACGGCTCAAACACTTGAATTTCTCAGATAAAACCAGCGCCAAGCTTGGACAATCCCGCTACATCATAATTGCCATATTCCTGATTTTGAGCGTAATTTTTGGGTCTTACGCGATTTTCGGCACAGAACTCATCCCCGGAACCATACCAGGCGGACCCGAAGGCACCGAAGCAGGCATCGTAAGCTACATCAACGAACCCTTCTGCCTAATCTGCCCCGCAAGACCACTATGTATCTTGGCAGAATGCGGCATCGGCGCCATGAAGTACAGCTACGTTTCCCAAATAGCATACGGACCCCTCTGGATAGGCGGGTTCTACTTGACCTCCATAAACGTTGCAGTACTCATTGCAGTGACGATTGCAGCATTGGCGTATCGGCGGTTCTGGTGCCGTATCTGTCCACTTGGGGCGTTGACGGCTTTGTTTAGCTCTTTCACGCCGTTTAAGCAAATTGCGCTTACGAAGCTGATGAAAAACGAAGAAAAATGCACTAAATGCGGTGTCTGCAAACGGGTCTGCCCCACACAAGCAACTGCAATGTATGAAAAGAAAGGCGGCGACGTCACTGAATCCCGCTGCATGCTCTGTGCCAGATGCGTGGAAATCTGCCCCTATGAGGGAGCATTAAAGTTGACGTTTGCGGGTAAAACTTTGGCGGAGTCGCGGAATTGGCTGCCGGAAAACAAGGTCTCATCCGCGCCCGCGCCAGCAGATTGATCAGGTAAGTACTGGTTGTCTTGGGACAGGACGCTACTGGCATAATGCGGCATCTCCTAAAAACCCATAAATCACCCGTTCAGCCCATCATCAAATGGAGGCGCGTAGATTTTGAAAGATGAATATCAAGAAGAACTTCGCCGACAAGAAGTGGGACAGCACCGCCTCGAAGAAGCCATGAACCGCCAAGAAACACAGGCGCAACGAGACCAGCAACTTGAAGCCTTAGACAAGTGGCTTAGCAAACAAGAAAAACAGCGTTAGAAGTCCGAAGGTTCTAAGAGGTTTGAGTATTGAGTTACCTAGGTTGCTGTTGCCGGTGTATAGGTGAAACGAACCTCAGAGATGCTAAAGCGCTGATAAGTCTTCAGCTTTTCCCGTGCATCACGGCCTTCAAAAGCTAGCGTTGAGATGGCTTCCCAGAGGAAAACCCAGCCGCCGATGGCGACCACGTCAAAGAGTGAAGCCAACAGCGGGTTAATTGAGACCGCCGCCAAAGAGTAAGAAACAAAAATCAAAAAGAAAGCAACAACACCGTAGATTAGACTACGTTCGTAACTGCGCCTAATTCTCTTCTGTAGGTTGCTTCGGACAAAAGTAAAGTAGGTTTTCAACCCCACTTTTAGGCGTTCTTCTTTTATTGGGTCCCGTTTTTCCTGTTCCACGTTGAACTGGATGATTATGTCGTATTTGAGGGGTATATCAGAAGAGCAGTCTTCGAGGAAGATTCTTAAGTCATGGTCGAGGTCTCTTCTTCGCCAAGGTGCAGAATCTAACTCGTTGAAAACGTCCACATAGCGGTCTAGGGCGATGCTTATGATGAATGCGTCGGTTGCTTTGTCTTTTTCGTAGATGCGTTCGAGGGTTCGCTCGTCATGTTTCAATGACTATTATGCCTCACAAGTAAAGTAAAATATGTGCAGATAAAAGTTAATGGTCGAGCGTGCTTTTCGTGAGAAGGCTACTGAAAGCAAAAAAAACAGGTAGGCTGGAGCGTTTTTCGTTGTTTTCTAAGAGCCAGTAATGATAAACTGTCTAGGGCTAATGCGAAGACTATACTGATTAAGGACATTAGCTAGAAGGACAGGGTGCTTTTTCATAGTTGGCACTAGCCGACAAATTATTGCCAAAAAATTATTGAAAACAAAAACATGAAAGGTAGATAGGCTCTCGAGTAAACTCTTTAAATAAAAAACGATTCTGTTTTTACCCAGACTCCTCTGACAGCCCATACCAACCCAAGCGGTTGCCCTCCGCATTAAACCAAAAGTTCACCCCAAGCAGCAGAGCCGCACAAGTGACCGACGGCGCAAACAAGAAAGTCAACGTAGCAGTCGTCCTATTCATACCCAAAACAGGGTCAGACGGTGACGTTGTAAATAATGCAGCACCAACCATGCCAACAACCACAGCTGAGACTATGACGACAACAAAGCAGGCTATGGCTCGCTTGTAATTTTTGCTATACTTTATGTATCTTCTCAATACTCACTAACCTCCTAACCTCAAATACGCCCAATATTAAGGAATGATTAATCAACCTATTAACTGTTATCTTACGTTTTAATATACCACGTATGTGTCGAACAGACCAACACATAAGCGATAAAGAGCAAACGCCGAAGATTTTCAGACCAAAAAGCGTGAATGAATATCACAGGGAAAACTTCAACGCAGTATAGTTTAGGTGCTCGCCTTTACCTAGAGGTGAACAAGGGGCGGCACAAGTTAGGACATGGATTTTAGGACGACCCAATGAGTTGCGGTAAAAAGCCGGTGCCCTTAGTAGGGGATTCTTTAGTAATGTGGTGTCTTTGCTTTTCGTTCAGCGGTCAACATCTGTCAAGCTTGCTTTAATTAAAGTCGTCATAATTCTTTTGGAATCGGGGAGAATTTTTATTTTAGAAACGCTGTGTCTTCTTCTAGTTATTCTTACGGGGACTTCTAAGAATGAGAAACCATTTAGCAAGCTTTTAACAGTGATCTCTGTTTCTATCTCATAGCCGTCGGATTGGAGATTCATTCTTTCGAAGACATCTCTTTTCATGGCTCTAAACCCAGTTTGGCTATCGGAGACTCTTCTTCCAGTCAGAATCATTATTGATAGATTGAAAAAGAAGTTTCCGATACTATTGAGTTTCGTTGTCACTGGCTCTTTCCTTTGTAGGAAGCGTGATCCCGCTACTATGTCAACGCCTTTTAAAACGGGGGACAAAAGGCTGGGTATTTCTCGTGGGTTGTGTTCTCCATCTGAGTCCAGCATGAGTATTATGGACCCTCGGGAGCTATCTACACCTTTTCTTATACTATAGCCCTTTCCACAATTTCTTTTATTTGATATAACCGTTACATGCAAAGATGATTGACGAGCAACTTCTGCCGTGCTGTCAGTTGAACCGTCATTTATAACTATAATTTCGTACGGCACAGAAAGCTTATCCATTGTCTGAGAACATCTAGTGATAACTTCCTGAATGCTTTTTTCCTCGTTATAAGCCGGAATAATAAGGCTTACGATCGATTCCAGACTTGGTCCATCCTCGTATTTTTAAACTCTTTTCTGTTAATA
This sequence comes from Bathyarchaeia archaeon, assembly GCA_050108095.1. Taxonomy (GTDB): domain Archaea; phylum Thermoproteota; class Bathyarchaeia; order Bathyarchaeales; family Bathycorpusculaceae; genus Bathycorpusculum. The sequence continues at coordinate 18,354 of JBNIDO010000057.1, forward strand.
TAATCGATATTTCGAATCCCGCATTATTTCATGTTTATACGCCAAATTAGCGCTTTGGTGTAAGTTATCGTTTCTTTGCTTGCAATACTATCGGAGGTTTCTATGAGCAGTGAGCTATCGTTAAATAGATTGTGGTGTAAGCGCATCTTTCTAATCAAAGTAGTATTTAAAGATATGTGAGGAAAACGTTTTTCAATAAATAAGCACCAAATAGCCTAAAGGATGTTACTAAGTTATCGATAATCTGAATAATGGTGCTGGCGTCATTACTGTGCACATAGAGCGTTGATACAACTTATTTGAGTTTCTTTGTGTGGTTGTGGGTGGTTTGTATACCACTACTTCTTGGGCTGTGGTTTGGTTTGCTTTTATGTTTTAGCGCCTGTTCCTTTTAGCTTTAGGTTGTGGGGTGTGGGTTGTTTTGCCACTTCTATACATGGGTCTATGTTGGTTTGGGCTGGTTGTAGAAGTGAATGCATGCCGCGTTAACTTCTTGGAACCACTGCAAGGAATGGTTCGGGCTCCATGTTTGCAGTCGCATAAACCGCCAACGCTATACTCCAAAACA
>JBNIDO010000058.1:0-18443 GCA_050108095.1 Bathyarchaeia archaeon
GGACGCTGGGTCCCCAGATGTAGTTGGCGCCTTTGGCGTGGCAGGCGATTTCGGTGATGGCTTTGTTTGCCATGGGGACGTTGACTCTGCCGTAGCCTGTGCCGACGATGAATTTTAGGTCGCTCACTTTTAATCCGGTGTCTTGTAACGCGAAGTCTAATGCTTTTTTGGCGCTTTCGGGGCTGTTGCTGCCTGTGCGGGTGATGCCCCATGCGTAGGCTTGTCCGTTGACCATGATGGCTGCTTTGGAGCCCACGGAGCCCACGTCTACGCCTGCGGTGATTATGTCTTTCCCTGTGGGTTTGATGTTGGGCATTATGCGGTGGTATTCGTTCCAACGCCAGAACTCGTTTCCGTTGCTCATTTAGCTGCCTCCTTTGACACGTGAAGTTGCAATCAACGCAGCGCCCAATGCTCCAACGTAGTCGGGGAACTCGGGGATGACAACGTTTAAGCCTAATTTGCGGTTCAGCGATGCCACGAAGCCAGGGTCTTTGGCGACGCCTCCGACCAACACCACTTCGGGGTTTATGCCTAAGCGGTGAATCATCGAGGAGACGCGGTCTGCCATGGCGTCGAAGACTGCACGGGCGATTTCGGGTTTGCTTTCTTGTCGGTGAATAAGCGATACTACGTCTGATTCGCCGAAGATGACGCAGGAAGCGTTGATTGGGCTGGCGCGTTCCGCCTTAAGCGACAATGGGCCCATGTCTTCGAGTTTGACTTCGAGTGCGCGTGCCATGGCTTCGATGAATGCGCCTGCACCTGCCGCGCAGCGTTCGTTGACGACGAAGTCCATCATAACTCCGCGTTCGTCCGTTTTGACGGCTCGGGCTTCCTCTGCGCCTACGTCGACGATTGTGCGTGCCTTTGGGATTAGAAAGACGGCGGCTTTGGCGTCTGCACCCATCATGCTTACGGTGCTGTGTTCGTAGGGTGCCATGTCCATCGCTGAGCCTGTGGCGGCGAAGTGGTTGACGTCTGATTGTTTGAGGTCTGCTGCGGCGAGGGCTTCGGTGACGGCTTGTTCGGCTGCTTTGGTGGGGTCGAATCCTGCGAAGGCTTGTGCACGGGCGGCGACTGCGCCGTCTTTTAACACGACAACCTTAACTCTCTGCGTGCCCAGATCCATTCCAACAGTTATCACTACTTGATTTCACCTTAGATGTCGATTCTTGCGTTGAGCATTTCAAGGAAAGCTTCCACACGGGTCTTCATCTGCCCAACGTCTTCACGTGTGTATTCCGTATCCAAATAGTAAACGGGCACATTAATTTTGTCCAAAGCCTTCTTGACACGGCTGTATTCCATGGCGTAGAGCATGCATCCGCGTACCACGTAGTAGATGACGCCTTGTATTTTCCATTCTTTGACTTTGTTGAGGAGCCAGTTTATGCGGTCTTCGTTGCCATCTTTGCTGGTAAAGCAGGGGCAGGTTGAAGCCATCAAGTAGCGGTCGCTTATGGCTTTTAACATATCATCCATAGTCCATTCGTCGATACCTATGGGGTCGTTTAAGATGCGTTCGCCACTGCACTGCTCGTCAGCAACTATTATACCCGGCGGATTGCCCTCTTCAACTAGCGTGGGCAGTTTCCAGTTGTCAGGCCAAAACATCGGCGTCCCCGTAACCATAACCCGCGGCGTATCGGGGGAAACCACCCAGTCCTTGTTTGCAGCACGCTTGTCGAGTTCGTCGCAGAGGGCTTCGGTTTTTTCTGTCCACCGTTTCTTGTCATCCCAACTGTACGCCTGATTAACGAGCATGGCGTCTCTGCCCATGATGACGGGGTTGCCCTTGCGCAAGTCCTGTAGGCGGCGGAAGGCTTTGGTTGCGCGGTGGCTTGTTTCGATGGCTTCTTTTAGGTTTTTGCGGTCGATTTTGTTTCCTGTGAACTTTTCAATCTGGGTTTTCATGTACCTGATTTCGTCGCTCCAGAAACGCAGAGAATGCTCGGAGTCTTTTATGCGGGGAACATTCATGCCCCAAACCTGTTTTTGGTCACTGAGGATTTCGCTGAGTTTAGTCATGCCATCGCAGGTCAACACGCTGATTAGGGCGTCGCTTTGTTCGAGGAATGGTGAGAGTTCAATCATTTTGGCGCCGATGGTTGAGCGGATAACTGGACAAACCTCTACGGGCACCACGCGGTCACCTAGTTTTGAGGTGTCGTACCAGCCTGAGTTTACGCGGACGGGTATGGCGTCTGCTGCCATGATGAGTTCGGTGGGGGCGAAGAGACACATGTATCCGATGACTTTTTTGCCCTTTGCTTTTTCTGCTGCTATTTCCTCTTGGCGTTTGCCGAAGAGGTTTGCGATGTCGTCAAAGTACTTCATGGCTTGGGGGCGGTGGGGGTCAGCTTTCTTCATGCGTTCGATGTTGTCAGCTATTATTCTTTGGGAAGCGGCTTTCACGGTGTTTCTCAGTTCTTCACTTTCTTTTTGGGATACTTCAGGCATGTATCTTCTTTCAACGATTTGACTTTTCATTTCTATTCTCCTCATTCACTGCTTGATGGTTCTAACCAGTTCCTCGACCTAAACAGGGTTTTACTACCCAACTTTACTTTAAGGGCATCCTCATAAGGACACATTTCTACACATCTGGTGCAGAGCATGCATTGTGAGGTGCCGATTTTTCCGCCCTTCTGATCGTAAACCTCGTTGACTTGGACGGGGCAGACTCGTTTGCACACTCCGCATTTGGTGCATTTCTCCTCGTCTTTGTCTATGTAGAGCGGAGGGAGTGCTTTGAAGCCTTTGAATTGGTTGAGGGCTCCAAAAGAGGCGCCTGCGGGGCAGAAGCGGCACCAGACTCGGCGGACAAAAAACGCGCCCACCAATGTGGCCGCGACAAAGGCGATTGCTAAGATTTGCCCCAGGTTGGCTCCGATAAAGGTTATGATGTCAGCGGTGTAGGGGTAGCTTAAGTTGACGTCAGCGATAACCAACTGGCCGGTCCATGGCACAACGAAGGGAATCAGGGGGTCTATGATGACGCTGTAGGGGCGGAAGGGACCTGCCAAGAGCTGTCCCATCATAACCGCGAAGTTGATGTCCTGCGGCGGACTTAGAAGCCACAGCGGTATGGGTAGAAGCAGAAAAACTGCCAAGATGACGTATCTGCCTTTGTGGAGGGCTATGTTTAGTTTGTCGGGTAAAACGCGGTAGCGGACTTTGAGGGCTTTTCTAAGGTAGCTCTCTATGTCCATGATAAACGCGAAGGGGCATACCCAGCCGCAGAAGAACCTGCCGATGAAGAGTGTTGCGACAAACCAGCCGATTAAAATGTATAGGAGCGGTATGGCGGGGTCTTCGAGGGAGAAAATGTAGAAAAGCGCCGCGATAGAAACAAGCTGCACTACTACGCGTAGAAAACTTACGCGGGTGGACTTGTTCCTCTTCCAAATCAGAATTGCCAGTATGCCTGCTACGCCAAGCCCAGCTAACACTATCAACCTCAGTACGTCGCCGATTAGTTCCACTGCTTCTCTTTTTCTCCTCTAAGTTAACATGACTAAGGAACTACCCATTGTGTAAACGCCTAAGAGTATTAGGACGACTCCGCCGCCGATTGCTAGCCACTTGCGGAACAGCGGCGCCTTGTTTAGCAGCCACCCCGTAACCCCAGCCAATAGCAGCATGGGCGAAAGTGCGGTTCCGAGCCCAAACAATACTGCGATGCCTAGGCTGCCCAACGCGTTGGTGAAGGGAAGCGAATAAGCCAATAACGCGATGAGTGGGGGGCAAATGATTAAGCCGCGGGTTAAGCCCAGTGAGAATGCGCCGAAATCCACGCCGTATTTGCCTGCTTTCCCTGTGGCTATGGTTTTTTGTGCTTGCGGGGTGTTGCAGTCGCATGCGGGGTTTTTTGCTTTGTACATTATCCACACCCCGATGACAATGGTTACAATTCCAAAGGCAAATGAAGAGTACATTTGAAAAGGCGAGAGCGCTGCATCGGACACAAAAAACCGCAGCAACCCACCGAATAACCCAATCAACCCGCCGATCAAAGCGTACGCAAGTATGCGTCCACCGTTGAAAATCATGGTGAGTTTGACGCTTTTCTTAAAACCTGAACCGACACCCGCCACGTAACCCGCCACAATAGGCAGGCATGAGGCGGTGCAAACCGCTAAGCCGTAGAGCAAACCCCCAGCTAATGCCCCAAGATACGGATTAGATATTTCAGGTATCAACGACATGTAGTTGTTTCCCGATGGAATTATTAAAGCAAATATAAGCTTAGAACATTTAAAGTTTACACATTTTTAGGCGCAACCGTTTTCTTTGCCTCTGTAGAGGATTAAAGCTGTTGTCGTTGGCGAAGGACACCCTTTTTTTCTAGTGTTAGAAGAAGGAAAGAGCTGCCCTTACACAACAACTTCTTAGAGACTGGGCAGACGGTTGTGTTTTGGTTTCTGCAACGGCGAGGGGTTGCTGCCTGGTTGAGACCGATTCCTCAAGCAGATTGCACAAAACTACCAGTAAATCTACTGTTAAAACCTCCAGAACACAACCCACGCATAACGCAAAAAACCAATCAACCCATCGTTTTTAATTCAAACGCAGGATTGTTCAGTGCGCTGACCCATTTGGGAAATGACTGCTTTGGCGACCTCTCAACAACCACACGCACCCGCACACCCCGCCCAAGCGCCGCCTTCAATTCCTCCTCAAAATAAAACACAAACGCCCTCAAAGGGCCCAAGAAGAATAATGAGCAAGGACGTAGTTCTCTTCTTAAACTAGAAAAAATATATGCGGCGGCTAAGTGGGTTGTGGTGTGACTGGGTTTTGGGGGTCCTTAGTCAACAAATACTCTTTTGCCTATTGTTCTGCAGTGAAAAAATATGACTCAGCAACTTGCTAATCCGCTTGAAGTACTCAAGTCGCTCTCAGACGCAACCAGCAGCTTAATCCAGAAGACTGCGCAGTCCGTCGTAGCAGTCAAAGCGCAGATGTCTCGGGGCACAGGTGTCGTCCTCACAGCGGACGGTTACATAGTCACCTGCTGCCATGTGCTTCAAGGCTGTAGCACAGTCAAAATCGGCATAGGCGAAAAAACCACAAACGCAAAAATCGTGGGCACCGACCCATACAACGATGTTGCCCTGCTCAAGGCGGAGAAGGGGAAATATACGCCCATTGAGGTGGGTGATAGCGAAAAACTTTTGGTTGGCCAATACGTTTTGGCGTTGGCTAACCCATTCAACAAAAACCAGCCCACCGCCACATCAGGCATGGTAACCAGCGTAAACAGCACCATCCGCGGCTGGAGAGGCGCCACCGCAATGGAAAACGTCATCGCCACCGACGCAGCCCTCAACCCAGGCTTTAGCGGCGGACCACTCGTCGACGCAGAGGGCAAACTCGTCGGCTTAAACACCGCCTACGTCTGGCAAAGAGGCATCGCAATCCCCAGCAGCAAAGTCAAAGCCATCACAGACCGACTCATGACCGGCAAAACCGCGCAACGAGGCTATCTAGGAATCATCGCCAACACTGTCGCCATACCCGAGGAAATCGCTGAGCAAGCAGGCTTAGAACAGGAAACGGGCGTCATGATCTTCAGTGTCGAAGCAGGTTCCCCAGCACGCAAAGCCGGCTTAGCCATGGGCGATGTACTGGTGAAATTCAACGGCAAACCCGTCATACACTTCTACGACTTGCCAAGGCTGCTATCAGAGGATGTTGTGGGCAAAGAAACCAAAGTGGTCATCATCCGCAGAGAAACCCTCCTTGAAACAACCCTAACCCCAACAGCACAGGGAGGCGAACAGGACTGATAGCAAAAATGCCCCTTGAACTCGAACCGCCGTCTCCGATGCCTGCGCCGCCGCTACGCAAACGACCATCCATAACCCCGCAGTTTAGCAGCATAAGCGAACCATCGTCGCTTCGTCTATTCTTAGACCAGCGATGGAACTAAACCAGCCTTTTCTTTTCTTTGGTTTCACAAGATAACACATCTGCTTTTTTCTGAAATAACTTATAAGCATATTCACCCTATCACTGACTGGGTTGACTACCATGAAACTCTGGCTTGGTATGCTCGCTGGAATGCTCGTCATCGCTGCTGGAGTGCTTATCATCTCTGCCAGCTTAGGCATTGCACTTGGAATATCTTTTGAAATAGCCGTAGTTTTTGGTATAGTCCTCTTAGTTGTGGCTGCAATTTTGGCTTATCTTTTCTATGCAGGCGTCAAAGCCCAGTACAAACGGGTGAAAACGGGCGAGGAAGCCTTAATCGGAGCCACGGGGATTGCCACAACTGACTTAAACCCAAAGGGTGAGGTTCGTGTTCTCGGCGAGTTCTGGCAAGCCATCTCCAAAGACGCCAACATACCCAGCGGCGCCCCAATCGAAGTCGTTTGTTTGGAGGGCATGTTTTTGGTAGTGAAACCTGCTGAGGAAAAGCTTAACTCTTCAAAGTGCCAATAACCTACCTGAGGGTGAAACGAGATGGTTGACGTTATAACTGTATTTCTGAGTTTAGTAGCAATTTTTGTTGCAGTCTTTTTCTTGAGCGGAATCCGAGTTTTGAAAGAATGGGAACGTATGCCTGTGCTTCGTCTAGGACGTTATGTTGGTTTGCGTGGACCTGGCTTGGCTTACCTGTTTCCCCTGATTGATCGAGCGCCCATTCGCATCTCGACAAGGCTTGATACCATCCAGTTCCGCACAGAATCAACCTTAACAAAAGACAACGTTCCCGTAAACGTTGACGCAGTTCTCTACATGAAACCCGTTGACTTAGAAAAAGCAGTTCTTCAAGTCGAAAATTACTTTCAAGCTACCCAATTTGCTTCACAGACCACACTACGGGAAGTCATAGGTAAAATCATCTTAAACGACCTTTTAGCCGAACGTGAAAAGGTAGGAGCGAAACTCCGTGAAATCATTGATGAGAAAACTGAGGCATGGGGCATAAAAGTCACCACTGTCGAGGTAAAAGACGTCATTATTCCGCTGAGCCTCCAAGATGCCATGAGTCGCCAAGCACAAGCAGAGCGGGAACGCATAGCCCGTGTAACGTTAGCAACTGCCGAGTTTGAGGCTTCACAGAAGATGATTGAGGCAGCAAAAGCATATGAGAGCAGCGCTGAAGGTTTGCGGCTGAGATGGATGAACATTCTCTATGAGCTTGGACAGCAAGCTGGTACTAACACGATTATGCTGGTGCCCGCAAACATGCCTGAGGCAGGTTGGCCTCCAGTGGGTACACTGGGCTTAAAAGAGATACCCAAAGCTGAACAGCCAAAAAAGAAGCAAAACGAATAGACGACGGCTAAGCGGTTTTAACCGCTTCAACCGTACGCTTCAACAGCAAAGCGGAGGCGTCTTGGCTGGGCCAACTACCCATCCCGCAGTCAGGACCCGTAAAAGTCATCCGCTCCCCATACTTTTCCTTCGCATACAGATAACGCTTCTTGATGGTTTCTATGGGCTCAACAATCTGTTCGCTGGATGGTTGAGTGATGCCTTTCTCGTATAATTCAGCCCATATCGCGTCGATGTCTGTTCGAGCGATGCCTACACGTATTTGTTTGTCGGATTCCTCAAGCACGCTTTTAGGAACTGCATCAATATTCTTCGGCGAAGCTGCATATTCAAACGAAACCACATCTAAACCTTTCACGGTTAACAGGTCATGTAAGCCCGACGCAAAATGCAGATGAATCTGGCGGACGGGCCCATGAAAGTCGTAGGCTTTCTCCAGTGTTTCCCTGATTAACTCTGCGGAGCCAGTGAAGGGGCTATGACCGAGGCTTGGCTCATCGATGGAGACAACTTTGGTTTCGATGTACTTGTTGTTGAGTATGCTGTTTTTTGCGAATCGATTTATGGTTTGTGCAAAACCGTCAAGCACGTCGGGGTATGCTGTCGCGCCCACTACATTGAGGTATTGTTCTATAGGACCAAAAATTGACACTCGCAACTCTATTTTTTTACCAATTTCTTCGCTTAGACGCTTTGCTTCTCTGTTTAGAACATAGATTTCTGGGAGAACCGCGTTTTTCTCTTCAACCACAAATGAACCAGTTGCCATTGCAGCGTGTATGGCATCGCCCACCTGTCTGAGTCCACTGAAGTGCTGAGGATAATTGGGTACGTCTAAGCCGGAGGTAAGTTTTTTCTTAAACGATTCCACGACTGTGGCGCAAAAAGTTTTTGCTATGAACTCGTCTTTGTATGGGTCTTGGCCACTTGTGATAGCGTCCCGTGCCTTTTCATACGCTTTTGCGTAGTCGTCTCTTCTGATTCCCGCTGGCAAGGGAAAGCTGCCGATGTCGTCAACGTAGGTTTCCATAAGTCATTACTTGACCCAAATTCTATTAAACTATACTCTTCCATCAAACTGTTAAATGTATGACGAACATGCAGAAAAGGTGTCTTTCTAAACTTTTGGAAGGGGCGATAGAGTTAAGCGGTTTTTACGGCTTTAACCGTGTGTTTTAGCAGTGTTTGGGCGGCATCTTGGGTAGGCCAACCGTTTAAGCCGCAATCGGGACCAGTGAATGTCATTGTTTCGCCGTATTTTTCTTTGGCAACACTGAACCTCTTTCTTATAGTGTCCTCTGACTCTACTAATTGTTCGTTTGAGGGATTGCTTATGCCTCGCTCTATGAGTTCGGCCCAAATAGTATCGATATCGGTCCTTGAAATTCCCACCCTGATTTGTTTATCTGACTTCTCAAGCATACGTTTTGGCACGGCTTCAATATTTAGAGGCGAAGCGGCGTATTCAAACGATAAGACATCTATGTTTTCAACGCTCAGCAAATCAGATACTCCAACAGTCGAGTGAAGGTGAATTTGTTTGATTGCTCCTTTGAAGTTGAAGGCTTTTTCCAGCACTTCACAAACCACATCGGGTGTAGTTAAGATGTTGTGTATACCAAAGCTTGGTTCATCGATGGAGACCACTTTAGTTTCCATGTACTTGCTGTTTATAATTGAGTTTTTGGCAAATCGACGTATAGTTTCAGCTAACTCGTCAAGTACGTCGCCATAATACTCTGTGCCAATCTCTCTTAGGTACTGTTCCATGGGTCCAAACATGCAGACTCTAAGCATTATTTTCCTGCCGTATTCCTCGTTAAGTGTCTTAGCTTGCTCTTCAATAACACGCACTTCAGGCAAAAATGCGTCCTTCTCACCAACCACGAAAGTGCCTTTTTCCATAGTTTTGTGAATGGTATCGCTGACTTGTCTAATGCCATCGTAGTGCCAAGGGGTGTTGGCAACATCAAGTCCGCTGCTAATTTTTGTTCTAAACGAGTCTATTGTGACCTCGTAGAAGTTTTTCCGTATGAAGTCATCTTGGCTGATGTCTTTACCGCACGTTAGAGCTTCGCGTGCTAATCGATATGCCCTATCATAAATTTCTCTATCCGTAGTCGATGGTAGGGGAAAGCTGCCTATGTCATCAACTAAGGGTTCCATAAAGTATTATTGACTGGGCAAATTCTATTAAACCCTTATCCTAACACTAAACCGCTGAAAGGTATGCCAGTCATGTCTGAGAACTGTGTGTTCTGCCAAATCATCCGCAAAGAAGCCCCTGCATGCATAGTCTACGAAGACGAAATGGTCGTGGCTTTTCTTAGTAACCGCCCAGTCAACGAGGGGCACACTTTGGTGGTTCCAAAAAAGCACTATGAAAACATCTATGAGATACCGGACGAAGAGATTGCCCATCTCTCTAAGATTGCCAAGCGCGTCGCGGTCGGAGTCAGGGATGCTATGGATGCAGAAGGCATCAGGGTGGTGCAGAATAATGGTTCAGCGGCTGGGCAAGTGATCTTCCATTTTCACGTGCACGTTATTCCCATGAAGCCGCATGAGGGGTTTATGCACGGTAAAGCTTACCGTGATCAAAGTCAGGGGCGTATGCCTGAAGCGCTGGAGCTAGATGCGGAGAAAATACGCCAGAAACTCTAGCCGAATTGTTTCACAGAAAAATTCATCTGAGTAAACCCAGAATAAAAAGTGGTTCTTGCTTCTACATCAGGAAGTAAATCTCTGCTCCCTTGTGTCTTTCATTATATTTTTGTATTATTTGTTCACCGAATTCGCGTGTGCAAACAAGTATCCGCTGGCAGGTTTGGCAGGACTGCGGTAGGATTAACGTCAACGCTGATTCGCCAAGATAGTATCCGATTGTAAGTCTACAGTTGCCATCTGACGTTTCTACATTTGCAATGCCAAAGAGGGCATTATGAGGCTTGTAGCTGCTTACGAACTCCAAAATTTAACAACTCTATTTTTCGATTAAGCATTACGTGTGTTTTGACGTATAAATAATGACGTGACTGCCGCAATACAGCAACTGTCTCTAAAAAATTTCTACCAAAGAATAAAAAAATTGGCACGTTTTAAACACTTACTTATAAAGAAAATTGTTGAACAGGGAGTCTCTGAGGTAAACCATCAAGCGAACTGGGCTTTGCTAAGGAAACCAGCCCCTTTTTGTGATTTATAAGATAGTTTGCAAACCATGCAAAATAGCCTTTTCAAAAATGCTTAATTTTGATCAGCGAGCCCTACTGTGCTAAGGATAAAAAGATGCCTTCAGCTATCATATTGCTAAGTACGGCGGCAGGAACCGAAAAAGCAATCCTTCATTGCCTAAGAAAACAGGATTACGTTCAGGAAGCTTATCCTGTCCAAAGCGCCTACGACATAGTGGTTAGAGTTAAAGCGGAAACATTCGACAAATTATCCGCGATAATTTCCACAATCAAAAATTTGTTTCCTAAACCGCAAAGTGTCACAACAATGGTCATAGTAGAAGGCCAACCCGCTCATTGATTGGAGAAGCAACACTTGACATTCAAAACCTACCAAAAAACCCCGTGCTTCAATCGTCCTCAACCTAACAATACCAAGATAACTAATGGTGAGTCTATATGGTAACAGTTGATTCCCTACTTTTTCCCATTCTAACCCTAGCCGTCGCCATAATCATAGGGGCCCTTTTCAATTTTGTTCCAGTAAAATCCCCAAGCCGCAAAGCTCTCCCACTAGTACTCTTCGCCGCAATAGTCGGTGCAGTTTGCTTCGCAGTGGCGTTTCTGTTCAACAGCGCAATCAGCAACGCTTTGGCCTCGCTTAGTTTATTCCAAAATTTCTCAACAACCTTCTCAGGCATAGATGTTGATATTATCAAATACAATGCCCCCTTAGTTGCGATTATCTTTCTCATAGCAGCACTTGAAGTGGGATTGGGCATAGGTTTTGGAACCGTATTCGCGATAGGACGACGCTCTATAAAACCCCCCGTTACCCAAGACAGCGTTGAGTCAACCCTTAAACCCGCCGCAAAAGCCGACAGCCAAACCCAAATCGCAGCTGGCTCTACAGCGGCTTTTCCTAAAACCACTGAAGCCGCCTTAGAACAGGGTTTACGCCGTGACGAACAAAGTATGATGGAGCTTTTTCTTTACGGCAAAGTAAGCCAAATAACCCCTGTAGTTAACGCAAGCAAACCAGAGGGTTACTCCTATGAAGGCATCCCTCAACTGGACTGGGACACTAAGCACAGCCGGCAAGTACTCGATGCACTTGTCAGCAAGGGCTACTTAACCGCTGAATTGGTCGACAAAGTCACTGTTTGTCAAACCTGTGGTTCAGGTAACCTTAGACTGATAAAAACTTGCCCTGAGTGTGCATCTCTACGACTACATAAAGAAGCCTTAATCGAGCATTTCTCGTGTGGAGCAGTGGAGAGGCAAAGTGCCTTTGAAACTAAAAACGGCGACTTGGTGTGTCCCAAATGCAAAACCAAGCTTAACCTCATCGGCTCAGACTACCGCCAGCTGCCGCCTGCCTACAAATGCTTAAGCTGTAACGCACTAAATAGTGAACCAAGAATTACCCTCAAATGCGGTGACTGCACCTCCGCGGCAGACGTAGATGATGAACCAGAAATCTTACTCTATAAATACACAGCCAACCCGCATATGCCGCTACAGGAACTGCACCACATAAAGCCGCTTGACACATGTACCCAATTCTTCAAGTCACTTGGCTACACGATTGTGGCTCCGGCGTTTGTAAGCGGGCGGTCAGGCACCCAGCACCTCTTTGACATCCTCATCTTGGGACGGGTTGGATGGGTTGAAAATCAAAAAACCAGCCCAAATAATGCCCTGCCAAAAAGCGATAACGGCAACACCGCAGTTGAAGTGCTAATAGCTTCGAAACCTATTGATATGGAAGAAATCACACGGATATTTGGCAAAATCAGCGACATCGACTGTGACTTTCTGCTCTTCGCAATTCCTGGTTTAACGCCTAACGCACGTAACTTTGCACTGGCTTATGGCATGAAAGTAAGCGAAGGCAAAAACATCGAAGAAGCATTGGCTAACTCCAAGATCCCCAAAGTAGGAGCTTCGAAACCATGAGGTATGCCGCCAAACTCTACTATCAACAACCTGCCTTTCTCTATCTCCTTTCGACAGTATTGTTGGTAGATTAGAGTGCGGCGGCTCACCCTCCTCTATGGTGCATTGGTTGTTATTACACTGTCTTTTGCGTCTTTGCTCATAGGCACTATAGACATTCTTGTTGCGATGGCTTGTGCTTTTGGTGCTGACGGCTACGTTATTTTGCTTTCAAGGCAGAAAAAGAAGATGTTTGTGGGCAGCCGCTTTGCCCCTTTGATGCTTGTAGCGGTTGTGCCTGCTACTGCCTCCATTATCCTGTTCCTTCTAGGTTACTTAGGCACAAACCCATTAGATGCAGCGTTTCGAATGGCAACCACCACCGGGTTTAGCATTGCCTTCTTCATCACATCTTACCCTATCATTCCTGCCGCTAAATTCAAAGAAATCGAAGATCACCTGCCAGAGAATCAGACGATGCCTCTGGTTACGATTCTGGTGCCCGCATACAACGAACAAGGCGTCATCAGCCGTACACTAAGCAGCTTAATCAACGTCAAATACGAACGCAAAGAAATAATCGTTATTGATGATGGTTCAAGCGACCTCACACGTTTCGTAGCGCAGGGGTACGAGAAATACGGCGTTAAAGTTGTCTCTAAACCCAACGGCGGCAAAGCCTCTGCCTTAAACTATGGATTGCTATTTGCCAAAGGCGACATAGTCATCACAATCGACGCAGACAGCATGGTTACCAGAGATGCTGTCAACAAAATCGTTCAAGCCATGGAAAGCGACCCCAACAACGTCGCCGTCGCAGGCAACATCAAAGTCCTCAACAGTAAAACTACCATAACCAAAATTCAAGAACTCGAATACATAATGGCAATTAACACGATCCGCCGAGCGTTTGCGCTTTTCGGCGCTGTCATGGTTATCCCGGGAGCGTTTGGTGCTTTTAAGAAGGAGGCGGTGGTAGACGTAGGCGGATATGACACCGACACCGTAACAGAAGACTTCGATATCACTATTAAACTCCTAAAAACCCGTGGAGCAGTCAGTTCCAGCTCCACTGCACACGCCTATACTGAGGTGCCTTCTAGCTGGAAATCCCTCTATAAGCAACGTGTAAGGTGGGGTACAGGCACCTTCCAAACGCTTATCAAGCATAAAGACATTTTTGGCAACAGCCGATATGGCGCCTTGCACAGCTTCGTCTTTCCAATAATGCTTTTTTCGCTGTTTAATCCGCTTGCCAGCTTCATTGCATTGACAGGAGGTGTACTGCTGATGCTGACGGGCGGGTTCATGATTTTTGCCCGGATGATGGTTATGTTTTTCCTCATCCAGCTTTTTGTTTCGCTGTTGGCGCTCTCCATCGACGACGAAGGCAGCGGATTAGCGATGTACTCGCCGTTCTTCGTTTTTATCTATAAACAATTTATTGATTTCGTGACGTTGATTTCGATTGTTAAGGCACTTACTGGAAAAGAGAAAAAATGGCATAAACTGCAACGCAGTGGCGGCTTGGAAGCCATCAGCGTCCGCAGCTAAGTTTACTATGGCAGCGGTGTGTATTGGAAGCTCTTGATTACGACCTCGGCGGGTAATCCATCGGACGGCGCTTGGCCCTTGTAGAGCCACAGGTTAATGTCTGGTCTGGCGCCTGTTGGGTTGACTCTGCTGTTGCTGGTGAAGGATTGGATTATGTTGTCTGCGGGTTCAGTTCCGGGTTGGTAGTGTCCGCCGACGGCTGCAAAGTGGATACTGCCGAGTTTCCAAATGAAGTAGTTGGTAGTGTAGGTTCCGTATAGGTGTTCGTTGAACGATCTTTGGTTTTTGCCTTCGATGTATGGGGCGGGTTGGACTGTGAACCAGCCGTTTTTGTTGTTGAGGTTACTCCATTTGGTGTATTCTATATCTACTTCGTGGCTGTCGTCTTTGTAAGCGAATAGTCCCAAGACCACGTTTTTGTCAAAGTTGTCTGTTCGGCTGACCAAGTAGAAGGCGTAGGTTCCGTATCCAAGGGTTTTGGTGCAGGTTACTTCGGCGCAGTACCATTTGCCGTTGACTTTGGTGATTTTTAGGTGGAGCCAGCCGTTTTCGTCGACCCAGACGTTTTGGGGACTATTTGACCAGTAGTTGCCTCCAGGGTTGGCGGGTTGGCTGCTGTATTTGATGTTCCAAATGTAACCGGAGAATTTGATGGTTGTTGGGTTTGTTGCTGCTGAAACCATGCAGTTGTTGACTGTTTCGAGGTAGATGCAACAGAAGAATGGCGTTAGTAACATTATTGCTGCCATTAGTGCGGCTGAAATATTTTTTTTCATCAGGGGCACCATGGGATGTTATGTCGGCGGTTAACGTACTTAAGGTATGTTGTCAGGCGGGTTAGCGTTTTGTTGCATTTTTATGAATTATCGGCTTCAAAGTTAAACCATTTTGGGGTTTACAAGGTTGAATCAAAAGTGTACCTTTTAGATTAACCATTAAACCTGACAAAGAGGCAACAAAAACTTGCACAGAATTGAACCAACAAAACTATTGGATTGCAATTTGCGGATCAACTTCCGTGTCCTTAAGCACGCAAAGCGACCCATTCTTCCCCAGCCGCAACTGTTTTTCGCCGCGGAAAACGCAAACCTGCCCGTTCTTGATTTCAATGCTATCCCCAACGCTTATGATGCCAATCTGTCCTTCCCAGAGGCACAGCTTAACTTTGCCTGAGTCATCTCCGACAACAGCGTTAACAACCATGACTGTGTTCCCGAATTGAGTATGAACCTGAGCTGGCTTGGGTACTTCAATAACGGCAGCTTTGAGGTTTACTCGTTTCATTCCCGCTCGGAGGTCATTGATCTTGATTTGGGTGGATTCGGTGTTTTGTTTGGCAAGTTTCTTTTTGATTTTGTCGGAGCTCATCCATGTTTCAAAGGGGTTGTCTTTGCGGTGGAGAAACGCTTCTTCGACTCGGAATTGGGCAACGACGTCGTTGTCTTTTGTTATTAGGAAGATGGTTTCGGTTTTGGTTTTGCCGCGGTATTCTACGGTAAGGTTACCGCAGACGGCTCTTTCGTTTTGTTTTGCGTGAACGAGGGCTTGGAAAACCTCGTTTGGGTAAACGCTGTATTTTACAGAGAGCAAAGCTAAATGCTCACCTAAAGTTGATTTTTTTTGTCTCAAACTGCCCTCACTCATATTTTCGAGAAAAGCCTTTTTCTTGCCGCGTGTTTGCTTTTCCTCTTTTATTTGGAAGCTTAATTCGGATAGGGAGATGTACTATGGGGGTTTTACCTATATTAGTTTGACTATTCATCGATTTTCCATTTGCCCCGTCGGCGTTTGTGTGGTCATCTGATTGGCTTTTTATGTTGGTGATGGAGCACGCAATTTATAAGCATCGACTTCGTCTATGTGGGTACTGTGCGAAAATACATTTTTGCACACGAAGTAAGTAGGAGTTGAAATAGCAAAATGTCATATGGTAACAGAGAGATGCACAAGGCAACTTGCGCCGACTGCGGAAAAGAATGTGAAGTTCCTTTCAAACCAGACGGAACAAGACCAGTTTACTGCCGAGAATGCTACTCTAAACGTAGACCACCAAGAAGATACTAAGCGCAAGCTTAAGCATCTTTCCTAACAAAATATATTTTCTTTTTTTATTTTACCTTCTCTATCAAGATTTTTATTTGCTCTTTGAATAGCCTTTTCCGCGTTTTTGTTTTCTATAGTTAGAAGAAGAGTTCTGCCCTTGCTCATCATCTTCTTAGGGGTTGTGTAGGCGACTGTGTTTTGGGTTCTGCATCGGAGTTGGGTTGCTGGCTGGTTGAGGCGTTTTCTACAAGCAGTTGGCGGGTTTCTGTTGCACCAAACAATCCCCACACCCTTCTGCAAAGCGCAGGCGAGTATCTGAAAGGAATCTGTTACAGCCATATTGCACCCACAAATGCTTATCAAAACCAGAAAACCACCCATTCCAATGGTGAAAAATTAATTGACTGAACCAGATTACCCCTACCCTAAACAGCCTAACCCCGCAGAAGCCCCAACTTCGCCTCCTCCTATGCCGCCTCCCGAACCCTCGCCACCATCTCCGCCGCCCATGAGCAGCCCAGCGCCCAGAAAGTTTACCTGTCAGGTCTGCGGCAAAGTCTTCAACTCCAAAGAAGAATTAACCCTACACATAGAGACTGTACATGGAAGCCCAAAAAAGAAAGCCTAATGCCCCCTAACTGAATTGAGGGCATCAAAAAAAGAAAGAGGGGAGCCCTAAGGCTAATACTTGAAAACCCGAAACATCGTCACAATCGCAATGGCTGCCACGATGGCTACGGCGGCTAATATGAACAGATTTATGGGTTCTTCTTCAGCGGGCTTAGTGACTTGTGGGTCTATTGGGTAAACTATCGAGTTTTCCCCTGCGGCTTGGTCTACTATGGGGTCAGGGCTGGGGGAGGGCGTCGCGGTCGGTTGGGTTGTTGATGTGGGGGTGGCTGTGGCTTCTGGGGAGGAGGTAGGCTCTGGTTCAGGAGTTGGTTCAGGCGTTGGAGCCGCCGTGGGTTGAGGCGTAGGCTGTGGCATCGGCGGGTAAGAAGCAATAGAGCCTCCTAGGGCGTAGATGTAGCCGTCGTAAGAGCCAATGTAGAGGACGCCATCAACGACTGCCGGTGAAGAAAACAGGAAGCCGCCTGTGCGGTAAGCCCACACAACCGAGCCGCTCAAAGCGTCCAGCGCGAACACATAGCCGTCATGGAATCCAAAATAGACGAGGTCGCCTGAGACTGCAGGGGACGAGTAGACATAGCCTGTCAACTGCCGATTAGAGTAGGGGGAGGTGAAGAACCAGATTTGGCTGCCGTCGGTGGCGTTAAAAGCGTAGTAGCCGTTGCGTGAACCCACATAGACGATGCCGTAGGCGACTGCGGGGGAATCGTCAGCGTGGTCGGAGCCTGAGCCGAAGAAGGTTCGCCAGATTTTTGAGCCGTCGCTTGCGTTTAATGCGTAAAGGTAGCCGTTGTCTGAGTTAACGTATACTGTGCCGTTGACTACTGCCGGAGAAGCATAAACTGATGAGGCTGTCTGAGAGGACCATAAGCGGTCACCTGTGTCGGCGTTTAGGGCGTAGACTTTGCCGTCAATTGACCCAGTATAAACCACGCCGTCGACTATGGCTGGCGAAGAGAACGTTGAGCCGCCTGTACGATAAGACCACAACAATGCACCGTTCGCAGCGTTGAGAGCATAAACATAGCCATCATATGAACCGATATAGACTACTCCGTTAACTACTGCAGGGGAAGATTCTATGCCGCTATTGGTTACAAAACGCCAGATAACTGAGCCAGTGGAAGCATTGAGGGCATCAACAAAGCCGTGTTGCCCATCCCACAATACACCAACATAGACAACGCCGTCAGCCACAGCGGCCGATGACTCCACGTTGGCTCCAACATCAACCTCCCAGATCACGGCACCACTGGATGTGTCAATTGCATAGAAGGAAGTGTTATTTGCCCCGACATATAAGATGCCGTCTACAACTGTGGGAGAAGAACGCAGTCTACCAACAGGTGAGGACCCAGGAGAAGGACCAGTGTATGTTCGCCAAAGCAGGCTATTGTTAGCTGCAGAAGAGGTTGTGGTCCCAGAACGTTCAGTATCATGGCGGTACATTGACCAGTTATCTTTAGATGTAGTGGAGGTTTCGTCTGAACCAGAACTAACCAAGGAAGGCAGGAAACATAGCAAGAGCAAAGTCAGTAGGGCTAGAACTGTAAATGCACCAGTTTTTTTCATGTGCTTTCACTACTAGCACTTCCTTTATAATTTGAAATAAAAGATTATTTGTCCAGATTTCTTGACAAAGTTTAGTCAAGGTTTCTGTACTAAACCGCTAAGGAAGAACTCTGGGGGCAATCTGCTTATTTAACAATAACATGAATCAGCGACGTTCCGTCACCTAGCCAGCCGACACTGCGGACTGAGCTTAGGTGATGCTTACGTTCTGAATGTCAAAGTACCGTTTTGCCAAAAAGCGCA
>JBNIDO010000059.1:0-18285 GCA_050108095.1 Bathyarchaeia archaeon
AGTCACTTTAGCCCGAACTCTTCCGCGAAGTCCTTGACTTTGATGAATTTGCCGTTTTTGACGGTGGCCTCGATTTCTGCTGAAAATTCGGGTCTAAGTTGGGGTTCAAGCTCACATTCTTCGTAACGTTTGATGATTACGCTCAGCGCTTGGTTTTTGTCTTTGAGTCCGTATTTTGCTTTGACTATGTTGATTACGCGGTTCTCCCGCTCGTCGAGGTCTATGACGTTTTTAACCATTGAAACACCCTATATTACGCTACATAATAGAATACAACACAAGATTATTTAACGTATTGCCACATTACCCCAAGTGTGCGTAGAGGCGGTTATTTTTGTAGGGGGTCTTTTATTGTTAGGGTTGTGTTTTTGTGGGTTATTTTTTGGTGTTTTAGGAGTGTTTTGTCGTGGGTGTAGAGGGTTGGGGTTTGGTTTGCCAGGTAGTTGGCGGCTATGAGTGCGTCTCTGCCGTCTAGGCTATGTTTGACGGCGAGGTTAAGGGCAATTATGCTTGTTGTTTGGGTTTGATTGTAGAACTTGATGTAGGGATGCCGTAGAAGTAGTGTTAATCGTTGTGCTGCTTCCTCGGGTACCCAGTGCAGATAGTAAACGAGTGTGTGGTAGGCTTCATGAAGAACTGTGGGGTTTAAGGCGACAAGATTGTCGGGCGACAGGGTTGTTAATAGGTCCTTTACGCCTTGGTTTTCAGGGTACGTTTTGTCAAGTGCATAACATAGGATGTTGGTGTCTAAGCCAACTATCACTTGACGGTTCGCCACGCTGACTTCATTTCTTCGGGGGTTGCAAGTTTGGGTTTACCCCTGCGTTTAGGCTCAGAAGTTATTGTTCTGTTGAAGGATTCTATGAAATCCCCCTTCCCCGCAGTTACGAGGATTCCCTCTTTAGTGGGTTTGAGGGCTGCTGTGTCGCCGATTTTTTCTCTCATTTCGGCTGGGATGCAGATTCTCCCTTTAGAATCCACTTTAACGATTACTTCCTCAGCATACTCCAATTTTCATCCCACACCAACAAGTGGGAAAAGGTGGATTTAAAACTTGCCACAGGAGCCACAGAAAAAAGCGATGTATCTAAAAATGAAAAGAAAGATGCTTAGGCTGAGGCGGATTCGCGGGTTTCTTTAACCAGCGCTTTAGCCTCGATGACGGACAATTTCTCTTCTGGTGCTTTTGCCTCTTTCTTCTCTTCTTTGGGGGGTTCGGGCAGTTTGTGTTGCATGCAGCGGAAGTCGATGTCTTCGCCTTTGAGGTCCAGGGTGCCTTTGACGGTGCCGTCGCTTAAGTATTCAATTTGGAAACCCATTTTCTTTGTGAGGCTCAAGGCGCGGTAGTTGTCCTGCAGCATGATGGCGTAGACGTTTTCCACGCCTTTTTCTTTGGCGATGTCGAGGCTGTAGTCGACCAGTTTGGTGCCTAAGCCCAAGCCCTGCCAGTAATCGCTGACGATGAATGCCATTTCGCCGTGTTTGCCGTCGGATTCAATGCTAAGTCGGCTGACCCCTAAAATCTTGCGTTTACCGTTCTCCACTATCTCCGCGACCATCGCGACTTCACGGTCGTAGTCGACGTTGCAGTAGCGGACGCGCACTTCGTGCGGGGTGTCTTTTAGCATTTGGAAGAAGCGGTAGCGGATGGATTCTTCGCTTAGGCTCTGGAACCACTCCAACCACATGGGTTCGTCTTCGGGTTTAATGGGGCGCAAGAGCACTTCTTGGCCGTTCTTGAGCAGCCAGAGAATTTCGTATCTTTTCGGGTAAGGACTAATTACCATGTGTTCGTGGGGTTCGAATTTTTTGCAGACTTTGTCTTTGTCCACGACTATGCGGGCGTCGAGGATGGTGGCTTCTTTCTCGTTGATTAGCAGGGGGTTGATGTCGATTTCCTTGATCTGCGGGAAGTCGGTGAGCAGTTGGCTAAATAGGAGGACGGTTTCGTCGAGGCGTTTTAAGTCGACGGGTGTGGAGCCGCGGTAGCCTTTAAGCAGACGGTAAACCTTGGTTTCCTCCATCATACGGTGAATAAGGGTAGTGTTTAGGGGTGGAAGCCCGATTGAAACGTCTTTGAAGAGTTCAACGCCGACGCCGCCCATTCCAAAGAGGATAACTGGGCCGAAAACGGGGTCGGTTTTTCCTCCCAAGATAACTTCGTGGCCTTTCTTTTCAACCATGGGCTGTACGGTTACACCGATGATTTGGGCACTCGGGTTGTAGGCGTTGGCCCTCTGGATAAGCAAGTCAAAGGCTTCGCGAACCTCTCGTGGCGAGTTGACGTTTAGGATTACTCCGCCCGCGTCGCTTTTATGCACGATTTGGGGCGAGAGGATTTTTAGCACAACTGGGAAACCCATCTCGGTGGCGAGTGCAACGGCTTCGTCAACGTTGTTGGCGGCGGCGGTGCGTACGATGGGGAAGTTGTAGTATTTGAGGACTTTTTTAGCTTCGTCCTCGGTGAGGATTTCTCGGTCTTCAAACGCTGCGTTGCGCAAAATCGCGAGGATGGGGCGTCTGGGCGGTGAAGAGTCAACTGGGAGTTCTTCGGGGGTTTCGTAGAGGAGGTCGATGTTGCGTTGGTAATTGTACATGTACATGTAGGTTTTAATTGCCTGTTCAGGGGTGCTGTAGGTGGGGATGTTGTTGGCGTTTAAGATGTTGTTAGCTTCCTGTACAGCGCCGTAACCCATGAAAGAGGTGAGGATGGTTTTGTTCTGGTAGGGTTTGTTGCGGACTAACTCAACAATATTCTTGGCGATCTCAACCGATTCAGAAACAGCCTGCTGAGTAAAAATAATGAGTATGCCATCGACGTTGTCGTCGTTTAGGGCAGCGTCTAAAGCGGCTTTATAGCGGTCTGCTTTAGCATCGCCTAAAACGTCAATTGGGTTGCCATGGCTCCAGAAAGGAGGCAACACCAGATTGAGGCTGTCGATGGTTTTTTGGCTGATTTTGGCGATTTTTCCGCCGAAACCAATCAGCGAGTCTGTTGCCATGACTCCGGGTCCGCCTGCGTTGGTGATTATTGCAAGGTTGTTGCCCCTGGGCAGAGGTTGAGTTCCCAAAACCTCAGCTGCATTGAAAAGGTCGGCGATTTCGCTGACTCGCACTACGCCTGCACGTTTGAATGCGGCATCGTAGACTCCGTCTTCGCCTGACAATGAACCGGTGTGGGAAGCGGCGGCTTTTGCGCTTTCTGAGAATTTGCCTGATTTAACCACGATAATGGGCTTGGTTCTTGCGAAGTGTCTTGCGGCGGACATGAATTTGCGGGCTTGGGTTATGCCCTCTACGTACATGAGGATGCTTTTAGTTTTGGGGTCGCCGCCGAAATAATCGATTAAGTCGCCGAAGTCCACGTCAATCATGGAGCCGACGGAGACGAAATTGCTAAAACCAATGTTTTCGTGAATAGCCCAATCCAAAATTGCCGAGCCCAAGGCACCGCTCTGTGAGAGAAAAGCGACGTTGCCTGCTTTGGGCATTTTGTCGAGGAAGGTTGCGTTGAGGTTTATTCTGGGGCGGATGATGCCGATGCAGTTTGGTCCGATAACTCGGATGCCGTATTGCTTGGCTACTTCCCCCACTTTGTCTTCGAGGGCTTTTCCCGCGGGACCTATTTCTTTGAAGCCTGCGGAGACGATGATTACGCCTTTAACATGTGCTTTGCCGCATTCAACCATCACGTCTGGGACGGTTTTGGCGGGTGTTGCTATGAGGGCTAAATCCACTGGCTCTGGGATTTGCTCGACTGTCTGGTAGGTTTTAACGCCTAAGATTTCTGGTTTTTTTATGTTAACGAAGTAAACTTTGCCAGCGTAACCTGACTGAGTAAAGTTCTTCACGATTGCGTAACCGACTGAACCTTCTACGTCGCTGGCTCCGATGATCGCTACACTTTGAGGGTTGAAAACTTTGTCAAGGTTGGTGGTGACCATGGTGATTTGACCTTCTGTGTAAGGGCGTGCATCGGAACAAATTAAAGCTTATTGTTCAAGAATCAACATTTTCCTAATGCAACCCAGATACTACGGGAAACCATAGCGTTTAAACGTTACATCATCGGGGACGGTATCGTTGCAGAGTATTTGGCGGTTGCCTGTTTAGCGGTGATTCTATGTGTCCTTGAAGAGCAAATTACTTTTTTCTTTGTGTGGGTGTGGAAGCATATTGATTCTTATATGACTTCGATAAGAAAGCAAACATCAATGAGCAGCGGATTCACGCCTGCACCCTATGGCGCAAAATAGGTAAGATGAAAAAACGGATTAATTTTCCGTATCCCTATCTTTGTGTGCTATGTTAGATGGAGCTATCTTTTTTTTGCTAGAACCTCTGTTTTGCTTGCGCTGATTGCTTGTTTAGCCATAGTTTGGGGATTGCTTTTTGTGACAGCGGTGCTGTTGGCTGTTACGCCTGAAGCTCCAGCGGCTGAACCCAAAGCTGCAGCTGAAGATGCGCTACTGGCGGCGGCTCCTGCAGTTGGACTGCACTGCCCCGTCTGCGTCCTGTACTCATCCACCAGCGTTGCCTGCTCACCAACATGGCTCGTGCAAATGCTCTTTGCGCCTGTGTTGTTGCCGACTTCAGAGGCACCCAGAACCTTAAGCGTTAATGTGACTGTTGCTCTTGTGGGGTTGAGTATTTGGTCGAAGGTTTTCTCTTCAACGTTCATGCTGGTAACTCGTACTGCTACCGTTCGCTTTGATCCCCATTTGAAAATCACAATGGGCATAGTCGTTTGGCCGTTGACGGTTTGGGGCTGCATCATCGACTCCAACAGGGCTAAAGATGGGTGTATACCGAGGGTGTCTGCGATTTGGTTCTGTTCAGTTGGTTCAAGGTCTAAGCTGTCTAAATCAAAGGTTAAGTTGAGCATTTCTACCGGTGGAGCCATTGATTCTGTGGTTGAGAGGCCTGCAAGTAGCTGTGGTGTAGCTGGATTGAAGGTGTGGAGCAGTCTCTCTGGGTTGTATTGGAATACTAAGTAGGTATTAGGGGAACATAAATTGGCGTCTTTAGCGTTTGGTGCAAGCAGAATCAGGAGGCCCCTGTTGAGGCTTGGAGTCGGCACACAGTTCACCCTTAGGTTTCTTGGGGTTCAGCTAAACCAGTGTCTCTTTCCCAACCCTCGTTCTCTATGGTTATGCTTTGGATGGCAACTGCATCTGCGCCTGCATCTAAATCGGGCAATGCGGTGTAAGCCGACACCCAGCAACGGTAAACCCTGTACGCGATTGCTGGAACCCCTGCCTCATTTAGTAATTCGATGGTTATGTCTTTGCGGAAGTTTTTAAGAGACATCGAATCGGTCTTTTTGTTAAAAACCGAGTTTGCCCAGTTTTCAAATTCCGGGTCATGAGTGACTCCGCGCTCCAAGGTGATGGCTTCAAAGCGTGTTCTGCCGGGGGATTTTCGGTCTACGCTTGAATCACCGCCTTCACGGTGGGTTATCACGTCAGTTGTGCGGCTAAGCGGACTCATTTTGGAGACGCCTGCAACGACTTTTCCATCCCATTTTACTCGGAATTTAAATTTTTTGTAAGGGTCAATTCTACTTGAATTCACTACGAACTGTGGCATTTTATCCGACCGCTAACTGTTCTCGCAGGCTTGCCTTATTACGCTTGTGGTTTTCGTTGGTGGAGCTCTCAGTTAACACCTCAGTCTAAAATAATTTAGACTGAAGATGCGGTTTCATTGGGTCGACTGAAAAGCAGCGGAATAGCAAACAACGGCAAGGACAGCATCCACAAATCCAAGTTGTGGCCCAAGAACCAAGCATACCAGTTGCTCCAAAGGTTGTTATTTACATCAAAGAAAACCCATGCCAAATAATTCCACAGGAAATACATGCCCAATGCCAAAATGATTACACCCGCAATTTTTAGGTTAAGCGGGGAGTTACCTCTGCTGTAGCTGACGGTGTAGCCTGCCGTGAAAAGTGCCAATGCCAGCAAACCGAAAACTGTAAGAATAAAGGTCAGTGTGTTGACTGCAAAGTTGGTTACGCCGCTCCATCCGGGGTAGGAAATGGTTGAGATCCAGATGCTTGTATTGGTCAGCCAGAACACAAAGAGCAGCACCGTGCCTGTTATCAAAGCCCATTTTATAGGAGTCTTTGCGGGTTTGTTTGGGTTAAGCTTGAAAGCCAAAACTAATAGCACTATGGGGAAAACGATGGCTTCCATGACTGTTGGGATTGGTCCAACCATTAATCTAGTTAATGTGGCGATGAGGGAGGGTTGTGGTATCACCATTGTAGTGTATACTTCTACGCCTGCGGTGGCGGATAAGCCGAACCAGTAGATGGCCTCTAAGATCAAGATTGCTTTTAGAATTCTGTAGAGTTTATTGGTTGAAGGCATTCCTTTCTTGAAGTAATATGCGACTGCGCCAACGGCGATGACGCTGGCAACTAATCGTGTCGCCATTCCCACCGCTGCTACAACGTCTTCTATGTAGATGTAGAATTGCCATGTGGGATCGGTTGTGATGCGTTCCCATTCGCCCCACCAGTTGAGGTTGAACATGCTGTGTACGTTGAATAAGAGGTAGGCGAGGGCAACGATGAGTAACCCTACTTTTAGCGGTGTAGTTTTCTGAGGCGACATAATATCCCTGGTTTACCAATAAATCAATCGTTAAGTTGACTATATTATACTTGTGGTAAAAAAAATTACCCGTCGATTATAAATACTGAAGCTAATTATTATTGAATGAAAGAGGCGTGTTAGCTTGACGTTAGTGGACAAGAAAGTAAGCTATCTCTTGTATGCCGTTGAAGGAGTAGGCGCAGCATTCGTCGGAGTATTTTTGGCTGCTTACCTCGGAGGGTTATTTGTGATTCCCCAAACAACAGTGTTCCACTCAGACCCCACAGTGAAGCTAACATTGGGGGTTTTAGGCGGCATTCTCCTGGCGCTGATATTGGCTTCTGTGGTTTTGGCGGCTATAAAGAGAAAGCAGTAGCCCCATTTTTGTTGCCCACTTTTTGCAGTCACATAAACTTAAGTGTGTAGGGATTCCCTAGCACCTAAATGAGATTTCAGGAGGTGGATTTTTGAAAAAAGAAAGTGAAGATGTAATATCTGCCACGTCCAGCCAGGGGGATACCAGTTTTATGGTTTGCAAAACAGACGAGGAGAGCAAAGCCAAAACCTGCATGGACATCGAAAACCCCGAACCCTTATCCACCAAAGCCTCTGGCAGCAAAGTCATGCTTGACAACAACACCTACGATTTGATGGAGCAACTCTTAATCGAGAACAAGAGCCTCTGGCGCATAAAGAATAACTACAAAAACGACGCTGCGATGGATAATGAAACCCGTGAGGTGTGGAGTTTCATCGAGAAAGACAAAGAAGAGCTTGTGCGGATGCTTACAGAGAAGCTAAAAGAACGCCTCTAACCTAAAATCAGTTTTTCGTAAATACTCAATTTTACCTGCTTTAATTACCGGTTGGGTGCCTAGCTTAGACTCCTTTAGTGTAAACCCGACGTTCGCCACCACGGAAAAGGTACACGTCACCTATCGTGGAGAATTCGCCATTATCGCAGACAAGCGCGGACCCTGTGGGCAAAGCGAAAATTGGGGTTTCCAAAGAGAACCGCCTGAGTGCTTCATCCTTCTGCGTTGTATAATGAGCTTTTAAGGTGATATCAACCAGACCCAAGCCTTTCGCAACTCTTACTTTGGAGTTGCTTCTTATGGTTGAGACGAATCTGCTGCAAAGCGCCAAAGCACCTGCACTTCGCCCCACAATGACTCCACCGTAGTTTCTTAGTAGCGGTTCAAGCCCCACTGCCTTGGCTCTTTCCATTAAGACGCTGGGTTGTCCGCCTGTTAAATAAATCAGGTTTGAAGCCTCAATCTTTTCAGCCAGATTGTCTCCTTCGTTGTACTCTATGAAGTCAACAAAAGAGGCGCCCAAGCTTCGCATATAATCGGCGAAGAGTTTGCGTTTCTGGTAGTGCCTGTCAAAGGATGCTCTTGCCCAAGCAAACACCAGCACCCTCCGTGGCACAGCGGTGTCTTCGAAGGCTTTTTGGTTGACTTCTTTGGCGCTTCTGCGGTAGACGTTTTCTCCGCCTAAAAGGTAGAGTTTGGGCATAGAAGGGTAATGGTGGGGTAAATTAAAAGGACTGTTATGCCACAGCCGCGAGGCATTTTTCGAGGTGGGCGGTCGAGGCGTCGTTTAGTGAATAAACGATTTTTAACCCATCATTAACTTGCACAATCAACTGGGTGCTTTTGATGGTTTTCATCTGCCACGTCAACGCCTGCGAAGTAATCGCCACTTCACCCGCCAACTTCCCATGCGACAACGCGCCTCTGCAACGCAGAACCTCCAGAATCCTTCGTGTTGTGCTATGCCGCAACAGGCAAATCAAGGCCATATCGCGCCTGCTAAACCGCTTCGTAATAAAGAATCGTTTATAGCGTCCGTCTCGTACAAACGAAACCAACCCTGACCGAACCAACACACCCAGATGGTACTCTGCCAACCCGACTGGTAGGCAAAGAGCAGTTGCTAAAGCGCGAAAACCAACGCCGGGGTTTAGACTGATGTACTCGTAGATTTGGCTTCGGGTGGTGTTTCCGAGTAGGCTTTGGCTGATCGCTGGGGCTTGAACGGTCAATGCGGGAGTTACGCCGAGAAATGTATATTCGTTAATTGTTATAGCGTGAAGTCCGCTTAGACTAGAGATGTGGACTTGAGGGGTTTGCCCGTGGTTGTAGGTGTAATGGAAGTTTTGCTGTTCGTAGAGTTGTGTAGCAAAGCAACCCACTATAATCGCCGTTAACGCCAAACTGGATAGGAGTGTTAATACCCTTTTAGGTTTCAAAGGTTTCCCTGTTAAGAATTCGCTGTTTAGGTTTTTAACTTTATTTGTAAACGAATGTACTAGTTAATCGCTTCCTGTTCAAAGTTTGTTTTATATTATTAGAAGAGAAGCTCGTCCTTGCTCATCTTCTTCTTGGGGGCTGTATTGGCGGTTGTGTTTTGGGTTCTGCAATTAAGTCGGGTTGCTGACTGGTTGAGGAGTTTTCCACAAGCATCTAAACCAAGCAAAAGGACTCTACCTGCCCTCAAATCAGGCACTTGGCAACGCCTTTGGTTTCCTGGTAAGCCTTAAGCGCGAATACTATCGTAAGTAAAGAAAACATAAACATCAGCAAAGTACCCCACCAATTACTCAGTGGATCATGCAACCCCGCATCAGCAACATTACTCAAAGTCGCCGCAACGAATACGGACTGCAATACTAAAAAAACAGCGTCCAAACCAACCATGCCCAAGAGCGCCACTCTTTTACCCAACAAAAACAGGGTTGCAAGGATACCTACTAAGCCATAGATCAAAAGAACCGTCAACGCGCTTTCAACGTCGCTAAAGCGGTATTGATCCATTCCCATTAGGTATCCGCCGAAGAGCAAACGGAACAGTAGCGTTACGACTAGTGCTTTACCGCTTGCTGTGAGCTCCACCATACGCCTACCTGATTTGCCAGTATGCGTTTATATCCATTTGGTTATCGGTTCTTTCTTGACTGGCTTAATCGTCTCCAACGCGGCTGCTACGGCTGGGCTGGGATTGACTTTTGGGTAGCCAATCAAGATAGGCCCAAAGATTGCTTCGTCCTCCTTTAACTCAAGGGCTTGCATGACCTCTGGGTTGCCTTTGACCATTCCACCGAATCCAACATAGCAACTTCCCAGACCTAAGGATTGCGCGGCAATCATCATGTTTTCGCAGGCAAGCACGCTGCTAAAGGGGTTGTTGGCTGGGCCGACAACGAAGATTATTGTGGGGGCGTTGTAGTAGATTACGTCTTTGGGTTCATCCATTGCGTCGTAGAGCATGGTTGCCATCTTGTAGATTTCTGGTTGAGCTTGTTTCATCGGTTCTATGGTCTGCTTCCAGATGGGCATCGTGGTTTGGAGGAGTTTTTGTTTTAACTCTGGTTTTTCGACGACGACAAATCGCCAGGGCTGCGAACGCGTCATGGACGTGAAAGGCGCCTGATTGCCTGCTTCTATTATTTGCTGGATTAATTCATGGGGGATGGGTGTTGGTTCGTAAGCCCTAACGGACCGACGGTTGTTTATTGCTTCTAATACGGGATTCATGATTTCATCACTGTCTGGTTAAACCCTTTTACAATGAGCCAAACGGCAAGCGCCATCTCCTGCGCGGCTATTGGAAGAGCCAAGATTTCAATCATGGGGGGATTAAACCCGAATAAATGCAGGAGCGCTATAGCTAGCCATAATGCAGCACCAATAATGCCCCAGATCGATAGCCATCTGGGAACGAGCGCTGAACGATAAAATATGTAGTTGAGAATCAAAGCGCCTATAGTAAATGGAAAATCTAACAGGATGCTACACCATTCTCTTGCCGATAGCAATAAGGTTCCTGCCGTTTGTAAACTGGCAGCGGACGCAGTAGCTCCATTTACAAATTCTTGGCTCAACGATACCAATAGTAGAAGGATAACGGTTGATATGACAAGGAAAAGGCCCTCAAAAAACCTAGCGCCTACATATCCAAGGGCTAATCCTTCATTATATTTTTTTAGGATTGGAAATAGTGCAATTGGGATTCCAATTACTGCAGCGGCAGAGATTATCTCAAGAAGTGCACCAGTTATAACAGAGTTTTCGTTTGCTGCGACAGAGGTCAAGTATTCGGGAGTTGTTATGGATTCTGAAAAAAAGCCACTTACTATTAGTACAACTGTGGCTATGATGAATAATATTCCGACTATTGTTGCGGTTTTTCTGTGTGAAGTCATTTTCTGGCGGTAGGTTGCTTACTTTGTACATTAATATTCATGCATAATATATTAATCATGCCCATTGGCGTGTGCGAATGATAAAATGTAATCTTAAAATATCTTTTTACTGATTCAATAAGTATGTCCACCCAAAAAGAAGATAGAAGCACTTGGGCCATAGGCGGAGGCATAGTAATCGGCTTAGGCGTCGGGTTCTTTTTACTACCGTTGTCCTCACTGTATTTCGTCGGGTCCTTATTGGTGGGTTTGGGAATAGGGATTGTAATTAGTTCCATTCTTCACAGAAGAAAATAAATCAACTCAAACCTAAAAAATTGCATTCAACAAGCGAATAGCATGCCCGATTGCTTAACCACTTAAAAGAAAATAGAGTACAACTCACCATTAGGTTGAGACCCTGCCGAGTTGACGAGTATTTGATTCCAAATCCCCTCAAATAGGGCGGTTAGGGGTAGGTTAACCTTAGATCATTGCTGTACTGTTTGTTGTGGAGTTCCACGTTTTTGCAGTTAGGACACTGGTAAAAAACGATTGTGCCGTCTTCGGAGATTTCTCCTTTTGATTCCATCACGGTTTTACAGTATGAGCATTTATACATTATTTCACTTTTCTCAGGTTTAGGTGTTTACTGTTCGATTTAATATAAGGTTGATTGTGAATAAGTCTTAACTTTCATAAATTACTCGACAACTGTTTCCATACGTTAGTTGTGTTTGAACCGCTCGGTAAAAGCATAAAGTTATTTAATTCTTCAGCCAACCTCTCTCTCGGAGAAATCAAAATGGATTGGGGCATGCAAAACCGCTTAAGCAGGCTATTCCAAAAAGATGGAAAAGCATTATTCTTACCCATAGACCACGGGTACTTCCAAGGCCCAACACACTGCCTAGAGAAACCCGGAGAAACCATAAAACCAATCATCCAATACGCCGACGGCTTAATGCTCACCCGGGGCATCCTGCGCAACTGCGTTAACCCAGCAATTGACAAACCCATCATTATGCGGGTCTCCGGCGCCGTCTCAGTAGTCGGAGAAGACCTCGCAAACGAAAGCGTGGTTACTTCCATACAGGAAATTCTTCGCTTAAACGCCTCCGCCGTATCCATGTCCGTCTTCGTCGGCAGCAAATACGAAAACAAAAGCCTAACCAACCTCTCCAAACTCATCGACAAATGCGAAGACTACGGCGTCCCCGTCATGGCAGTCTGTGCAGTCGGCAAAGAACTCGAAAAACGCGAAGCACGCTACCTTGCCTTGGCAGCCCGAATCGTTGCGGAAATCGGCGCAAGAGTCGTCAAGACATATTATTGCAAAGAAAAATTCGAGAAGATTATTGAGGGCTGCCCAGTTCCAGTCGTAATCGCAGGTGGACCCAAAACTGAAACTCAGCGCGAAGTCTTCGACTTTGTCTATGACGGCATGCAGAAGGGTGCAGCAGGCGTCAACTTGGGCCGCAACATCTGGCAAACCCAGTACCCCGTCGCCTCCATCCGTGCTATCCGCGCCATAATCCACGACGGCTACACGGCTCAGGAAGCTGAGGACCTCTACAACGAGGTAGTGGCGGGCAAAGCCTAACCCCCGCTCTTTTTGGTGACTTTTTTGTTAGCTGCTTTTTACTACAACAACCATGACGTCCGCATCCAAGAAATTCCCACCCCCAAAGCTGGGGAAGAGGAAGTGTTGCTTAAGGTGATGGCGAGCGGCATCTGCGGCAGCGACGTCATCGAATGGTACCGTGTGCCCAAAGCGCCGCGTGTGTTGGGACATGAAGCCACTGGCGTCCTCACGCAGGTTGGCAGCAAAGTTAAAGATTACAAGGTAGGCGACCACGTATTCGTCTCCCACCACGTCCCCTGCTTCGAGTGCCGCCACTGCAAACGAGGCAACCACACAGCCTGCCACACACTCCACACCACCAACTACTACCCCGGCGGCTTCGCACAATACGTCCAGGTACCAAAAATCAACGTACAATACGGCATCTACAAGCTACCCGACGCCATGACTTTCGAGGAAGGCACATTCATCGAACCCCTCGCCTGCGTCTCCCGCGGCCAACGATTGGCTGAAATAAAGAGCGACGATACCGTGCTCGTCATAGGCAGCGGCATCTCAGGAATACTCCATGTGCAGCTCGCCAAATTCAAGGGTGTCGAACGCATAATCGTCGCTGACATCAACCCCTATCGCCTCGAGTTGGCAAAGAAATTCGGTGCACACTACGCACTTGACGCCAGAGACAACTTGCCCGAGAAACTCAAAGAGGTCAACGACGGGCACTTAGCTGACCAAGTCATCGTCTGCACAGGCGCAACCTCCGCGGCGATGTCGGCGATGGATTGTGTGGAAAACGGCGGAACCATCCTCTACTTCGCAGTGCCCGACCCAACAGTGAAGCTGCCTGTTCCGATTAACCAGTTCTGGCGCAACGAAATCACCATGCGCACCAGCTATGGCGCCGCCCCCAACGACATCGAAGACTCCCTGCGCGTGCTCTCAACGGGCGAATTAAACGTTAAAGACATGATTACACATCGTCTGCCCCTCACCGAGGCGCAGGAAGGCTTCAGGCTTATGGCGGAGGCAGGCAACTCGCTCAAAGTCATATTAGAGCCCAACCGTAAATAGGCATAAAAAGCCATTTCACTATTTTTCTTTATGTCAAATTTAGGTGATTTCTTTCGTCAGCGGCGCAGCGTCCGCAAATACCAGCCCAAAGATGTGCCAGACTCGCTTGTTCTGGAGGTTTTGGAGGCGGCTGGCTGGGCTCCATCAGCGCATAACTCGCAGCCTTGGCGGTTCATCGTTCTGCGTGACCCCAAAGTTAAGCTGGAATTGGCTGAGCGGATGGCGCAGGCATGGGCAAACGACTTGGATAATAATGGATATGCAGTTGATGAAAAAAAGCATTATGAACGTATGGAGGATTTTTCGAAATCGCCAGTGATGATTCTTGCCTGCCTAACAATGGAGGGTTTAAGAAAGTTCAATGATGAGCGGCAGAGTGTTGAGCGAGATTTGGCTGTGGAGAGTTTAGCCGCCGCAGTAGAGAACCTGTTGTTGGCGGCGCATGCGGCGGGTTTGGGGGCTTGCTGGTACTGTGCGCCCGCTTTTTGCAAGGGCACCGTTTGCGAAGTGCTCAAAATCCCCGCCGAAGTGGAACCTTCCGCTTTAATTGTTATGGGATATCCGGCAGAGAAGACTCCTGTGCCGCCTAAAAAAGCCCTAAACGCGTACTGTTACCTCGACGTTTGGGGTAAACCATTAAGCCATTAAGTTGAGTTAATTTAGCCTTGGCCAGCAATTTAGTTTATTAAATCCAGTCGGTTTTGATCTCTTTAACAGCCTTAAAATGTGGGTCATCGGAGAGGCAAGTTGCTTTTAGAGAATATGCTGTTGCGGCTATAATGCTGTCAGCCATAGACATATTGTACTTTGACCTTAACTCAGCTGATGATTTTGCTATTTCAGCAGTAACATCGATTACTTCAAAGTCTTGCTCAACCAATGCTGTTCTTAGCTTGGCCGTTTCTCTGCCATTCTTTCGGAGTGTAACTTGATAAACCTCATGTAAAACTATTGCAGAGACAAACCGTTCTTTTGTAGACCTTGCTTTTTCAATCAGTTTCTTGCTCTGAACTTCATTTGTCGAATAATAGCCAGCCATAAAAAACCGTGTATCAAAAACAGCTCTATTCATCCTGAGCCCTGAGTTCATCAAGCAGTTTATTCATTTCTTCTACAGTGGCAGAGTTGGCACCTGAACCAAAGAGGTCGAATGTGGTTAATTTGCGTCTGAGTAATATTCCATCGCCTGTATCGGTAACTTGGAGCTTTGTGCCCTCTTCGATTTTGTATTTTCTTCTTAGCTTAACTGGTATGGTTGTTTGTCCTTTTCTTGTAACCAATACCTCGGCTTCAGGTTCTTTTTCTACCACTCCGCTCGTTCCCCTCATGGTATAGTAGTACCATTGTACGAGTAGTACTTATAAGAATTTCTGCATTTGTACTACATTAGAAACTATGTTGTCGCGTTATTACTTTATCATCGTTAGAAGCATCTTGAACCGTGTCTTCGCCGACAACGCATGTGGCTGATTTGCAGGCATAATCGTCATTTCACCCGGTCGCAGCATAAGGGGTTTGCCCGTAATCGTAACTTCGACTGTGCCGTCTAAAACGTAAACCAACGCGTCATAAGGCGTTGTATGTTCGCTTAAACCTTGACCCGCATCAAACGCAAACAACGTCACTGTGCCCGCTGCCTTATCGATTAGGGTTCTGCTGACCACTGCGCCCTCTTGATAATCGATGAGGCTTGCTAGGTCTGAGACTTGGGCTATTAAGGGATCGTTTTTTTGGTTTGCCATTTGCTCAAACTCCCGATTGGTCAGGGATGAACTCCATTGACATCGAGTTAACACAGTGCCGCGTATTTTTCTCGGTGAAGTGTTCGCCTGTGAAGACGTGACCAAGGTGAGCGCCGCAATTTGCGCATTCAATCTCTGTTCGCATGCCATCTGGGTCGGGCAACCGCTTCACTGCACCGGGGATTTCATCGTCGAAACTGGGCCAGCCGCAGTTGGCTTCAAACTTGTTTTCGGAACGGTAGAGTTTGGCACCACAGCGTTTGCAGACATAGGTGCCTTTTTCCCAGAACGCATAGTATTTGCCTGTGAAGGGCATCTCTGTGCCTTTGTGGACGATAACCTGTTCCTCTTCGGGTGTAAGATTCTTTAGTTTACCTTGCTCTTGAGGAGACGACAAAACAACACAACCAACAACAGTATTGTAGGCGAACGTAAAAAAGGATTCTAAAAAACAGATATAAGAGTGCGCTTGCATCCTTTAGTTGAGGTTTCTTCTATGGTTGAAATCACCCGACTATTTTGGAAAAAAGTATTCACCAAAGACAATTATGAACTCGGAGAATTACACAGTGCAGACGTGGACATGAGCACTTGGAAAATCATGAGCCTATACATCAACTTAAGCGATGAAGCAGCACGGGCACTTGGGTTTAAACAGCCTTTTCTAGGCAAAGTCGTCGTTTGCCTACCCGTTGAAGACGTAAAATCAATCGCTGACGTCGCAATACTAAACCACACACTCGAAGAACTACGCAACCTAAAACAATGCAAAGAATAACTATCGCCTACGAAGCAGTTGGCCTTCGTCTCTGACTCGGTTTCGGCTCCGCCGTTCAGCATAAAGCGAAAAGACCGCACCGCACAATGCAACCGTAGATACGATTGCCGCGGCAATGAGAAACGGCGAGGGCAAATTGGAGGCGGATATGGCTGAAGAGATTATTAGCAAAAGGGCGGATGCGAGCAAGATCAAAAGCAGCAGGATAGGGATGGTTTTCTTCATTCCAGTCACCGATTTTTTCTGTTTCCGTTTTTTGTTTAAAAGAGTTCTTGTCAAGATTTCTTGACTCAGAAACCGAGTTTAGTCCAGAACACTTGACAAACTAAACCCTTTATATACGGTAGTGAGGGTTTATGGGTAGTTTTGCAGTGGTGAGCGCTAATTTGTGTTTTCAATACATCCTCATAGGTATGGAAGAATCATCTGCCTTAATGCTCAAACTTTATGTACTTCACAACCGCATTTTTGAAGACAATGCACTTACAGGTGCCATCCGATTAACACAGGTGTATCCTTTATGACTGAGGTAACAACAAATCAGACCCAGCAGGGTAAGGATCAACCGATAAAAGCGTCGGAAATTGACCCGAAATTCAAGTATGAACTCCAAAAAATCCATGGAAGCGAAAACATCCTCAAATGCTTCCAATGTGGCACATGCACCTCTGACTGCCCAGTTGCCAGGTTCAGCGACTCCTACCGCCCACGCACCCTCATCCACATGGCGCAATTGGGTCTAAGAGACCGCGTCTTAAACAGTGACACCCTTTGGCTTTGCGCCGCATGCTTTACCTGCACAGACCGCTGCCCCCAAGACGTCGAAGTCGCCAACGTCATCCGCGTCTTCCGCAACCTCGCCACAGAGAAAGGCTGCATTCCACAGGTCTTCAAAGACCAAGCCCAGAGCCTAGTTGAAACCGGCTACGCTTACAAGATACCAGAGTTACGCATCAAGAAGCGGGAGCAGCAGGGTTTGCCGCCTCTGCCCAAAGGCAACCCCGAAACCGTAAAGAAAGCGCTTAAGGGTGTTAAATTTTTCGAGCGGACCCAGTCGTCTAAACCGTCAGGAGAGACTCAGAATGCCAAGCAGTAAATGGCTTATTTTCTTGGGTTGCGCTGTCCCTTACCGTGTGTCCTCGTATGAGATTTCTTCGCGTAAAGTTCTCGCTAAGTTGGGGGTTGAACTGGTTGAGATGCCCGAGTTCAACTGTTGCGGCCTACCCTTTGACCCTGTGAGCCACGAAACCATGATGATTCTGGCGGCGAAAAACCTTGCGTTAGCCGAGCAGCAGGGCTTAAACATCCTCACACTCTGCCCCGGATGCGCAGGCACGCTCAAAAAAGTCAACAAAACCCTCAAAGCCGACAAAGCCCAGCGCGACGAAGTTAACAGTCACCTAAAAGAAGCAGGTTTAGAGTACAAGGGCACAGTTGAAACCAAACACCTGCTTCAGTTCCTAAAAGAAGACATCGGGATAGACAAAATCAAAGCCTCCGTAACCCGACCCCTAACAGACCTCAAAGTAGCCGAACACAACGGCTGCCACATCCTACGCCCCAAAGAATACATCGGCTTCGACGACCCCGAAGACCCCCAAACACTCAAAAATCTCATTGAAGCCACGGGCGCAACCTGCCTAGATTACATCGATGAAACCGAATGCTGTGGCGCACCCAGCGTCGGCGTAAGCGACAAAGTTGCGTTGGCGCTTGCCAGAGACAAACTCACCCACATAAAAGCAGTTGATGCCCAAGCATTAATCACCATATGCCCGTTCTGCCACATTATGTACGATACAAACGAGCTTCGGATAGAGAAAACTTTTAACGAAGTCTATGGCATTCCAATTCTGCATTATCCACAGTTACTTGGATTAGCCATGGGCATATCTCCCGAGGAATTAGCCTTTGGCGAACTTCGAGTAAACCCGCAAAAAATAACCGCACAATTCGCCAAAAAGGAGTAAACAAACCATGAGTAAACCCAAGCTTAAGATAGCCTTTTACTGGGCTGCAAGCTGCGGCGGCTGCGAAGTAGCCGTCTTAGACATAGACGAAAAAATCCTCGACGTAGTACAATTAGCTGACATTGTGTTCTGGCCAGCGGCCATGGACATCAAGTACAAAGACATCGAGGCACTTGAAGACAAATACATCGACATAACCTTCTTCAACGGCTCCATCCGCAACAGCGAACAGGAACACATGGCAAAACTGCTCCGCCAAAAAAGCAAAACACTCATCGCATTTGGCTCATGCGCCCATGAAGGCAGCGTCCCTGGCTTAGCAAACCTAAACGACAAAGCCGAAGTTTTCGA
>JBNIDO010000060.1:0-17893 GCA_050108095.1 Bathyarchaeia archaeon
ATATGTAGACTAAGGGGAAGTCTTCTGTCTGCTGGGGGTTTGTGGTTGTCGTGGGCGGTGCTGTTGGGGTTTCTGAGGCGGGTGTCTGTGTTGGGGTTGGCGAGGGGGATGCAGTCGTTGAAGGCGATGGCGTGGGCGTAGGGGTTGCAGGGACTTCCTCCTTCATTTCTGCGTATTTCAAGTCGGCGTTTGAAACATCATAAAAGCTTATATGCGGACTATTTTGAGTGCCAAGGACAACAGAGGCGTACATTCCAACATCAGCTGAGGAATCTATAACTTGAAAACTCCACATGCTTCCTGTCCAGTTTGCGTACTTCAAATTCCCATTCGTATGATCGTAGTAGGCAATTCCGGGATTTCCATTTGAATCCAAAACTATAGAGGTCCCATAGCAGCCCACTTGGCCTTGAGAATCCACAGTTTGAGTTATCCAAGTGGAGCCGGAGTTGGTGGCGTATTTTAAGTCTCCATTGGTGTCATCGTAGTACGCTATATGGGGGTTGCCGTCGGACCCCAGTGCCAAAGAGGGGTATTCTCCAACAACGCCTGTTGTCCCTCCATCGTCAGCGGTTTCTGTTGCCCAAGTTGAGCCGACTTTTACAGCATACTTCAAGTCACCGTTGTAGGTCTTGTAGTAAGCTATGTGGGGGTAGCCGTTGGCATCAAGTTTAATGGATGTGCCATAGCCCACGGTACCTTCTCCATAATCTACGGTCTCAATGACCCAAGATTCGCCATTCAAAGTGGCGTACTTTAGTGCTTTATGAGAGTAGTCAAAGTAGCTGATATACGGCTTGCCAGTGGAGTCAATGGCAATTGAATTAAATCGGCCAACATCTCCCTCAGAGTCGACCGTTTGAGTGGACCAAGATGAACCGCTACAAGTGGCGTACTTAAGATAACCGTTGGTTTGATCATAATAGCTTACATGCGGATTACCTGATGAATCCAGGGCAAGGGAGCAATAGCTACCGACATCGCCTGCTGAATCGACAATCTGACCGCTCCAGCCACTGCTTGTCCACTTAATATATCTCAAATCCCCCTGGGACTGATCATAGTAGGCGGTGTGTGGATTGCCGCTTGAATCTAGTGCAAGCGAGCAGTTTCTGCCAACATCACCTGAGGAATCCACAATCTGTATGTCCCAAATCAAAGTAGCGTGAGTTTGAACAACTAAGGAGGCGAAGAACAGAGTGATAATTACCAAAGCTAAAATCTTATATCGCATAGCCAGCCATCTCCCTCTCCATCAAGTAACCGCTAAGTACCTTATGCTTGAAACGCTTTAAAGGCTTTTCATAGTTATTGATTTACGAAAGATCTTTTTCTGGATTTTTTCATAAACAGGCTCGATACATAGTTTAATGATAAAATTTTTAAAGATTATTAGATAATTTAATCTGTATGTTTTGGTTGGCAGTAAAGTTAGCTCGACCAAGAACTTGGGCGTTTATTATTTTAGCCTTCTTGATAAGCTGGGCCTTAACGGGAAGCAGCTTTTCTATAAAATTCCTAATCGGCATGGTTATTTTCGTTCTATGGATAGCTTCTGTAAACATAATCAATGCCTATACCGATTTGGAAGAAGATAGAATTAACCTGCCGCAAAGAGTTAAGATGATTGAACAAGTAGGAATTGAGAAGCTACCGTATATAGTACTGGGAATTTCTATTATTTGCCTTCTGCTTTCTCTGCTAATAGGCGTAGCTTTTTTTGTTGTTTGTGTAATTGCAGTTTTCGATGGATTGGCTTATTCGCTTAAACCGTTTAGGTTTAAGGCAAATCCAGTTCTTAGCCTTATTTCTTTTTCAGGCGCAGTTATTTTTCCTCTGATAGGAGCCTGGGCAATCACAAGAGACATATTTAGTATTCCGTTACTGTTTGTTGTCTTAGGCTACTTCTTTTTGGTTTACGGAACGATTAAGAACTTACCAGATTACGATGGGGACAAAGAAGCAGGCTTAAAAACTACTGCAACCGTTTTTAGCACGAGGAAGAAGGCTGTAGTGGTTGCGACAGTTCTCCTACTAAGTCCTTATGTTCTCTTAGGAGTCTTTCTTAGTTTGAATGCATTAGACTACAAATTCCTCTTGCTTTTCACATCGTTTCCATTCATCGCTCTAATATGCTATCGTGCGTTTACTGAATGCAAGATTGAGTCCTTAGAGAAGCTTCATACGTACGGTTTCTTTTATGAAGCTATGGTTTTATCTCTGGCTCTATTTTTGGTAACAAGTCTGTTAAATGCTATCATAATAGTATCAATAACTCTTTTAGCAACCTGGCTCATTCAACAAAAAAGAATAGATTCCCGGTAACGAACAAGCTAACTATCAAACTCTAAATAATCACGATGGACGATTGGTTCAATTTGTCTTAGGTAACATAATTATGAATTTTGTTCCTTTACCAACTTCGCTTTCAAAAGTGATGCTACCACCCAACGCTTCTACTAGCCGTTTGACAACTGCTAAACCAAAGCCTTGCCCTTTAGACTTGGTTGTTACCATTGGAGTAAAAAGTTTAGGCTTAACTTCTTCAGGAATGCCCACACCGTTATCAGAAACAGTGATAAACACTGATTCTCGAATCTCAAAACCAACCAAATCTACTTTTCCTCCATTTGGCAGTGCTTGAATAGCGTTAGTAACTAGATTTATTATCACTCTTCTCACAAGCTCTGGGTCAGTCTTCAATTTTAGGTTCCCAGAATCAGCTGTAAGTACAATATTTTCTGGAGCCTTGATGGTTCTACAAATGACTGCAAATAAATCAGACAAATCAACGTCTTTAATCTCGGGGGTTAGCGGTCTGGCGTAATCCTGTAAATCAGCCACAATTTTGTTAATGTAACTAATATTATTCTCAATACTTTCCAAGCTCTCTTGAATCTCGTCGTTTAATTCGTTTTTCTGCATTTCAACAAGATTGCTTTTTATCAAAAAAACGTCCGCGACAATCGCTTGTAAAGGATTGCGTATGTCATGCCCAACCATACCAGCCATAGCACCAATAGCTGATAGGCGCCTAGTGGTTTCCTGCTCAGTCTTGTCCTCAATAGTATAGAGTATTCCGTTAGTAGAAGGGTAAATGGAAATTTCAAATATCAATTGCTTAACAGTCTCTTTGCTTTCAGTGGTTACCGCATAATGAACAGTTTTGCCTGCACGTAAAGAACCGTAAAAGCGGTCAACATCAATAAATGCCTTAGGCACTACAGCACATATTTTTTTGCCTACCGCCTGTGAAGCTTTTACTTTTGTCAATCTTTCTGCAGCCTTATTCCAATGCGTTACGTTGAGGTCCCAATCGGTAGCAATGAAAGCTTGACCGAAACTATCATATAACTCACGAAACCTAGCTTCACTCTCAGCAAGTTTCTTGTTACGGTCTGCAAGCACTTGCTGTGCTTTCTTACGCTCAGTAATATCACGAGTTATAATTTGGATGGCTACAGGTTTTCCATTCTTTAAAATAGCTTGACCGCCAGTCTCAACAGGCACTATTGTTCCATCTTTTCTCTTTATCTCATATTCAAAATAAGGAATCGGTTTACCCAATCTTGCTCTAAGAAGCGTTGAAACAGATTTCAGCCACAGTTTCTTAGGCGTAACATCTCTAATGTTGGTAATCTCATTAAGGGGATAACCAGTCAATGTTTCTGCTGCTCGGTTCACAAATAAAACATTACCTTTGAAATCTACAAGTGTAATAGCGTCTTTAGAGTTCTCAACTAAATTCCGGTACCTCTCCTCCGACTCTATAAGTGCGGTTTTAGCGTTTTTTCCCTCAATGTCCCTGAAAATGGCGATTACGCCTTCATTGGAAGGAAGGAATTTAATTTCCCAGAGTCTTTCAGGTTTCAAGCTTTTCCAGTGAACAATTTTGGTCTCGGGTTTATCTATCACCTCAAGGAAAGATCTGTGAATGGGTGTATTAACAAGCGAAGGCTGAAGTTTCCAAATATTCTTGCCTATATCTGATTTTTTTAGGGATAATGTTTCTGCACAGGCAGCATTAAGATACGTTATGTTACCATTTTTATCAAGTACAATAATATTATCGTTAATGCTGTCCAATAGAAGATTGTTTTGCAAATGACTCCCCTACTATTTTATGGAGATGGTTTGATTCTTAAGATTTTCTGATTAATGCAAACTTAGTACTTGGTAGTCCCGAAAGCGTTGGCTTCCAAACACCACAAAAATGAGTCCACCCATGGATAATGAAAAAGGGGACGGGGACTAAGCGTAGGATTGCTTCCGCTCTTTATCGTAGAACAAAAACGTGGGGCGGTTTCTCTGTTTGTCTAGTATTAGAAGAAGAGAACGCCCGCCCTTACACAACAACTTCCAGCGGACTGTGGAGTTTGTTGCTTTTTAGGTTCAGGCTTTACCTCATATTGCAGGTTGGTTGTGGCGCAAACCACAAGTAGAATACAAGATCACTATTGTTAAGTAAGTCAACAGGGCAGTGGGTGTGGCCACAGTTTTATTGGGTTAAAGTGGGCGCTATGTAACACAATAGACTTGACGACCTCCAGCTTAGACTTAAATTCTCTGGCAAGATTCATTAATCTGACTCCCAATGACCGATTTGGATAACCAAGAAGTCGAATGGAACATAAACAACATCCCCATTCACGGAACAATAACTTGCCCAAAAAACCAGAAGCCACGCGCATCGGTTGTATTTGTGGCAGGCAGCGGCCCAACTGACCGCAACTGGTGCTCACCGTTATTACCCGGCGAAAACTGTAGCGGCAAGCTGCTTGCCGAAGCACTTGCAAGTGAAGGCTACCTTACTCTTCGCTATGACAAACTTGCTTCTGGCCCCTATGTCCAAGAGAACGTCCTAAAAATGATGGGAAAAATAAGCATGCAGAGCCATCTTGACGAGTTATCGGGAGCCGTTAAAACATTAGTCGAAGCTAAAAAAGCAGATAACCTCTTTGTCCTCACAAACAGCGAAGGAGCCAT
The DNA here is from genome assembly GCA_050108095.1 of Bathyarchaeia archaeon. GTDB lineage: Archaea > Thermoproteota > Bathyarchaeia > Bathyarchaeales > Bathycorpusculaceae > Bathycorpusculum. The sequence continues at coordinate 4,987 of JBNIDO010000060.1, forward strand.
ACATGCCTTAAATTACCAGCTCCAAGCTACTGTAAAATTCAAAGGATTAATCTTGACAGGTGCCCCAGGTCGATCCATCGGGGAAGTAGCCCGCAACCAAATAGTCAATCAAATTGCAGCATTACCCGACAAGGAAGCAATCTTGAAGAAATACGATACCGCAATTGCCTCTTTCTCAGAAGGCAACTCCATAGTGCCAGACCCTAGTCTCCCCCAAGGCATAATGCAGTTGCTGCTTTCGTTGAACGCTCCGTTTAACTTGCCTTTTGCCAGGGAACTGTGGAATTATAACCTTTCAGAGTACATCTCCAAAGTGGAAGAGCCCATTCTTGTGCTAATAAGCAAAAAAGATGTCCAAGTCGATTGGCAAGCCGACGGCAAAGCCCTTGAGTCTGCCGCTAAAGGAAAAAGCGAGGTTTCCTTTGTTTATCCAGAGAACGCTGATCACGTCTTGAAATTTGAGGACACACCTAAAGAGAAGCTTGGAGCTAACGCTACTCTCAACTATAACAGTCCAAACCGAAATCTTGACCCGGAAACACTTAAGACTATCTTAGATTGGCTTAGAAAACATACACTTTAGCATCTGCAAGAAAAACGCAGCATCTTATCTTCAAGCCATTCCTAAATTCTTTGTTCTGCTCTTCCCACAAAAATATTCTATACTGAAATAAAAAAAGGAAAGGGGATTGGTTAGTTTAGCGGTGTCTTCTTATTGACGATGCAAGCACTACGCCCACGATGATGATTACGATTATTATAGCGACTGCTGCGATTGTTATGTAAGTCAATAGGTCAGTGGTTGTTGCTACGCCAGGCGGGGTTGTCCCTGAGGGGCCAGCGGTAGCTCCTCCTTCGGCAGCATAGAAGTACGCGGTAGCAGACGAGGGATAATAAGAGTTGGATCCTGCAAAGTTGGCGATGACTTGGAAGTCACCTGCAATGTCAGGGGTCCAGTTGAAAGCCCATGTGCCGCTGGCATCGCTTGTTGTTTCACCGATTTGACGGAAGTTCCCGTTAGAATCGACTACGCTGATAGTGATTGGAACACCTGTAGTGTTGAATGGGTATGGCTGCTGCTGGTAGACGTATTCCATCCAGTGACTTTGACTCTCATCAGAAACTGCCGGAACACCATTGGGGAATCGCAATGCGACTTCATTCTGTTTTGCCTGTGTTTCATCAGGTTGGACTATTGCACGTGTGCCTGGGGAAACATCCATTATTGTACCGGTGATGGTTATCGATGTGGCAGTTGTGACTCCCATGTTGGGTGCTGAAACAGTCAATGCACTCGGTCCTTTGCCGAAAGCGTAGATCATGTTATCGTATGCATTACGGGACAGCATAATACCATATGCGATTGAGGTTGATTCAACAGATGTGTCCAGTATGGACCATATGAAGCCTCCATCAGTCATATTAAGGGCGATTAATTGCGCTCCGTGGAATAGCGGAGGGTTGTATTCGTGGCCGACAGCAAAGTATCCTACGTCGTTGGTAATGCAGTCACAGGGGAAAACCCATAGAGGCCAAGTAGCATAGGGAGTTTCAAGTCCGGGGTTGCCTAAGAGTTTGACCGTGTCGGTTTGCCATCTTGTTGTTCCATTGTCTGAGTTGATACACCAGATGTCTCCACCGAAGCCAACAACTACTAGGCAGCCGAGCCCATTGTAGGTTCTTATGTTAAACACGTCATAGCCCTGAGAGTTTATGCCGGGAGGCAGTGTTGTTTGCCATGCGATACTACCATCGTTCGAATTTACTGCAAGCACGGCATCATTAGCCATGTTGACGTTTACCCATAAGCCGTCGAAGATCTGCATTTGTGTTCTTGTCCAAGGTTCAAAGACATCGGAATCTGCTTGGGTGAAGTTCTTAATCCATAATTGATTGCCAGTGTAGGCGTCCATAGCTGCTACGTAGTTGAAGCCTTGCTGTAATCCGCCGTAGAATTGCCCGAAAGTGAACCCGCCAGTGAGTATTACTTCGTTACCTGTTCTTCCGTTCATTGCTAACGGTGTCTTCAATCTTCCTCCGTCAACAGTGGTAAATACTGGCTTAGAATACATCAGTCCATCAGTCCAGTTGAAAACGCCATTTGGTCGTATACCCCATCCGAAAGCGTTTGCCATGCCAGTTGCTTTTGTCATGTTAAACAGGTCTAAGGTTGGTTGGTTTGCGTTGGTATTGTTTACGTAGTAGGCGATTAGGTTTTCGTTCTCATCTGTTCCCCATTGTGGCCCGCCGAATGGTGCCATGCCGTTCATGCTGGGCGCGTTTATTATGCTGCATTGGTATTTTCCGTATAGAGCATCCCATAGGCTGTATACTGTTGTTCCTGGCGAGGTAGTAACTCCTGGGATAGCGCCCATAGTAACGATGTATGGGCCGACTGTGCCGTATTGGTTGGGGTTCTGGTAGTAGGTTTCCATACCGCAAACTAGAGCAATACTGAAGTTCAGTGTCCAGAGGGTGGTTCCCGTGTATAAGTCCATGCAAACAACGCCATGAGAGTTTGTGGTGTCTGTATTATAGAGAGTTGAGTACACTTTGCCGTTCATGATTACTGGCGCAAATTTCGGCTGGTACTGTGAAGTTGACCAGAAGTGGCTGCTTTCTGTTCCGCCTGCATCGCCTCCGACTACACCACCTTCAGCCCAGAGTTTTGTCCAAAGTATGTGACCCGCCTTGACTGATTCAGTATAGGGATTGTACATGTTTTGTGTGTTATTGTAGCCTCCAGTTATAGCGAAAGCAACCATACCGTATCCGAGCCATGGCCCAGAAATTTTATACCAGTTTTGTACGTTTTCAGCGGTGACTGGGGTTTGCCACCATTCAGTCGGCAATGGAGTTATCGGATAGCCACTGAGCGTCACGGGTTCCGATTGGACTACAAGGGTATCAGTTGGGGATTCTGCAGCAGCCCATATGACACCGTTAGAAAGCGTTTGCTGACCTACGTAGCCTTGAATTGTGTAATTGCCGGTGGTTTCAGGCACGTATGTGGTGAATGTGCCACCAGTTGTATCTGAAACAAATGGTCCAAGGGTCTCATGGGTTCCGTCTGGCGTTGTTATGACGAGCGTCCAGTTTTGCACGTTTTCGCTGGTTAGAGTTGGTTGTCCGACGAACATGATGATGGTTACTGTTTGGCCGACGCCGATGGGGTTAGGTCCTGCTCTGACAAAGGGGTAGGGTATCTGTACTGTTCCAGGGGGATTAGTTAGTTGTCCGCTAAGGTTTGGAAATAATGCTGTTGCAGCCATAACGATTATCAGAAACATTGCAATTGCTGTAGTAGCTAAAAATTTCTTTTGCACTTAAATATTCTCCTAAAAAGTTTTTTCCTTAAAATTCTTCTTTGAACGAAAAGTAAGCGAATACTTCGTTCATAAACGATAAGTCGATTTACTTATTTATAATTTATGATTACCCGGCAGGATGACCTTTAAAGAATGAAAACACCAATCGAGCATGGTATAATCCTACGGTAATTAGGTTTCTTAGGGGGTGTGTTGAATCTGGACTTAGAATTGTGAATTCATAAGCCTTTACTTTCAACTCAACCTCATAAGAGGTATAAACGAGAAACGGCAGGCACGAACGGGCAGTCGTCGAGATGAAAGGTTTGGCTAGAACAATAACTGAAAAAAAGTTTGCGACTATTCTCTTGGAAGCTATAGACGAAGCGTTCACAACGCTTGGGCCAAGCGTCAAGTTATCGATTTATTTCCATCTTGAAACAAAGTTTGCTGTTTCAAAACAAGACATTCCCGATAGAATAGGAGACTTCACTGATGCACTTGAAACAATTTTTGGTCAAGGTGCAAGGGCACTCGAAATTTTAATCATGAAAAATCTAAACCAAAAAGTCAAGTGTCACTATAAGTGGCAAGGCCCAAAATGGTTAGTTCCAGATTTAACTTTTGAAAAATACGTAAGATTACTGCAGCTTTCTGTTGAAGACAAAGGCAAAATTGGCGATGTCGAGGTTTTACTGGATGCAGGAGAAAAACCGCAGCAGAGAATATAGCGACGCGCTAAAGACACTGGTAGGGTTCATCGCTGACCCAGTGGTGGTGCTTGATTCTTCTGGAGCCATCATCGCGGCAAACCAAGTTGTAGATGAATATACAGGCAAAGAATTAACCGCTTTAGTTGGCAAGAACCTGTTTGAACAAAAAATATTTACTAAAAAACAAAACGAGCACATCAAGATAAACCTCAGCAAAAGGTTAAGCGGCCTCCAGATTGAACCATACGAAGTTACAGTGAAGGGCAAAAATGGCTTTGCACGACTGGAGGTAAACGCTAAAAAAATTGAGTGCTCAGGCAAAGCGTTTGACGTCGTTGTTTTTCGTGATGTAACCAAGCGGTATCGACAGCAAAAAAAGCTTCGAAGCGATTTATTCAACAGTGAACTACGGTTTCAAGCCGTTAGCGACAGAACTTTTGAAGGCATAGTTATCTTTGACAAGAAAGACAAAATACGGTATTGGAATCCTGCGGCGGAGGGGCTTTTTGGCTTCAAGAGAGAGGAAGTCTTGGGAAAGGCAATGCAGCAAACAATCGTTCCCCCTAATGTCCGAGGTTTGTTTGCTAAGATAAAAAATGAGTTCCTCAATAACCCAGCCACGGCCAAAAGAATACGAGAGGTCCCTGCACTAAAAAAAGATGGCACAGAGTTCCCAACGGAGATGTCGGTTTCTGCATTAAGTATCGGTAACGAAGAATTAGCTTTTGTCATGTTCAGGGATATCACGGAGCGTAGAAATGCTGAACACGCGCTCAAGCAGCAACGGGACATTTTAGAGGCGGTGACAAGTAACACTGGCGTTGGCCTCTCTCTTGTAAGCAGAGACTACCGGATTTTTTGGACAAACAACACCATGGAACAACTCTTCGGTAAAGGTCTCGCTGGTAAAACATGCTTTAAACAACTACATAACCGAAGCTCAGTTTGCCAAGATTGTGTAGTGCAAAAAATCTTCAACGGTGAAAGTACAGCCACAAAAGAGTGCACAGGAATAGATGTGTACGGCAACACTTTTTCTCTTCAGATTACTGCTTGTCCCATCAAAAACAAAAATGGCGAAGTTTTCGCGGCCTTAGAGGTAGCTATCCCCATAACCCATAGGAAACAAATGGAGTTAAAAATTGAAAAAGCAGAAAAACTCTATCATGCACTATTTGACCAAGCTCCTTTAGGCATTGTAGTGGTCGACCCAAATACAACAGCATTGATAGATTTCAACGAGGTTGCCCATCAACAATTAGGTTACAGCAGAGAGGAATTCAGCCAACTTCGTCTGTTGGATCTTGAGGTTGTTGAGTCACCGCGAACAATACGGGATAGATTTAAAAGGGCATTAAAAGAAGACCGCATAGAGTTTTTAGCGAAGCACCGCACCAAAACAGGCGAACAAAGAATCGTTCTGGTTAACAAACAGAAAATCTGCATCTCAAATAGAGAGTTACTGCTCGCTACATGGCATGATATAACAGACATCAACAGAATGCTCGACGCTTTGCACAACAGTGAGGAAAGATTCTACGCTATAGCAAACTCCGTTAAAGATGCGCTAATATTAGTTGACGACCAAGCCAAAGTTACCTTTTGGAATCCCGCGGCTGAAAAAACCTTCGGTTACACCAGCCAAGAGGCTGTTAGCAAAAACCTCCACAGTCTAGTCGTACCCAAAACAATATGCTTGGAAGGCAGAAAACGTATCAAACAAGGAGTAAAAATCTTCAGCGAAACGGGCATGGGGTATTTTACTGTCGGCAACGTCGAGTTAGTTGGACGACGCAAGAACGGCAGCGAATTCCCAGTTGAGCTCTCTCTATCGCCGATGAAGCTTGATGAAAAATGGCATGCGGTCGGCATCGTTAAGGATGCGACAAAACGGAGACTCGACGAGCAAAGTTTACGGGATGCTGAGCAACGGTACCATGCATTATTCAATCAGGCACCGCTTGGAGTTCTGGTTGTTGATGCACAGACGAACACCTGTGTTGAATTTAACGATATTGCGCATCTCCAGCTAGGCTATACTCGAGAAGAATTCGAGAACATGCCTATCTCACAAATTGAAGTTGAAGAGTCAGGCCAAGAAACAAAAGAGCACATAAAACGAATGGTTGAGAATGGCGGAGAAGAATTTGAAACTCGGCATAGAACAAAAAACGGCGAAATACGAAACGTCATAGTAACTACTCGGGCCTTCCAGTCGGGGAACAAGAAGTATCTCCACTCCATATTCCACGATATCACAGAAAGCAAAAAAGTGCAAAACGCCCTGATCGCAAGCGAGGCACGCTACCGTCAGTTGGTGGAAGTTGCACAGGAAGGCATCTGGGCGGTGGACAGCAACTTTGTCACAACCTTCGTTAATCCGCGGATGGCACAGATGCTTGGTTTTAAAGAATGCGAAATGCTTGGGAAGCAACTTTTTGATTTCATAGATACCGATAGGGTGGGGATTGTAAAACGGGCTGTAAGCAGCTATTATAACCACCCAGAAACAAAAGCGCAATATGAATATGCGTTTCCACGGAAGGATGGCGGATTAGTTGATACAACTATAAGTATGTCGATTATAACCGATGAACATAGAAGAAAAACTGGGATTTTAGCAGTCATATCAGACATTACAGAACGTAAACTGGCAGAAAAAGCCCTAAAGAAAAACGAAGAACTATCAAAAGCCGTAGTGGCAAACGCTCCCATAGGTATCGCTACTTCTGATAGCACCTACCACTTTGTAAGCGCAAACGAAGCCTTCTGCAAAATTTTAGGGTACACAGAAGAAGAACTCAGGAACCTAACCTTCAAAGACATTAGCGACCCCCAAAGCATAGAAGCAAGCACAAAAAAAATGGAAGCCCTAGAAAAAGGACAAGTACCCTACTTTATGCAGGAAAAATGCTACCTCAAAAAAGACGGCAGCAAAATCGTCGGCAGAGTCATAATCAACGCATTAAGAAACCCAAATGGGAAACCTGTCCTCTTTGTGGTGGAGTTAGAGGACATAACCAACCGCAAGCAGCTAGAAAATGAATTACGTTCAAGTGAAGAAAGATTCAGAGCCATCAGCACCTCTGCTTTAGATGCTTTGATCTTAAGTGACAAACAAGATCGCATTATGTATTGGAATCCAGCGGCAGAGAAAACATTTGGTTTCACGGCTGACGAAGCAGTAGGTAGAAAAATCACTGACTTAGTCATACCCCATAGCGTTCTAAATGGTTACACTAGGATGCTTAAAGAGTTAACAAGTGATCAAAATGCTAAATGGCGAAAAGAAGTAATAGCCCTTAGAAAAGATAGGAGCACATTCACGATAGATCTCTCAGTTGTCCCCATAAAGGTGGAGGGGCAAAACTGTATTCTGTCAATTTCCAGAGACATCACTGAACGAAAAGCAATGGAGGAAGCGCTAAGACAAGAAAAAGACCTGCTTGAGAGCGTGACGACAAGCACGGATATTGTTTTGATGATCGTTGATCGAGACTACCGTATTATATGGGCTAATCAGAGAGCTAAACAAGCAATGGGCATTAACCCTATCGAAAACAAATATTGCCATAGCGTCTTTGGCAACGGTTCGCCTACAATTTGCCTCAATTGCGGAGTTAAAAAAGTCTTTGAAGAAGGCGCTAGTATAGCCAGACGGGACTATAACATTCGTCCAGACAGCGATGATAAATGGGTTGAACTTGTCAGCACCCCCATGAAAGATAAGGATGGAAATGTCATTGCGGCACTAGAGATTGCTATTGATATTACAGAGAGAAAACGCCTCCAAGAGAGACTTGGGGAGTACTCGCAGAGACTAGAGGAGCTTGTAGCAAAACGCACTGAACAGTTAAAGAAAACTCAGGCGGAACTCGTAAAATCAGAGCGTTTGGCAGCCATCGGAGAATTAGCGGGCATGATTGGCCACGATTTGCGGAACCCTCTCACAGGCATAAAGAACTCAGCGTACTTCCTCAAAAAGAAAGTCGATAAATTGTCTCTCAGCCAAGTGAATGAAATGCTTGAAACTATCGACAAATGCGTCGACTACTCTAACAGAATAATCAATGATCTCCTGGATTACTCGAAGGAGATCCATCTATCATTGGAAGCCATTACCCCCAAAATACTACTGGAAGAATCGTTACCGCTTATTGGGATTCCAGCGAACGTGAAAGTTATAAGTAAACTTGAAGAAAAACCTGCCCTGAGGGTCGACCAAAATAAGATTAAACGCGTCTTCATAAACCTAATTAAAAATGCGGTTGACGCCATGCCAAACGGCGGCACAATAACTATCTCAAGCACCAAAACCAAAGACTTCCTAGAAATTAGCTTCACAGATACAGGAGAGGGCATAAGCAGCGAAATCTTGCCGAACCTTTTTGCACCGTTATTTACGACGAAAGCGCAGGGCATGGGCTTTGGCTTAGCCATATGCAAACGCATTGTTGAAGCGCATGGCGGCCTAATTACCGTGGAGACGCAGGAGGGTCACGGAACGACTTTCACAGTAACCTTACCGATTGATCAGAAAAATGAAACTGGAGGTGAAAACATATGGATAAACATCCTCGAATCCTCGTTGTCGACGACGATGAAACCATAAGAACCACCATGAAAGCCATCCTTCAAGATGAAGGGTACCAAGTGGATTTGGCAGCTACAGGTAAAGAAGCAATTCAGAAAACGCAGGAAATAGCCTACAACATAGCACTCCTAGACATCAGACTTCCAGACATGGAAGGCGTTGAACTGCTCAAACTACTCAAAGACAGCGTTCCCCGCACACGGAAAATAATGGTGACCGGTTACCCTTCAATGCAAAACGCTATAGCAGCCCTAAACAAAAATGCAGACGCATATTTGCTTAAGCCAGTTGATGTGGAAAAACTTTTGCAGACAGTGAAGCAGCAGCTTTACGCTCAGGAAGCAGAACGTAAGTTTAGTGAAGAAAAAGTCGCTGAATTCATCGAAAGTCGAGTCAAGGAAATCTCCACTACTACTCTGTAGATGCATCAACTTCCCCATCTTTTTCAATCTTCACCTAATTTTCTAGCGTTAAGCCCCAAATAAGATCAGATGTAAGACGGAAAATTAATATTCCACGACTGAGCAACTCCAAGAAGACAAGGTGAAATAGTTGAGTTTTGGCGGTTTTAAGGTCTTCAACGGAATCGAGCAGGCGCTTGTCTTAGCATTGATGCTCGTGACTATGGTAACGCTCTTCTATGTTGAAATGGATTTAACCTATAAAATAGGGGTAGCTGCATTATCTTTCGTAGTGATTTTTCTCGCCACGTTGGCGACTGCGATGCTTAGGCAACAGAGAGAAATCCGGCAGCAACAGATGAAGCAGGCATAGACTGTTTTTGGTTTTTTCACTTTCAGTGACCCCTCCCCTGCTCTGTATTGTTGCTTGATGGATTGCCTAAATAGGCTTAACGTGGGTAACTGGTTTCCGTAACACTGGAGACCAAAGCATGATGCAAAATATAATGGTTAAACCCACATCGGCACAGAAATTCGCTTTTAACGTACCCGAAGTCGACTACCTTTTCCCAGGATTCACAACAGGAGAATTCGCCGTTATCTATGGGTCACCATCAGTGACTTCACTGACTTCTCTGCTCTGCATAAGAGCGCAACTGCCCACCCAACTGGGCGGTTTAGGAGGCAATATAGTATTCATCGACTGCGCAAACACTTTTGCACAGGAAAGCATTATCCGTATAGCAGGGCAACATCACATAAACCCAGCGACCGCCCGCCAACGAATATTTAATTTCAGCGCATTCACCGCTTACCAGCTCACATCCTTCATCATCGATAAGCTGGAAGAAAAAATCCTATCCTGCAACGCTAAACTCGTCATCGTCTCCGACATCGGCGGCTTATTCCTCGACAACGCAATCTCCAGGGAAGAAGCCCAAAGAGCTTATGGTCAAATCGTCAATTATCTGGTGTACCTCGCAAAGAAACACCAAATCATCATCGTCGCAACCTACCCCAACCATGAGGGCAGCGTAAGAAACATTGCACTCAAAGAAATGACGCTAAGCAGAGCCAACACAGTCCTCTCCTACTTCAAAGCACCTTACACTGCCGAACTAAACCTCGAGAAACACCCCACCTACATGCTGGGTACAGCTGAGCCGCCATCAGAGAACATGACGTTGACAACCTTCATGTAACTTCGGCTAAGCAACCTTCAATTTTATCGAACCACTGAGTGCGATGTTGGCTTTGACGTTTTTTATAAGTCAACACAACTACGCCGATAGATACCGCAATTAGCCCTAAAGCTCCCACAATAACCATTGGTATAAACGAGGAGGGCTCGCTTTTATCTGGGGAAACAGCGTCGGCATTTTGGGTTTGGTATGCAGATTTCCCTGTGAAGTCAACCAATACGCTATGGACACTGTGACTATAAGTGAAGTGCACAGTCCATGTTTGATCGGTCGATTCTGCCGTGTAGGAGATTGGTTGTCCATCCAGCAGAACAACCATGCTGTCGGGGTCAAACAGAGGGTCCTTTTCCAAAGTGACATTAACATAGCCGCTGGAACCGCTTGGACCCTCGGCAGTAAATGAAAGCAAACGCGTAGTCATGTTATAATTCATTCCCCTAACCGTTGAGTTCGAGGAGACCCCAGCAATTAAATCTCCAAACGACTGGACATAGAGAATGCGGCTTAGACTCGTCTGCGGATAAGTAGCGTTGCCAGCCCAAGCAGCCCTAACTTGATAACCAGTAGAAACAGCAGACGCCCAGACAAAGGAGTAGCTGCCGTCACCGCTGGTTTTTGTGCTTCCTATGCTAATCCATTGGGCGTTGTCAGCGTATGTTTTGGTTGAAAAATTTATCTCTGCATCGGGCATCCCAGCACCTTGATAAATCAAGTCCCCGCTTAGCGTCACTGCTTGCCCTATGTAGATGGTTTCTGAACTTAGAAAAAGGCTAATTGTAACTGGTGTTTGCTCAGTAACAGTTACAAGTTTCTGGCTGGTTCCGCCGAGTCCTCGGTCATCAGTAGCGGTTAACCCAACCAAGTAATCGCCAGGGCTGATAAAAACGTGGATAACATCTGTGCCTGTATCTGTTGTGCCATCACCAAAGTCCCAGACAAGCGAGACAATCTTTGATTCAGTCCAGTGGTCCATAAAGAGGGAAGCATCAAAAGTTACAGCGTCACCTACTCTTGGCGTGAGCGGTTCATAATCCCAGCCGGGGCTCGGATAAGTTATTTGCGCAGAAACAGCTAATGGAGAGGCAATTATGCTTAGAAGCAGGATGGCAATGGAAAGTGCTGTTTTCAAGTCCTGTTACCTGTGAGGTTTTGGTTTGAGCATAATAAAACTATTTTCGTCAAGTTTTCTTGACTAACAAACCTCAAACGAGTCATATTCGGTGTTTTTACCCGTTTAGCCTTCTAAATATCGTCGCCACCTTCAACGCCAACCACAACTGTTCAATGGAGACTTCAGATTTTGTTTTAGCAGCTTTTCCATAATCTAGTTTCCATATGCCATTAGGCAACTGGTTCTCCACAAGCCAATTCAACCCCTTCCTGACATCCACATCATCCTTCGAGTAAACCATCAAAGAAAGCGAATCAAGTGCAGTTACAAGGTTTGGCCACCAGAACATGAACCGGGTCCAGTATCGTTCATCTTGATAGGAAGTGTAAGAGTCAGGCTGGAAAAATGTTGATTTAAGCAGTTCCGCTGCGGCGTGGGCTTCTTTTTGGTGGCGGCGAGTCGGGTGGGCTGCAAAGGCGCGTAGTGCCATATCTGTCCAGTTATGAGAGAAAGGTTTGGAGCGGTCTGGTTCCACTGGTTCGGCGTAGGTGCTTGTGAGCTTGTTTATGGTTGCTTGGGTGAAGTTGTGGGTTAAGATCGGGATTGACCAGCCGCCGTCGTTTTGCCTCATGGTGAGCAGCCAATCCAATCCCTTCTCCACGCGCGGGTCGCCGGCGTATCCTGCTTTGATGAGCACCGCCAGTATTGCCCCCGTGTAGTAGGTTGCGTATTGGTTGGCTAGCATGCCGCGGATGTCGCCTTGGCTGGTTTGAAAGGAAAACAGATACTCAGCCGCCTTAGCCACGCCCTCATGCTGCTTGGTGACCTCATAGCGCTCGACCAGAATGCGGAGCGCTTTCCAGGTTTCAACCAGAGAATAGTGATTTTTGGGGTAAGTGATGGTTTCTTTGCCGCTGTGCCGCCATGAACCGTCAGGCTGCTGTCTGCGAAATAACCGTTGAACCTCAGGAATCTGCCAAACAACAGTTATAGGCTCGACTGTTTCGCCGAGGAGGTCACGTCTGGCAAAGTATTCGATGGCTTTGTTGCCGCAGGAGACCAAGGCAGAAACGGGAGAAGATTTCAGGGGCAGTAACCACTTTTTAGGCATCGACTCACGAGCCTAAGTTGGACACGTTGCTTTTAATGGTTATCAAACTACAATCCAAGGGCATGTATATATCTTCATGTTACAAAGTGTTATTAGTGAATCGTGTGAAACCCCATTCCATGGCTATCAAAAACATAAAAAGACTGCCAATGCTACCGTTGCTGATGCTACCTTTCCTAATCGGCTGGGCTATCTATGTTCTTGAAGCACATAAAGACTCAAAAAAAATAAGATGACAAAACGCATAACCGACTAATACAAAAAAGCACAGTTGGAAGCCTAATAGAAGTTGCGGGCTTCTTTGCGTTTCTCAGCTTCTTCGTAGAACCGCAACACTTCATCAATGATTTCAACGTTAGAGAGCAGCATACGTCGGCAACAGTAACGTTTGAGGCCGAGGCTGTCTAAGACATCGCTTGCGTTCTCACCAGTTTTTATGCGTCTTGTGAATTCGTCCCATCGGTCTC
>JBNIDO010000061.1:0-17820 GCA_050108095.1 Bathyarchaeia archaeon
CAACTATTTCTAAGAATCACCATAAATAAATGCTTTTAACCACAACAAAGCAAAACCCGCTATGTTCCTTAGGCTTCTTAGGCGTTGGGGCTGTTCTGTCTCTTTATGTGGGTGTGGTAGTCTGCGGGGTGCCACAAGACAGGCTGAGAATGCGGTTGCTTTTTGCTGAAGCATTGTGTTTCAGCGTCCGTTCGGTGTGGCAGGTATGTTTTTTCTCCACACGCCCTGCATAAATCTATGTTGAGTTGGGCATGCACAATTTTTGATTTTATTCCGCCCATAGGTGCAGATCTTTTTTTGTTCTACTTCTAAAGGTGTATGCGGGGCAAATAGTTGGAGTGCATCCGTTTTTTTGTAAAGGTTAATGTGAAGCACCCAACTTTGAAATTAAGAGAGAATGACTACTTAAGGGTCAGATAATTGTGAAAATAAAGAATCAGTTGATTATAACAATCTCTGCATTCATCATAATATTGAGCGTAATTAGTGTTTCAATCTTCTATACCGAACAGCAAGCAACAATTTTAGCTGATGACCTTTTCATTGTAGGTAATGTTGAAAAAGGAATCAGCAACCTAAATAACATTGCAGATTCGTATTTCCTGTATCAGCAAGACTCACAATTAACAGATTGGCAATCAAATATTACCGCCCTATATAGCTACACTTCACAGTTAAATTCTACAGACAGCAACCGAAATCAAATCTCAAACACCCTTCGGTATGACATTCAAAGGGTGGACCTTGCGTTTAATGCAACCGTCAATTACCTAGAAGAAACACCGCTGAACACAACTATAAGAGATAATCCAGAATTCCAAACTACTTGGAGCCAACTATCCGATTCGCTTCAAACTGTCTCCATTGATTCGACACAATTATCGCAAACCCTCCATTATCAAGTAAATACAATCAATGTGTCTAACATTTTTCTAATTGTTGCTTTGTTAGTTGCCTTTGCCCTTTACCTAGTTGTGAGCTATTACATTATGTTTAGGCATACGCTAAGAGCAATTTCTGAACTCGATAAAGGCTTTAGAATTATAGGCACAGGGAACTTTGACCATGAGGTTAAAACAGGCACAAATGACGAGTTAGGTGAACTCTCAGATTCTGTAAATAAAATGAGAATACAACTGAAAACTATAACAACGCAACTTAAAGAACAGGAACGGTTGGCTGGCATTGGAGAAACCGCTGGAATGGTTGGACATGATTTACGCAATCCTTTGCAAGCAATCGTTGGTGATGTCTACTTGATAGAAGAGGAACTAAAAACCCTGCATGACAGTCAAAGCAAAGAAGACATTCAAGAAAGCATCCAATCAATAGCAGATCAAATAAACTATATGGATAAGATAGTTTCGGATTTGCAAACATTTGTTAAACCCGTTGAAAGCAAAAAAGAGCTTGTCAATGCAAAACAACTGATTTTAAACGCCATGCACGTGATAGAATTGCCCGCGAGTATCAAATTAACTTTAGCGGTTGAGGCTAATTTAGCGGTTAATACTGACCCTCAGTTGCTAAAACGTGTACTTGTTAACTTGATAAATAATGCTATTCAAGCGATGCCAGAGGGTGGAACTCTCACTATAATAGGTAAAAAAACAGTCGAGAATAACGTTCAGCTAATCGTTAAAGATACAGGAATTGGCATACCCGATGAAATCAAGCCTAAAATTTTCACACCGTTATTTACAACCAAATCCAGAGGTCAAGGATTTGGCTTGGCTGTTTGTAAAAGAGTTATTGAAGCGCAAGGTGGCACAATAACCTTCGATAGTCAAGTTGGAAAAGGAACAAAATTCGTTGTAGAATTACCTAAAAAGGGCTAAAAAGTAAAGAAATTATTGCTTGTGTTTTTCTGGGAAGTCTTTACACTTGTAGATGCGAAGTTGGCGTTGGGGTTCGATGCGGCAGCGTTTTCGAGAGTTCTTCCTCCTTAAAATGGGGGGAAGTTGGAAAAAGGGGCATTTGCTACACAGTGTACTCATCTTTTTGTCCTCCTACCGTGACATCATCCGCCGGAACACTGGCAATGCAATGGCAATCATCACAATTCCGAAGCCGACTAACACGATGAGTTCGGTGGTGATTTGCGGTACCCCCGCGCCCAGAACCATGACTTTTCGTAAGGCATCAGCTGCGTAGGTTAGGGGTAGGAAATGCGCGATTGTCTGCATGAAACCCGGCATCTGCTGTATGGGGAAGAACACTCCGCTGAGGAACATCATTGGAAACATCAGTGTCATCATCAGCATCTGGGCGGTTTCTTGGTCCTTTGTGAAGGAGGTTATGACTATGCCGAGTCCGACGAAGCTAAACACCCCGAGCAGTAGCAGTGCGAACACGAGCAGTAAGCTCCCCTGTACCACGACCCCGAAGATACCGATAGCCAAAGCCAAAATTATGACGCCTTGGATAAGGCCTCGGGCGGTCTGCGCCACGGTTTTACCCAGCAAAATCGAAAGGCGATTCACTGGTGCAACCATCATGCCGTCCATGGTGCCGATTTCTTTTTCTTGACTAATCGCCACTGGCAAGCCAGTCATGACGCTCATCATCACCGTCATTGCCATGATGCCTGGGGCGATGAAGTCGAAGTAACTTGGATTTCCAGAAACCACACCCTGCGACTGCACATCGAGGGGCTTCACCATCGCCAACGCGGATGTTGCGTTAAGCTCCGGATTGATCATCTGAACATTCTGCTGCGCCATCGCTGTACTCATGCCGTCGAACACGTTTGAGAGCACGCCTTGGATGGTGGCGGATATCTGGGGATTAGACTGGTCAGTCACGATGATTACGGTTCCCTGCTCGCCACTACAGATGGATTGGCTGAAGTTGCTGGGAAGCACGATACCGCCGCTTAATTCACCCCGCTGCACCAAATCCTTAACTTCCTCAAGGCTCGAAGCATTGGTTAGCGTCATCATACCCGTCTGGTCGCTGATGCCCTGCAAGGATGCAAAGAAGGTTTGGCTGGGCAAGTTTGACCCGTTAAAGCCTGCGTCTTCGTTAACCATGGCGATGGGCATGTTGCTTATACTTGCGCCGCCTGTGGGGTAGATAAAGCCGACCATAACCATCATGAACAGGGGCATAACCACCAGCAGCACTAAGCCGAGGCGGTTGCGGAAGAGTTCCATGAGGTCTTTCCAAGCGATGCGGAAACTGTGTTTTAGGACAGTTGCTACAGTCATCGTCTTCACCTCACCCGCGCCTGCGGCATACCAAACCGCCTGTGCTCTACCGGAATCTTTTCTGTTGCGCTGTCACGCACTTGGTGCCCTGTTATGTGGAGGAATACGTCTTCGAGGGTCGGTTGTAAATTGGATATTGAAGTGATTTTCCCATTGTGCATTCGTACAACGTCTACGATTTTGTCGAAGGCTTCTTCGCCGTGGACGATTATGTGGAGTTGGGTGTTGTTTTCTTGTGTGACTTGGTCGATGCAGTCGATTGCTTTGATGGCTTCAAGCATGTTGGGAGTGAGGTTTGCTACTTCAAGTCTGATAATCATGGTGTTTCCGCCAGAAATGATTTTTTTGAGGTTAGTTGATGTGTCAAGTGCAATGATTTTGCCATGATCAACGACTGCTATGCGGTCGCAGAGTAAGTCGGCGTCAACCATCATGTGTGTGGTCAAGATAACGGTGGTTCCCAGTTCTTGGTTGAGTTTTTTTATGTAATCCCTTATTTCCACCGAGGTCTGGGGGTCCAAGCCCAGTGTGGGTTCGTCTAGAAACAGCACTTTGGGGTCGTTTAGCAATGCTCGGATTACGTTCATTCTCTGCCGCATGCCTGTAGAGTAGGTTCCAACTTGGGCATCTTTGAATTTAGTTAGCTGGACAAACTCCAGTAAGTCGTCGATTTTCTTTTTGAGTTTGTCATGGGGTATGTTGTAGAGGTTGCCGAAGAACCAGAGGTTTTCTTTGGCGGTTAAGCGGTTGTAGATAATCATTTTTTCGCTGACTATGCCGATGAGTTTGCGGACTTGGGTGTCTTTTTTGACGGTGTCGTAGCCGCCGATGGTTGCGGTGCCTTTGGTGGGGCGGGAAAGGGTGCTTAGCATTCGGAGTGTGGTGCTTTTGCCTGCGCCGTTGGGGCCTAGTAGTCCGAAGATTTCGCCTTTTTTTACTTCGAAGGATATGTCGTCGACGGCGGTGAATTTGCCGAAGGTTTTGGTGAGGTTTTTTACTTCGATTATGTTGGCGTTCTGCATAGTGGTTCGTCCACCTTTTAAGGATATTATTGAACGCAATATATTGCGGTAAAATATAAGTATTGCCTATCTATACTATACGACAGACCACAAATGAACCCCGAAACCCAAGACGAAACAACACAAAGCTGGCTAAAAGAAGCACAAAAAGGCTACATCCGCATGGGCGTTCTCATCCTACTCAACAAAAAACCCGGCCACGGCTACGAGCTAATGAAAGAAATCAACAGCCGCACCAAAGGATTCTGGCAACCCACCCCCGGCGGCGTCTACCCCATCCTAAACGACCTTGAAAAAAGCAACTACATAAAAGGACAATGGCAAACCCAAAAAAACCGCCGCCTAAAAGTCTACAAAATCACCCTCCAAGGTCAAACCATCCTAAAACACGCCATCGTAAAACAAGCCGAAATCTTCAACACCATAAGCAGCCTCTTTAGCGAATTCGCCCGAGAAGTCCTCCAAATCGAAACCACCCTACCCGCGCCCAACATGCCCACGCCGTTTGCTCCTTTCCTAGAAGACAAAAAAGCCTGCGCAGAAAACCTCCCCGAACTCGAAGCCCACCGCAAACACCTCAAAGAAAACATTAAAAACCTCCGCCAACGCCTCGTTGAGACCGACCAAAAAATAGCGGAACTAAAAAAACAAGCACCCAAAGACACTCCAGAACCACAACCCCCAACATAGAAAACACTTCCTCTCTCGACTAATGTTTATATCAGCAGCATTTATCAAGCCAGCAGGTCAGTGATTTAGATGGCAACAGAAAACGGCGCTGAAAAATACCAGTTTCTCGTCAAATTAGCCCTCGAAAAAGGTGCAGTGGACGCAAAAATCATCCCTGCCAACAAAGTCGTGGTTGAAGACCGAGTGGTTATGAAGTGCAAAGTAGGCTGCAACAACTACGGCAAAACCCTTGCCTGTCCGCCCTACACGCCCACCGCTGAACAGTTCCGCAAAATCGTCGGCGAATACAGCTACGCCATGTTTATGAAGTTCACAACGCATGCCACCGCCGACTCTGAAGTTTACAAACACCTCATGACCTACGAAACTGACCCCGCGACGCCTCAAGACATCAAGGAGAAAGCCGCCAAGTTCTGGCAGGACTGGAAAGACGACAAACGCAAGATGCTTGAGTCCGTTGTCGAGTTGGAGAAAGCCGCTATGAAACAGGGGTACAGTTTAGCTGTGTCTTTTATTTCGGGGCATTGTCAACTCTGTGACAAATGCAACCTTGAAACCAAAGTCTGTCGTCACCCTGAGCTGGCACGGTGGTCCGAGGATGCATTGGGAGTGAATGTGAAGAAAACCGCATGCAACGCGGGCATAGCGTTCCAGTTTCCATTCACTAAAAACGCGGATTCATTCGCCCTGCTCCTCATTGACTAAGCCCTTTTGGGCAAACCCTAAATATTCTTGCATCCTTCTGAAATAGCGGTATCTATGAAGCTTTTACTCGACGAAATGTACGCTGGCTTAAAAGAATACTTTGAAACCCTCGGCTATGCGGTCGTGACTGCGCAGGAGGCAGGGTTGAAAGCAGCTAAAGACCGAGATGTCGTAGAATACGCCCGCAAACATGGTTTGCTCTTGGTGACACAGGACCAAAAACCCGCCGAACTCGCCGAACTGCTGGGTGTCCCCCATGTCTTTATCTCTAACCTATTGATCGCCAAGATAGTAGACGAAAAAATCAAAGCCACCTTTAAGCAGTGACGCTCATGTGGCGCAGGTACTTGTTCCATAGATACGCCGCCGCATAACCCGCCACAGCGCCCGTTGCGGTGCCCATGAAGAGGACAAGGGCGTCTAGCATGGGGCTGCGTTGGATAAAGAGACCCATAGCGGTTAAGCCTTGAGCCGAAAAGAAGTCCGGTGCCATCGAAAAGGCAAGGTAACTCGAAACTGCAATTAAGAGGGTGCTGACTGCCATGGCTGCCATTAGTCTTTTGTTGTTGACCCCGATGCGGGAGCCGTTGATTTTGAAGAGGTAGACACAGAGGTCCACGTAGGCGCCGTAGAGGAAGGCGAAGAAGAACGTGAACGGTCCCAGAGCGGGGCTGCCCAGTGCGGTGAGTAAGCCTCCGACTGCGCCGACGTACATGGCGCCAACCTTGTGGATGAATAGGGTGCTGAGTGCGAGGAGGACGGCTTGGACGACGATTATGAGGTAGTTGAGGGGCGGCGGCAGGAACATGTTGGCGACGAATATGATGGCGCCGAACAGCGCGATTATGAACAGTTTTTGTATGCGGTGCGTCCCCGTTTCCCCCGTATTGGTATATAGCATTTGGGGTTCAATTTAAAAAACGCTGTTGTTGCCCAAGACTACGAATCGCAAGTTACCCTCGAATATGCATAATTATATTAACGGTCTCTGCCGAGTATTAATTGAGTTTTGAGGCGATTGAATTGGAGACTCTTCTGCTAACAGACGAACAAGTCAAACAACTTCTCTCAATATCGGAGGTTATGGGGGCAGTTGAATTAGCCTTCAAACAAAAGGGGTTGGGACGAGTTCAAATGCCCGCAAAAGTCTACTTAACCTACGACAAATACAACGGCGACCTCCGAACAATGCCCAGTTACCTCGAAGAACTCGACATCTCAGCCGTGAAAATCGTAAATATTCACCCAGACAACCCCTCAAAAAATAAACTTCCCACGCTCATGGCAGTTATAGTATTAATCGACCCCTCAAGGGGATTTCCACTTGCCATAATGGGCGGCACAACACTGACCGACCTAAGAACAGGCGCTGCAGGAGGCATCGCAGCAAAATTCCTTGCCCGAAAAAACTCCAAAGTGGTGGGTTTTGTAGGCGCTGGTGCGCAGGCTCGGACGCAGTTGATGGCGCTTTTTGAAGTTTACAAGAATCTTGAAGAAGTCCGCATCTGGAGCAGGCACCCTCAAACAGAAAGTGCTTTTCTAACCGATGCTGAAAAAGAATACGGTCATGCATGCAAGTTTGTTCTTGAACAAAACGTAAAGGATGCCGTTGAAGGCGCAGACATAGTTGTAACCACCACGCCCTCAAAGGTTCCGCTGGTGCTTGATGATATGATTACTCCGGGGATGCATATCAACTGTATTGGTGCCGATTCATTTCGGAAAGAAGAGCTTGATCCGATGGTTTTGAAGCGGGCAAAAACTGTAATCGATGATTGGGCGCAGGCTTCTCACTGTGGGGAAATAAACGTGCCCTTGTTGCTGAGGGACAAGGTCATCACTAGGGATGATGTGTGGGCTGAAATCGGTGAAATTGCCGCTGGTTTAAAGGCGGGCAGAGTAAGCGACGACGAAATCACTGTTTTCACTTCAACTGGGCTTGCGGTGCAGGATGCTGTGACAGCGAAAATTGCCTATGACAAAGCTATTAAGAGAGGGATAGGTCGTTTTGTCTCTATGGTTTAGTTGCGTTTGTTAATTAAGCGACTGTGTTTGGCAAATACTAAGGCTCTGGGAAGCATTTTTTCCTTTTCATTTTGTATGGCAAATTTTTAACGGAAAATTATAAATCTTTCAAGCCGTCATATTCAGTAACATTATATTATTTGACTCATAAGTGTATATGCGTATTTGGGAGTAAAGGGAAAATTGAGCACTCACGCAGAAGACCTAAAACTACGCCTCATGACCATCGAATTACTACGCACTGCAAAGTATAAACGCAACATCACATACCGCGAGTTAGCCTCCAAAACAGGCTTACCCGTCACTGTACTAAGCCGCTACGCCAAAGGGCATGTCCTACCCAACACCACCCGCGCCAAACAACTCTGGCGTGTACTAACCAAGCTTGTTGGTTTAGAAGCGGAACTGCGTAGCAGAATAAAATTCGACGACATAGGCTACTTCGACAACACTGAAATCGTCGGCGACTACAACATCCTACAGCAAGCCGCCAACCACGCCCTAGCCAACTTTGCAGGCAAACGCGTCACAAAAATCCTCACCGCAGCCACAGACGGCATCCCCTTAGCCACCATGGTTGCCAACGCATTAGGCGTCAACCTCATAGTTGCCAAGCGCAATAAAGAAGTCGGCGTCAGAGCCTTTTTGGAGGAAACCTATATCCTCGGTCGCGACAGCGGCGTCACGGTAACGCTCTATATCCCCAAAGAATCCATCAAAAAACGTGACTCGGTGCTCGTTGTTGATGACATGATCAAGAGCGGCGAAACCCAAGAAGCCCTCGTTAACCTCGTCAAGAAGTCCAGAGCAGAAGTCTCAGGTATATTCTCGCTAATCGCGGTCGGCGAGGAATGGAAGAAGCGGCTCAAAGGCGGCGAAGACTCCCCCGTCGAAGTAGTCACCCACCTAAAATCCCCTTTTGATACCTCTTCATAGGTACTATGGGGCATCTGGCCTCTATTCGTTTTTGGAGCATAGCCTTAAGTTATTACCTCATCAACTATAATTAGAGGAGTTTAAGTGAGGATTGCACATTTTACCCTCTTAGTAGAAGATATCGATGAGACAGTAAAGTTCTATACTGAAAAATTGGGATTTGTAAAACGAGTGGACCAAACATTTTGGATTAAGGCTCGCTGGGTTAGTATTTCACCCAAAGACCAACCTGACGTAGCGTTAACATTAGTTTTAGCGGACACGGAAGAAAAAGTCTGCGCGGTGGGCAAACAGACCGCTGGTCATGTCTATATGTTTTTAGAGACTGATACTTTAATTCAAGACTATAATGAGATGAAAGCGAAAGGAGTCAACTTCATCAACTATCCTGAGGACCATCCATGGGGAAAAGTTGTGACCTTTGAGGATTTATACGGTAACATCATTAATCTTGTGCAGCGCCCCAAAATGCCCTCAACAGGAGCACCCAGTCAAGGATAATTCGGTAAATGCCAGGCTAAAGGCGTCAGCTTTCAACTACCTAAAGAGCGCAAAGGGGAGCATAGATGCAGTTTTTGAAACCTCCTGGCAATCTCATTGACTTAATTCAACCGCCGAACCCTTGGCAAGCAGAAAAAACCTTAAAAACATACTACGTCACCTTAGCACCCATTGAGGCAACAGTATGCGGATGATTAAGTGGCAAAACGGCGTCGTAATCACGCCAGACCAAACCAAACTCCCCCTGCAAGAAGTCACATTGGAGATTAAATCGGTGGAGCAGATGGCTGAAGCAATTAAAGTTCTCCGTGTCCGAGGCGCTCCACTGTTGGGTGCAGCAGCAGGCTTCGGCGTCGCTTTAGCCGCATACAATTCCAAAGCAAAAACCCCCGTGCAACTGCTCAAAGAACTCGAAGCCGCAGGCACTTTAATCAAAAAACAGAGGCCCACTGCAGTCAACCTGTTCTGGGGGGTCGACCGCGTCCTCTCAAAAGCCAAAGCCACAGCTGGCTCAGTTGAAGAAATCAAGACGGCGGTCATTGCGGAAGCGCAGGCAATCGCTGACGAAGACGCCGCACAGAACCGTGCCATCGGCAAAAACGGCTCAGTCCTCATAGAGGACGGCGACACCGTTTTGACCCACTGCAATGCAGGGGAATTAGCGACCGTGGAATATGGGACCGCTTTGGGTGTTATCCGAGCGGCGTGGGAGGAGGGCAAAAAAATCAAGGTCATAGCCGACGAAACCCGTCCGCTGCTCCAAGGCGCACGACTCACGGCTTACGAGCTAAAACGCGACGGTATCCCAGTCACCTTAATTACCGACAACATGGCCGCCCACGTCATGAGCAAAGGCTTAGTAAACAAAGTCATAGTGGGCGCCGACCGCATCGTGCAGGACGCAGTTTTCAACAAAATCGGCACGTATGGCGTAGCTGTTTTGGCGCATGAACATGGCGTCCCCTTCTATGTTGCCGCGCCCAAATCCACCTTCGACCTCACGTGCAAAGCCGCAGACGTCACCATCGAGGAACGTAAACCCGAAGAAGTCACCCATGTCGGCTGCCAGCAAACCGCTCCCGACGAAGTCGCAGTTTACAACCCCGCGTTCGACGCGACACCGCTCAAGTATGTCTCGGCGATTATCTGTGAAACAAAAGTGTACTACCCCAAGGATTTTGGCGCGTTTAAGAAAGGAAAACTATAACATCACCATAAAAGATGCGAATACTCATGAGTGAACCCAAAAAGCCTCCAGTGGAATTCCAAACCAGCGGCACCTTAACCGAGAAAGGTGTACAGGTAGTTGAGCAGAGCAGCATAGATGCGCTTACCCAACGCGGCTACGGCACCCTAGAAGACAAAGTGTTCACTTTAACATTTTTTGAGTCACTCTACCTTTTGGACAAGGGCATGCTTGAAGTCAAAGACAAAGACGATTCAGCGGTGGATTTCCAGAACCTACTCCACTGCTACGAAAGCGTAAACGAGAACGCATGGGTCAATTACCTCATCTACCGCGACCTACGCAGCCGCGGCTACGTGGTGCGCGAGGGCTTCGGGGTAGGCATCGACTTCCGCATCTACGAGCGCGGAGCATACGGCAAGGACACTGCGCCTTACTTGATTTTGGGGACGCAGGAGGGCAAGCCTTTGCCGATTGAGGATTTGGCGGAGGCTCTGCAGAAGTGTCAGAGCCAAAAGAAAGAGTTGATTTTAGCGGTTATGAACCGACGTGGCGAAATCGTGTATTATTCTGTGGGCGAGATGCACTTGCCCGTTTAGTCGCTGCTTGGTTATCTTCTGTTTATGATGTCTTGGACAGTCATCAACTCTAAGTTCAAGCGGTACGTGGTGCGGGCGCGGATTTTTCCTCTGACGGCGTCGTCGCTAAAACCGAAGGCCACGATTGTTCCGCTTCTTGCACGGTTACGCGCCAAAGACGCTGCGAAACTGTCGATGACTGCTAAGCCGACGTTGTCGGTTTGTTTGATTGCGATGGGTTCATGTAAGCGGGAGTACCCGTCGATGCCCATGGCGATGTCTTTGCTGGTGGCTGGGGTGCCGTCGAGTTTTTTGAGCACCCACTGCTGGAATTCACCGCTTGACTTTCTGCGGAGGCTTTTTTCGCTAACCCGCCGTTTCTTCATAACCACAACCGAGGCAACAGCCACTAAAGCGATTGCAACGCCTGCGCCTGCTCCGCCGATGACTGTGGGGCTAAGTCCGCTGCCAAGTGGACCGGTGAGAAAGCCTGCTTCAACGTAGCCTGAGCCTTTGCAGTCTGGGCACGCTATTGTTCCATCTCCGTGGCAGTCAGGACAAACTGCTTGGGCACTGATTCCTGTTCCACCGCAGTCCGGGCAAGTAACCATCGTAGTGGAGTCAACAGACATTTGTATGCTCTGGACAAGTTGCAGCATCGAATAAGTGCCAACGAAATCAATCGTTACCGTTACGGGGACATCTTCGCCTGGGGGAAACGTAGTCTCCTCCGAAGTGCCACTGTGGTCTTGGATGGATGCGGTTATGGTTGCGGTGACGTCGATGTCTTCTTGGTTCCTGTAGACGGCGTTGACGACTGTTTGGTCGTTCTCCTCATCAACATAGGGGTCCATGGAGACCATCTTCAGTTTAGCTCCGACTTCGCCTGTGCCGTCGCATGTTGGACAGGCTGCGTTGTCGCCGCTGGCGATTTGTCCTGTGCCATCACAGGTTGGGCAAGTGGTCTCGCCTGTGCCGTGACATTCCGGGCATTTTACCTGTTCAGCCAACGCCACGCCTAAAGTTGAGAAAACTAAAACGCCAATCAGCACAACCGTAAATAATTTGTTTTTCATCCAGCCCAAACCTTCTCCAAACTCAATTGAAAGCTTCTTGCTGTATGAGGCTATGTGGGGTTTGCCTTAAATAAACTTCGGAAAAAGCGCTTACCCCCATGGGCTCTGAGCAGACGAAAATGACGAAAAGGCTGCTTTGGCGTCAAAACATTTGAAGACCCCTACTTTTCTGTGCATTTGCCTATGGCAGCTGGAAGTGGAAGCAAAAAAGCCGTAGTCCATGACCAAACATATAGACTGTCACCTATTGGCTTTCAATAAATAATCCTTCACTTCCTCGTCTGAAAGATCATACCATTCCAGAGCATACTTATTGAGACATTTCGCACAATCACCGCGCCGCCCTCATCTTCCATGTTTGGCGTTGTCAGCCCTAAAAGTGGTTCTCAATGAATGATTGGCGGTTATAGCTGTTTTACATATCAAATAGAGCTTGTTAACAAGCAATTTCATCGAATAAGCACCGATAGTAACCTAAGAACCTATAATATGGCGAAATCGGCTGTTAACAAAAAAAGCGCATTAAGCCCGCTGTTTTCCCTCAAATTAGAGTTAAACCGTTAATGAGCCTTTCTGTTGCGCGCCTTTACCATGCTTTTCCATACCGTTTATGCTTTCCAGATATCATAGGTACCTCTTAGTATATTTTGGATCCTTACTTGTCTTGAGGTGACAAGCGATTTTTAGACTCAAATAGCTGATTATACTTCCTTTGCTTTACTCCATAGCATTTCAAAATGATCCGATGCTAGTTTAATAAGCGCATCACTATTTGACCAAAGGGCAGGAGAATCAGGTAAGTCTTTTCTCGGAAAAAGTGTAATGGATATTTCACTGCTGTCATATATTCCATAAACGGTCTCTGGCAATTGACGCATAAATTTGACCTGGCAAGACTTTTTTCTCCTGCAAAATTGTGTTAGCTCTTTTGAAGTAATGGTGTCTTTTGGCTTTTGTACTAAGAACCTGAACTTCACCTGCTTTTTCCAAGCGTTCTCCAAGTTTTCCGCAAAGGTACTTGTTACTCCACGCGAGAACCTCCTCCAAGAAAGGACAATGTCAACGCTTGATTCAACACTATCAATAGCTTCGCCTATTTTACGTATAACAGCATTTCCTTCCGTAATTAGAACAAATTGGAAGTTTTTAAGTTGCTGTCTATAGTCTGGCTCCCTTAGTTTTATTTCACTAAGCAAAATTTCGGTTTCAGCTATTACATTTTTGTATTGTTCTTTTTTTGTTTCCAGCAAGAACTGGAGTGTTTGATTTAATGGGATTGCCTTATACCTAACCGGGTTTTCAATAATCTTTTCAATCAAACCCATTTTTTGAAGGTTCTCTATGGCTCGATATGTGTCTGGTCGAGCAACTTTAGCCATTTCTGCGATTGCTGACACTTTTAACGGTTCAGAGTTTGCTAGAGTCAAGTAAATTCTTGCGTTTGTTGACGTTAGTCCCAAATTCGTTAAAACCTCAAGCTCCGAACTTTCCAAAACACTCTCCCTTCCTTTAGACGTGATTAATCACTTGCTTGCTTTAAGCTTTTTTATATTGTCGGTAGGAGTCCTACCAACCAAAATATATTACCATTCAACAACAAACTCGCTTTGCGCATTATGCGCTAAAAATTTTAGGAAAAAAGAAAAATGTTGAAAAACAAAACAATAGCCATTGCATTTGTCATATTGCTAGTACTTTCATTGTCAGCTTCAATGACACTCGGTCAAGTTCCGATACCTGCAGGAACCCATACACCAACATATGCCTATCTTAACCTCGGCCCTAACCCCGCTGGAGTCGGTCAAACAGTGACCGTTAACATGTTCCTTTTGATTCCAATGTTAACCAGTGAATCCGCATTAGGTTTTACCGTTGAAATGACAGACCCCGCTGGACACACTACAACACTAGGACCATTTAATTCCGACGCTACTGGAGGCACATACACTACAATCGTTCCAGACCAAATCGGCGAGTATACGTTCCAATTATTTTACCCTGGACAAAACATGACTGGCCAAACGATTCCCGGAAGTTCAATTCAGAGACAGTACATAGGAGTTATCGCGGACCCCAGCCAAAGTGAAGTGAAGACGCTTGTTGTGCAGGAAGAACCGATATCACGTAGCATATATCCGATTACGCCGCTCCCAACTGATTGGTGGCAGACTCCGGTTACCGCAGAGAATGTTCAGCTATGGTACAACCTTAATGGACCCTGGCTTGGATACAGTTCAGTTGCTTTTGCGACAACTGGCGGCTACAATAGTAATGGCAACTATAATCCTTATACTGGATCGGTGCTTTCTGGTCATGTTCTCTGGAGCAAAATCTGGGCTGGTGGTGGTCTGACAGGTCTAAGCGGAGACGAAGAGTCGGGACACTACTGGTCAACCTCGCAGTATTGGCCAAAATACGCGCCGGTCATCATAGACGGAAAAATGATCTCAACTTGGTACAGCGAAACAACAAGCTACTCAAACGGCATCAAATGCACAGACCTATACACTGGACAAACACTATGGACAATAAACACCACTAATCCGTTGCGGTGCGGCATGGTTACTCAATGGCACACGATAAACGCGTATGGCGCCATTGGACCATACATCTGGACTACAGGCACTCTACCTGCAGATGACACCGGCGGAAAACTAGTCGCTAACCGTGGAACACAGTTTAACATGTATTCTGCTCTGACCGGAAAATACGTTCTCAGCGTTGTCAACGGCACTAACCCAACTTTCACTACAGATGAAAACGGCAACATGATCGGCTACTACATTAACAACACTGTTGGCACCATGTATGCATATGATCCTGTGCCACTCAATGGTGCTCACGTACCTAGAGAGGCAATAACTATTACTGCAGGCAATCCTGTCCTATGCTGTTTCAACATGTCGAACGCTATTGCCTACATTGAAGGAAGTCGTAGCAATCAATGGGGATGGGCTCCACCACTAAACAGTGTTATCGACTTCTCACATGGAGTAATGTGGGCAGAACCATTGTACAATAACATTAGTGGAGTGTCTATAAGTCCGGGTCTTGCAATAAACGGAGTGACTGATGACGCAGTAGTGATGACTGGAGGATTCACTTTCAACCAAGGATATGGAGGAACAACCAACGGCTGGCTAGTTGTAGGAGCACAAGATGCAACTACTGGCGCTCAATTGTGGTGCAAAAACCTCACATATTCAGACACAGCTGTCTTAGAACCGTTTACAAGGACACAAATGATAATCGATGATGGACTATTCCAGCTCAGTAGCATGTATAATTGGCAAGTCATAGCTCTAAATGCACGTACAGGCAGCACGGCATGGACAACAACTCTCGAAACCGATAGCGGCGCTGAACCAAATATTTACGATACAATTGGCGGTATATCAGCCCGCAATGGACCCGGCGTCACCGTCTATTACGGCTTCGGAGGGGACATATGGGGCATAGACAATACAGACGGAAAACAGCTATATTACACAAATACGACGAACCTGATGGGTGATCCAGGCATTGAAACTCCTTACAATACCTGGCCCTTATGGACCTTTAGTTGCACCGCTCAGACCAATGATGTGATTTACTTAGCTGTCGGACACGAATACAACCCACCACTGTTTCACGGCTCACAGATGTTAGCCCTAAACATCACTGATGGAAGCCTGATATGGAAAGAACTAGGCACATACGTTGAATCCACCGCAATTGCATACAACATCTTGCTGTCGCGCAACTGTTATGACAACATGATATACGCTTTCGGCAAAGGACCAAGCGCCACAACACTTTCAGCTCCTAGTGTAGGAGTAACCACCGCTACACCGATAACCATAACGGGCACCATTATGGACGTTTCCCCCGGCACGCACTATCTGGCTGATCCTGAATTGACAATGACAAAGCAGAATGAGGTTCCATTGAGGTTCCCGAATGGAGTTCCATGCGTTTCTGACGAAAGCCAGAGCGCTTGGATGGAATACGTGTACCAGCAGCAACCATATCCCTTCAACACTACCGGCGTTCCAATCACTCTGAGTGTTGTTGACGACAATGGCAACTTTAGACAAATCGGTGAAACGACAAGTGATGCAAGCGGCACATGGGCTTTCAACTGGACTCCTGACATCGCAGGCAAATTCCAAGTCATCGCCAACTTTGCCGGTTCCAACTCGTACTATCCATCATCTGCTACAGCGTACTTCTATGCAAGCGATGCAGCAACACCTGCTCCATCAGCAACGACAGCTCAACCAGTTGACAACACGATGACTATCATAGCATCCACCATTGCCATCCTCATTGCGATAGCGATAGTCGGATTGCTAATGCTCAGAAAACGCTAAACACACAGCAAACAAGCAAAACTATCTTCCCCCTCTTTTTTAGGTAATCTTGAGATGAAAAAGGCTGAGAAGCGTTTTGCCGACAACATGTTTATCGCTACAAAGCGGTATTTTTAGGGTTGCGGTCTCTAAGGGAGGGCTCTTCGGCAGTCTTTGTTTTCATATTTTATCAAAAAGCGCAATTATAACTTCGGTGGGGTCGCCGAACGTGCGGTTGGGAATGTTGAGGTCTAGCCATTCACGTTCTCTGGCTGGGACGTCTGAGATGTTGGAGCAAGCTCGCATGATGTCGTCTTTTGTGGCGGGGTATTGGACGTCGTTTTTTATGTGGTAGAGTGCATCGCGGATGCAGCTTTGAGGGCCCAATTTATCCAAAACATCACCGCTAAGAGTAGGCTTGCGGATTCTAATAAGACTGTGTGACTGTACCCAACAGCACTCAACTGCAGGGTTGGGATACTTTATAGCTACAAGAACAGTTAACACGGTAAGGCTGAGTTACTGCTCTGGCTACAGAGACGAATACCTAAAAAGAGGCTTCGAAATCCGATTAAGAGCAACAGGCACCAACACATACGCCGAAAAAGCGTTTTGAGAAAAAGAAACGGCTGATTAGCCCTTTATCTGCTTTATCACTTGTTCGGCTATTTCTTTTTGTTCTGGGCCAGACGGCACCAAAACTCGGGTGGTATACCCAGTAGTGCCTGTCCTACTTAGCGTGGAGTATCTAAATACCAAGAATAAGCAGCCGTTTTTCTCGCTTATAGAAACTTTGTCAAGTTTAGTTACGAAGTCGTGGAAAACGTAGAGTCTGCGATTTAGGTAGAGTGCGTCTTTGCCGACATAGGCTTCAGGTGTTCCAGTTAGATTATGTTTTAATCCGCTCCAAGATGATAGCTGCCAAACAACACCAATTAATCCAATCAGCCCGAGCATTGCTAAGAACACTATGAATCCGGCATCGGGGTCTAATACCCAGAATAAAATCCCGAAAAATAATGCAAACGCTGCTACTATAAGAAAAAGCCCTCTTTTTTCAGCTTTATCTTCAACGTGGTCTATTTTGGCAAAGCGTTCCCACTCTTGCGGATCATAAACCCAATGGGCTATCAAGCCTTTACCGAATAATAACCTGTCAAGTTTGCCTGCGTGATCAAAAAATAATGCAGATACGAAAAGACCTGAAACCGCCAAGAATAAGCTGACAAATGAAATAGCGAAGCCGCCGTCAAACCCATCTATACCTACTAAGCCAGGAATGAAAATCAGTATGAAGCACACAACTGAAGCGCACAGCCAAATAACCGCGGTTCTTTTTTCAGGATTACTAAACATGGTTACTATCCTGCCAAACGTACGCTTCATCTTTTTTAAATCCCATCTATGCTCAAACAGTAAAGAAACATGCTGACAGTTCCATTAAGTAAAGCTCTCAAGCGATGAACGTGAATAGCTTTTAAATCAAGATGCTTCTATATCACGCTCTAGAGATGGCTATCTTGAAGGTTTTTGAACGACCCGGACCAGTAAACACAGACGA
>JBNIDO010000062.1:0-17609 GCA_050108095.1 Bathyarchaeia archaeon
ATGAAGGCAGCGTCCCTGGCTTAGCAAACCTAAACGACAAAGCCGAAGTTTTCGACCAAGTCTACATAAAAGACAAATCAAACGTTAACCCAAAATCAACCGTGCCCCAACCAATAACACAGGTTAAAGAAGGCACACTAAAAATCCCCGAATTCTACGATACTGTTAGAACCCTATCCCAAGTCGTAGACGTAGACTACTACCTCCCCGGCTGCCCACCCCCAGTCAAACTCACCGCTGCCGCAATCGATGCCATAGCCTCCAACAACCTCCCGCCCAAAGGCTCCGTGCTGGCACCGCCTAAAGCTCTCTGCGACGAATGCCCACGCAAGCGTGACAACAAAAAAATCGACAAAATCTACCGCGTCTACGAAAAAGAGCCTGAACCCGAAAAATGCCTCCTCGAACAAGGCATACTCTGTATGGGTCCAGCAACCCGAAGCGGCTGCGGCGCTAAATGTTTAGCGGTTGATATGCCCTGTACTGGTTGTGGCGGCAAAGCCCCCAACGTGCCCGAGCAGGGAGCAGCCATGATAACTGCGTTAGCCTCAATTTTAGGTTATGACGGCGTTGAAGGTAAAACCACCTACACCCAAAAAGAGGTTGAAGATTTAATTAGCCAAATCAAGGACCCCGCTGGCACCTTCTATATGTACAGTTTGCCAGCTTCAACGCTTAGACGTAAGGTGATTAAGAAATGAAAGAAGTAGTAATTGACCCAATCACGCGGCTTGAAGGACACGGCAATGTATCCATATTCCTAAACGACAAGGGCGAAGTAGAAAACGCCTACCTCAAAATCCCCGAACTCCGTGGATTCGAGAAATTCTGCATTGGCAGAAGAGCCGAGCTCATGCCGCAGCTCACCAGCCGCATCTGCGGTGTCTGCCCCGTTGCCCACCACTTTGCTGGAACCAAAGCCCTTGACGCAGCTTTCAACGTTGAACCCCCATCTGCAGCAAAGAAGCTCCGGGAACTCATGTACGCAGCATACGTCATCTACGACCATACATTGCACTTCTACTACCTCGGCGGACCAGATTTCATAGTAGGTATTGATGCTCCACCAGAAAAACGCAACATCCTAGGTGTAATCGAAAAAGCAGGCTTAGACGTAGCCAAAGACGTCATCAAACACCGTGCGTATGGGCAGAAAATCACTGAAATCATCGGCGGCAAAGCCACTCATCCCACATGTGGATTGCCCGGCGGCATGTCCAAGCCTCTGAGTGAAGAGAATCGCGCTGAAATTGAGCGGATGGCTGCTTCATGCAAAGACTTCGCCCAGTTCACCCTCAAACTCTTCCACGACATCGTCTTGGGCAACGCCAAATACGTGGGCTTAATCAAAAGCCAAGCCTACACAATGCCAACCTACTACATGGGCACCGTAGACGAAAACAACAAAGTCAACTTCTACGACGGCAAAGTCCGTGTAGTCGACCCCAAAGGCACAGAATTCGCCAAATTCGACGCTCAAGATTACCTTAGCCACATCGGCGAACACGTCGAAGAATGGACATACAGCAAATTCCCCTACCTCAAAGCAGTCGGCTGGAAAGGACAAATCGCAGGCGCAGACAACGGCATCTACCGCGTGGGGCCACTCGGGCGTCTCAACGTTTCAGATGGCATGGCAACCCCGCTGGCGCAGGCAGAATACGAGGAAATGTATAGGACACTGGGCAAACCAGTTCACAGTACCTTGGCTTTCCACTGGGCAAGACTCATCGAACTCATGTACGCAACTGAACGCGCTATGGAACTAATCAAAGACCCAGAAATCACCAGCACCAAGGTCCGCAACAAAGTCGGTGAACCCGGCGAAGGCGTCGGCATAGTTGAAGCAGCACGCGGCACACTTATCCACCACTACGTCCT
This sequence comes from Bathyarchaeia archaeon, assembly GCA_050108095.1. Taxonomy (GTDB): domain Archaea; phylum Thermoproteota; class Bathyarchaeia; order Bathyarchaeales; family Bathycorpusculaceae; genus Bathycorpusculum. Next base: position 1,882 of record JBNIDO010000062.1, read on the forward strand.
TGACAAAGACGCATTGATAAAAGACGTAAACATGATCGTTGCCACAACCAACAATTACCCTGCCATCTGCATGAGCATCCGCGACGCAGCCAAAGGCCTCATACACGGCGGCAAAGTCGACCAAGGCATCCTCAACATGGTTGAAATGGCGTTCCGCGCCTACGACCCATGCTTCGGCTGCGCAACCCACACTGCACTGGGCAAGATGCCGCTGACAGTTGAAGTCTACAACGCCGACAAACAACTAGTCGACTCAGTAAGCCGCTAAAATCCCAACCTATTTTTGGGGTTTCCTTTTATTTTAACCTTTTAAGTTTGAACGCTTTGTTTATGTTGACCCTTTATGGTTGATAGCGTCGAGAAGGATTTGCGTGACTGGCTCAAAAACGCCAAACGAGTAGTGGTTGTTGGCATTGGCAATCCGATTCGCCAAGACGACAACGTCGCCCTAAAAATCCTCCAAGGCTTACAGGGCAAACTCCCCCCCAACGTCTGCCTGCTGGAATGCGAGATGGTACCCGAAGGCTACCTCCTCGACATCGAAGAATTCAAACCCACACATGTGCTGCTCATCGACTCCGCGGTTTTGGGGCGCAAACCCGGCGAAGCTAATTTGGTGCAGTTCGGTGAGGTGGCGGCTTTCTCGGCGATTTCCTCGCATATGCTGCCTTTGAGGCTTTTCTGCGAATATGTGGCTAAGTCGCCTGGCGCCAAAATCAGGTTGCTACTTATAGAACCTAAATGTATGGGTTTGGGCGAAGAACTCACGCCTGAATTAGCGGCAGCAGCCCAAAAGTTAACTGAGCTTCTGCTTAAACTGATAGGTTAGTTTCTTTTCTTTTAAACACGTAATCAATCGAAAGTACTAGTTTGCCATGCACATAGTGGGTTTCTCTGAGTTCAATCTGGTCCTTAGTCACCCACTTAGCCAAAATGTGCTCTTCTTCCTCTTGGTCTTCGTAGGTGCCTCGCCAGTGAAGTTCAAGCGTAGAATCGTCCACCCATCTGCCGATGTGGTCATGGGTGTCTCCCTCGGAGGTGATGCTAAAAAGGTGCACCTCGCTCGTGGCGGGTCGAAGCTCCAGAGGTCATTTTCAAAGTAATCCTCGTAACCTTCTATGTGGGTGTCGATTTCACTGTTTATGCCTGGTTCGGTCTCTTCGGCGGTCATTTCTCCGCAACCCGCGACCACTTTGTCCTCGCCTGTTTTGAGTGCGATTCCCACGTTCCATTCGCCTAGGAGTTGGCGGAGTAATTGTTCCCCTTTGATTTGCTGTTGCGCCATAAGAATCAAGCACTTTTTAGCCGAAAACATGTAATAAACCGATGTGATTGGCACCAGACGACAACTTTGCGGGTTACGTTAATTAGCAAGCACACGGTTAGTTTTGTGCAGTGAGCAGATTGGTTGGCAAAGCAGTTATTGTTATGGGTTCCGATCGCGACTTGGATTTTAGCCGTGAAATCGGCAAGTACCTCAAAGTTTTCGGTGTAAACTATGAGTTTCGCGTGGCTTCAGCCCACAAAACCCCACTGACCGTGCTTGGTGTACTCAAAGAATTTGAAGAAGAAAAAGTCGTCTACATCACAGTGGCTGGACGCTCCAACGCACTCAGCGCATTCATAGACGGCAACACCCAAAAACCCGTCATCGCCTGTCCACCATACAGCGAAAAATACGGCGGCTCAGACATTTACTCGTCGCTGCGGGTGCCAAGCGGCATCGGCTCGGTCGTCACGGTTGAGCCTGAAGGTGCGGCGATTGCAACCGCAAAGATTCTGGGTTTAGAAGACCCTGAAGTGCTCTCTAAAGTCAAGGATTACCAGAGCAGCAAAAAACAAGCCCTTGATGCAGCTAATGAAAATATCCAAAAACTCAAGTAACCATCACTAATGCAGGCATGATAGTTTCTAGTTTAAGAAGAAGAGAGTTGTGCCCTTGCTCATCTTCTTCCAGTGGGTCTGGCAGGTGACTGTGTTTTGGGTTCTGCAACTGAGAGGGGTTGCTGGCTGGTTGTGGGTAAACCCTCAAGCAGGTATTAAACAAAGACTTTGACCGCTAGCAAAGGTCCCTGTACACTTCAACGAGCGATTCAACGTTTTTTTCCCAACTGTATTTCTCCTCCATTAGCCCCCGCACCTCGCGTCCCAGAGCAGACAAGTCAGTTTGGGAATAATCCAAAATTGCCTCCGCCATCTCCACAGGCATATTAGGAGGCACCAACCTACCGCAACGGCACGTTAAAACCTCGCTTATTCCACCTACATCGGTGGCTACCACCGGCAACCCAGATGCCATGGCTTCCAAAGCCACCAAAGGCAAGCCTTCCCCCGACTTGGACGGCAACACAAAGAAGTCGGCAGCGTTATAATAAAACGGCAGTTCATCGTCAGCGATAAACCCTGCCAAGCGAAAGTTGTCTTCTATGCCTAACTCTTTGACTTTTGCTTGAACACTGTTTTGACTTGCTCCTTTTCCAACCACCAAAAAAGTCACTTTAGGGTTCTTTTGGGCAACGATGTCTGCGGCGTCGATTAAGGTATCCACTCCGTTTTTGTAAACAATCCGCCGAACAGTCAACACAACCACAGCGTCTTCTCGGATACCGAGTTTTCTGCGCATTTCCCGTTTTTTCCCCGCAAGAGGTCGAAAACGTTCCAAATCCACACCGTTGTGTATCACCTTAACTTTCTTGGGGTTTGCGCCTAAACCTAAAACGTAGTCTTTGGTTGCGTTGCTGACTGCGATTATTCGGTCCGCGTCCCTGAGTGCCTCGCTTCCGACAGTTAGGTCATTAAGCCGTTCGACTGTGTTGAACATGTTATCGTATTGGATGAAGGTGTTGTGTTGGGTTAAAACAAACGGTTTCTGCTGTTGTTTGGCTAGTTTTCCCAGTATAAGCGATGCCATGTAGGGGTGGCCGTGGGCGTGGACGATGTCGCTTGATTTTACAGCTCTCAGGAAGGTTTTGAAGCTGGAAACGGTGGGGATAGCGTTTGGGATTCCGAGGCGAAAGGCTACGTTTAGCGATTGGAAGCAGTTCACTCTGACGCCTTCGAAGAAGTAGCTTTTGGGCGTCTGGATTCTTGGCGTAACTATGGAGGGTTCATAGTTTTGCTTTTTAAGCCACTTGTTCTGTGCGTAAACGACTTTCTGTATTCCGCCTGCATGAGGCAAATACTCGTTTGTGGATATGCACAGACGCGTTTTAGCCATGAACACCCCACTGCAAGTGGTTGTATGCTGATTTATCGTTGAAGCAGGAGCCGTCTATGTCGGCTTTGTTTACTGTAGAGATTAACTCGGTTATGCCCTGCTCTAAGGTTACCGATGTGTGATAGCCTAACGCCATGATTTTTTGGCATGACAACTGGTAATCTTTGCCGTCTTTAACTGGCGAACCCGCAAATTGCAGTGGGCAGCCGACGTGTTGTTGTATTTGCCAAGCGATTTCTTCCTTAGTCAACGCTAAATCTGAGCCTACGTTGAAGATTTGCCCCTGCATAGATTCCCTGTTGGCTATGGCGAAGAGGATGCTTTGGGCTATGTCTCTGACGTGAACCACTGATCGGTTAGCGTTTTTTTCGTAGACCAAAAGAACTCTTTTCTTAACAGCTTCATAGACCAACTGGTTTACTAAGAGGTCAAAACGCATCCGATAAGAAACCCCGAACGCAGTTGCAAACCGCAAAGTAACAACGTTAGGTCTTTTGCAGAAGACTTTTTCTGCTTCATACTTGGTTACTGCATACTGGGTTTTGGGGTTAGGCGCTGTTTTTTCTGTGCAGCTTGCTACTTCATTGGTTAAGCCGTAGATGCTGCCAGTGGACGCATAGATGAGAAGCTGATTATCCGTGAGGTAGTGGTCAATAGTTTTTGAACCGTTAACGTTTACGTCGGCGGCTTCTTCTTTGTTGCCTTCGCATAAGCCGCAGCCAACCAAAGCTGCCAAGTGCACCACAACGTCTTTTCCTGTGAGGAGCCGCTCGATTAACTCTTCATCCCTCACGTCGCCCTCTACAAACTCAAAACCGGGTTGTCCCCAGTCTGCCAAGAGTCCATGCATGCCCCAAGTTAAGTTATCCAAGACAGTAACTTGATGTCCTTGCTTTAGCAGTTCGGGCACAAGCGTAGACCCTATGAAACCTGCTCCGCCAGTGACTAAAATCTTCATTTTACCACCCCTCCTTCACCGCTTCGATTATGTACTGTTGGTCGTTTTCTGTTAGGTCTTCATGGATTGGTAGGCAAATGCTGTCTCGGTCGATTTTAGCTGTATTTGGAAGGTCATCTCTTGGTCCTCCGAAAACTGAGAATCGGTCATTACGGTAGTTTTGCACGTTAACCTCGATTCCTTTTCGGTTTAGGGCTTCGGCGAATTTCCGTCTACGCTTAACATGGATGGGGTAGAGGAAATACGAGCTTTCCCTGTTCTCCCCGTATTGCATTGGGGTTACGCCTTTTACGTTCGCTAATTCTTCACCGTAAATTTTTGCTTTTCTTCTGCGCTCACAAAGTATGCCGTCTAAGTAGCTGAGTTGCTCTCTACCCATAGCCGCAAGGAACCCGTTCATCCGCATCTTAAACCCCGCCTCAGCCACGTCACAGGTGAACGCTTTGGTTAAGGAATCCCTTTTTGACCGGTCAACCCCAAACCATGACCTGCGATTGGCAGCCTCAAAAATACGCTCAGAATCAGTTGCTAACATGCCTCCGTCTCCGGTTGTGATGTGTTTTACCGCGGCAAAAGAGAAACAGGCAAAAGCTGAGCCTGAGCCGATGTGTTTTACATGGTAGGTTGCGCCGATTGCGTGGGCACAATCCTCGATGAGAGCCAAATCATGTGCGTCTGCGATTTCTCTGAGCTCTTTTAGGTCGCAGGGGTACCCCAAGTTGTGGACGCAGATGATGGCTTTGGTTTTCTCTGTGATTCTGTGTTCTATGTCGGCTGGGTCAATGTTGGCTGTGTCGTAGTCGACGTCTGCAAAGACGGGTTTAGCGTACTGTTCCAGTATAGCTGTGTTGGTTGCTATCATGGTGAATGCGGGAGTAATCACTTCGTCGCCGGGTCCTACGTCGGCAAGGGCACACGAGAGCCGCAACGCTGAAGTGCAAGAGTTCAATGCGACCGCAAAGTTGATGTTGAATTTTGCTGCAAAGGCATCTTCAAATAGTGATGTTTGAGGTCCAACGTTGACCAATTTGCTCTTCAAAGACGCCGCCGCAGCGTCCACCACGCTCTGTGGAATATGGGGGCTGAACACACTGATTCTGCGTTTCTGTGTCATTGGGTCCCAGCTTTGCACTGTGTTGATATACACGCGTATACTATGCTGCCGATGTTATGCGCGTTTTCTTTACCAACCAAGAGGTATCTCATAGTGATCGAAAAAATGTTTGGCAGCTAAATTGTTAAAAGCATTTTTGTACAGGTTTCTTGACTGAGCTTAGTCTACGTTTGTTGACAAGCACAATTAGGTTGAAGTGGTAACTTTATGGTTCGGTCTACGTGTTTACATGCAATAAGTTTTAGAAACCGCAAGGATATTATGAGAGCTAACAACCATTAGAGCCAGTGACCGCAAGATGCAGAAAGTATGGGATGAACTAAAAAAAATCGAAGCCCAAGCTGACCAAATCCAAGCAGACGCACAGGAAAAAGCCAAAAAAATCACCACCCTTGCACAGCAGGAATCCGACAAACTACTCTCCAATAGCAAAACCTACGGCGAAGAAGAAGCACAAAAACTCTACAACCAAGCAATCGAAGAAGCCAACCGAGACCGCGCTGAAAAACTCGAAGCCAACGAAGCAACCGCCCAAAAACTAAAAGCCCAAGCCCAGAAACGCATGGATAATGCGGTTTCAACGGTTGTAGCCGCCGTTCTCGAGGAAAATTAAGGTTGCCCCAGACAGTCCGTTACGCTTCGGTGCTCGCCAAAATCGGCGCTCAACGAAGCAGCCTGCTAAGCGAAGCAAAACTCAAAACCTTAGCAGACAGCAAAAACCTCAACGATTTCGCTGGGCAACTCCGCGACACCCCATACCAAGAGCAAATAGCCAAAATCACGCTTCCCCTGACCGGTCGCAAACTAGAACGTGCGTTCAACGAAAACCTAATTGAAACTTACCAGAAAATAATCAAGTACTCCCCCAAAGCCGCAAGAGAATACCTAAGCCTCTACCTGTTGAGGTTTGAAGTGGAAAACGTCAAGATGCTTGTGAAAGCAACGTTTGCTAACACGTCGCCTGAGCAGAAACTGGCTAAACTATACCCCTTCGTAGGGTGCCACATTGAAAAACCTGTCTTGCTGGAGGACGCTGCCAAAGCAACTGACCTCACCCATCTGGTGGGTGTCTTTAAGAAAACAGCGTATTGGTGCCCGCTTAACACTGGGTTAGCCAGTTACAACGAAAGCGGCTCCACAACCTGCTTAGAGTTTTTTTTGGACGTGTTCTTCTACGAGCATCTCTATGAAGTTTTTGAGCGTTTGCCTAAAAAAGAGAAGCCGTATGCCCGCCTCTACGCAAGCTTAGACAACGACGGTTTTGTTCTGTTTTCGCTTTTGAGGGGTAAAAACCTCAATTACGACTCTAACTGGCTACGGTTGGCGGTGCCACAGAACTATTTCAAGTTAACAAAGAAGCAGGTTGAAGCAGTTACATCCGCCATAAGCTTTGAAGCAGCATACAAAATAGTGCTCACCACTGAATACGCCAAATACTTCGTCAAAGAAGACAACCCCGAGGACACGTTGGCTAAAGCCGAAAAAGCGTTCAAAAAAACTATAATTGAACATGCGAATGCCAGCAAAATCTGTAAAATCTTCAACATCGGCACGCCGCTTGCATACATGACCATGAAAGAAACCGAAGTCTACAACCTACGTGCATTAGCTTTAGGCATCGACGGGGACATGAAGCCTGATGCTATTCGGGCGCAACTCTTCACCTAAACTACTTTTCGTTCTTATCTTTAAGCGTCAGTTGGGTGTAGATGAAGCTTTGTTTGAAGGGGTTGAACTCGGTGCCTGTGCCCGCATAGAATTTGCTGAACCACTCGTAAAAGTGCAGCCTCAGTGTGTGGATAAAGACGATTAGGCCTTCAAGCGCCATGACAGCTATGTTGCCGAAGACTATGATGACGCCCGCCAACACCAATCCAAGTATGCCTGAACCTTCGGGCGCAATCAACTCCGCAACGGTATAGGTCACTAATAGTAGTGCCCAGTGCGCCATAAGCAATGCGAGGATACGGCTGTAGGAGATTGTGTTGCTTAGCAAGCTGGTGAAGAAGTCTCCACCTTCAAAGAGCCTGCCCACAAAAGTGTCGTTTTCAGCGTGTTCACTCGCGTGGGCTGCTGTGGGTTTAGCCATTTTCAAGTAGAGGGGTTTACCTGCGACCATGATGGCAAAGGGTATTATGGGGGCAAGTATGGGTCCAGCCAACCAAGCAGCGAAGTTGAGCTGGTAAGTTGCGATTAACCAGATGCCGCCGACGTAAAACGCGATTTTAGGCACGGTTGTTAGGAAGGTGTCGGCGTAGTCGTGTTTGAGTGCGAAGTTTACTCCTTCGATTATTAAGCCGCTGACAATCTGGACTACACCAACAAACAGCGCAAATATCAAGAAGTTAAAAACGGTTGTCGACGCATGTGCTAAGGCTTCTGAACCGCCTCCTATGTGTGGTACTGGGCTAAACCAGAGGGCTGGAAACAGTTCTTTGCCAAAACACTCGCCGAACACCAAACCCGCAGCCATAGCGCCTATGCCACAAGCAGCTACAATGTAGCAGGTGTTTTTCATGCTTTGGTTACCTTTGATGAGCATGCCCACTGTTAAACCGCCGATAAGCAGCACTAAGCCCTGCCCAAAATCCCCAAACATCAACCCGAAAATAATTGGGAAAGTAATTGCTATAAACGGTGTGGGGTCGACTTCGTTGTACTTGGGCATGCCGTAGAGCTTGGTGATTTCTTCAAAGGGCCTAACGAATCGTCCATGCCTAAACTTTGACGGCGGCGTCTCCTCTTTGGCTTCCAATGAGTCGTCGGGCAACACCAGCACTTTGTCGTTGAACATTCCATGGACGGTTTGTTCGAGTTCTGTGTACTTGTTCTGGGGGACAAAGCCTTTGATGGTTGCCAGTCTGCCTGACTGCAAAATTTTTTTTTCAGCGGTAAGCAACGCCAGTATGTTCTGTAGGGTTTCCTTCCAAGATGCAAGGTTGCTTCTGTTGTCTTCATAGAGATTTGAGAGTTTAGCCGTCAGTTCCTTTTCTCGCTGAGCGTTTTCAGCTAGTTGCTCTTTGACTTGTTTTAGGGCTAAACCAGCGTCTTTGGGCAAATCCTCTGGATACTGGAAAATCTCTGCGTGGTAGGTGCGTAGTACTTTTTCCACTTCTTCCCAATGCTTTGTCGGCATCGCCACTGCTAGGCAGTATACTTCGTGGGTTAAGGTATTGCGGTGGACTTCAATCGGTAGCCCTGCAACCGCGGTTTCAAACGCCTCAAAGTTTTTGATTGGCAAGCTTGCGACGGCAACATGGATCAGCTTGAACTTCTCTAGGCTCTCAACGTCTACGCCCATGCTGTGCATGGATGTTAACGTTAGTTTGAGATGGGTTAACCCCTGCTTTTTTTCTTTTAACTCTACGAGGGCAGCGTTGAGGCTTTCTATTTCATGTTTGAGTGAGTGAGTGTTTTGGCTTGTTAATTCTAGGAGGCTGCGCCAGTTCTCCGTCGTCACCTGAACGATGGTTGGCTGCTGAACCTTAAAAAGGCTAAATAGACCCGTTTTTTGCTCTGGTAGTTGATTTGTCAACCCGTTGACGTCAAGGAGCTGCTCTTCCACCGCCTGGGTTTTTTGGTTGTACTCGGAGAGGGTTGCGTCGTCTTGAGCAGACGGCTCAATATGGAACTCGCCGAAGGTGTTGAGCGTCTCCAGCACGGGTTCCACATCTTTTCTTATGCAAATAATCGATGTGGAAGCCATTCTTTCGGGTCGCAACATTTTTAACAGTAATTTTGAATTTGCTAACAAGCATTTAAAGTTATATTAGGTGAGTGCATGATTGGCTATGTAATCGGGGATAGTGACATGCTCACTGGCTTTAAGCTCGTCGGGCTCGAAGGGGCTGAAGCTAACTCCCTTGATGAAGTAAAGCACGCCCTAGACAAAGCCCTTGCACGCAGTGACATAGCCATAATTATTATCAGCGAAGCCTTCTCAAAGGACCCCTCCATCCGCTACCAAGTAGACAGAATCCGCCAAGAACGCGTAACCCCCTTAATCGTTGAGTTGCCTGGCAGCAAAGGTCCACAAACCGAAGTTAAGCTCTCTGAAACAATCAGCAAGATATTGGGCATAAAAATGTGAGTTGACTATCTATGACTGTTAAAACTGGAATATCAGCGATTGCCAACGAAGTCATCGGTGACGTGCAGAAGGAAGCTGAAGCACTCATTTTGGCTGCTGAAAACCAAGCTAAAGAAAGCCTAAAAGTCGCTAACGAGAAAGCCAAAGAAAACTACCGCGCCATAGTTGCTCAAGCCAAGCACAAAGCTGAGGGGGAGAAACGTAAAATCGCTTCTGTCGCGGAGGTTGAGGTGCGGAACCGTCTGCTTCAAACTAAAGAAGACTTGGTGGACGAGGCTTTCGAGAGGGCGCTGGAGAAACTCAAGAATTTTGCCCAAAGCAGCGAATATAATGATTTTCTCCTAAACCTCATAGAGGCGACCGCTAAAAAGATGGGGCAAAAAAACCTCGTTGTTCAAGTTAACGCCAAAGATAAAGGTTGGTTAACGCAAGATATGCTCAAAAAAACGTCTAAGAAAATCAAAAGTGAACTTCAGCTTTCTGAGGAAACCGAAGACTGCATTGGCGGATGCAAAATCCAAAGCGGCGACGGCAAAATAATCTACGACGCCACTCTCGACAACCGCCTAGAGGAACTTAAACCTCAACTGCGTGTACAGATAGCTAAACAGCTCTTCGGAGAGACCGCGCAATGACTGTTGAAGGTAGCGTTATACGTGTTGCAGGACCCGTTGTGGAAGCTAAAGGCATGTCCGACGCGGTTATGCATGAAATGGTTGAAGTGGGACATGAAAGCTTGATCGGCGAAATCATCCGCCTCGAAGGCGAGTTTGCCACAATCCAAGTTTACCAGAACACCACCGGTTTAAAACTCGACGAACCCGTCGTAGGCACAGGTAGCCCCCTCTCAGTCGAGTTGGGTCCCGGCTTGGTGGGCAATACTTTCGACGGCATACAGAGGCCGTTGGAAACACTAAGAGAACTCACAGGACCATTCATCAAACAGGCAAAAGGAGTCACAGCGCTTTCCAGAACAAAAAAATGGATGTTTACCCCCAAAGTTAAGGTCGGCGTAAAAGTAGTCGGCGGCGACATCTTGGGCACCGTTCAAGAAACCGACTTGGTTGAACACCGTGTTATGGTTCCCATCGGCGTACAGGGCATAGTAAAAAAAATTGTGTCGCAAGGAGAATACACCGTTGCAGACGCCATCGCCACATTGGAGAATAACGGCGTAAAAACCGAGGTTGCCATGCTCCAGCGGTGGCCAGTCCGAAGCCCCCGCCCCCACACAAAACGCCTCTTCGCATTCAGACCCCTAATCACGGGGCAACGCGTCATCGACACCTTTTTCCCCATCGCCAAAGGCGGAAGCGCCGCTATCCCCGGACCATTCGGCGCAGGCAAAACCGTCACCCAACAGCAACTCGCAAAGTGGTCAGACGCCAACATAGTCATCTACGTGGGCTGTGGCGAGCGCGGTAACGAAATGGTCGATGTGCTCGACAGCTTCCCCAAACTCATCGACCCCACCACTGGTCACCCGTTGATGGAACGCACTATCCTCATCGCTAACACAAGCAACATGCCCGTGTCCGCCCGCGAAGCCAGCATCTACACAGGCATCGCCATAGCAGAATACTACCGCGACATGGGTTACGCCGTGGCGTTGATGGCTGACTCAACCAGCAGATGGGCAGAAGCACTCCGCGAAGTCAGCGGCAGACTCGAAGAAATGCCCGCTGAAGAAGGCTTCCCAAGCTATTTGCCCTCGCGCCTCGCCGAATTCTATGAACGCACAGGCGTAGTGGAAACATTGGGCAGCGACAACCGTGTCGGTTCCATCTGCGCTATCGGAGCGGTTTCGCCTCCAGGCGGAGACTTCTCGGAGCCCGTCACACAGCACACTAAACGTTTCACCCGCGTGTTCTGGGCGCTTGACGCAGAACTCGCAGACGCACGCCACTACCCCTCCATTAACTGGATGCAGAGCTACAGCGGCTACATCGCTGACCTCTCAGGTTGGTGGCACGATAACATTGATGGCAAATGGAACAGTTACCGCGAAGAAGCCATGCGCATCCTGCAAGCAGAGGATGAACTCAAAAACATCGTGAAACTCGTCGGTCCCGAAGCGCTCCCCGACAAACAACGCCTCATCCTAGAAACCGCACGCATCATCCGCATCGCGTTTCTGCAGCAAAACGCCCTTGACCCAATCGACACCTACTGCAGCCCTCAAAAACAGTTCAAGATGCTAAAACTCATTGTGGACTTCCACCGTTTAGCCGAAGACGTAGTCACCAAAGGCGCACCCATTTTCAAGGTCACAGAGTTACCGGTTGTAGAAGAAATTATGCGTATGAAAAGCCAGATTCCCAATGACGAAGTCGCTAAGCTGGATGATTTAGAGAAGCGTATGAACGAGAATTTTGAAGTGTTGGAGGCAAGTTTGAGGTAGATAACTATGGCAGGCACAGGACTTGAGTATAAAGGCGTAGCTTCAATTTCAGGACCAATCATCGTGGTCGAGAACGTTAAGCAAGTGGGCTACGACGAACTGGTCGCAGTGAAAACCCAAACCGGCGAAACCCGCCTCGGCAAAGTCATCCAAGTAACCCAGAAAGCCGTGACAGTGCAGGTTTTCGAAGGCACCACAGGTTTATCTCCTTCGGCGACACGCACACGCTTCCTCAGCAGACCCCTAGAGGTACCAGTGTCTACAGAAATGCTGGGACGCGTCATGAATAGCTACGGCGAACCCATCGACGGACACCCACGCTTCTTTAGCGAAGAAAAACGCGATGTCAACGGCTTCCCACTAAACCCCACTGCACGTGCTTACCCCAAAGACTTCATTCAAACAGGCATTTCCGCCATCGACGGCTTAACCAGCCTAGTCCGCGGACAGAAACTCCCCGTCTTCTCTGGTCCAGGATTGAGCCACAACGAATTAGCCGCCCAAATCGTCCGCCAAGCTCAAATCCGCAGCGCCAACGAACCCTTCAACATCGTCTTCATCGCCATGGGACTCGAACACGACGATGCTGCTTTCTTCCAGAAAAGCTTTGAAGAAACAGGTGCCATCAAAAACGTCGCTATGTTCCTCAACCTTGCCGAAGACCCCCCAGTTGAACGTATCATTACGCCACGTGCGGGCTTGACTTTGGCGGAGTACCTTGCCTTCGACCAAGACTCCCACGTACTCGTAGTCATGACCGATATGACCAACTACTGCGAGGCACTAAGAGAAGTGAGTTCAGCTATGGAGGAAGTGCCAAGCCGCAAAGGCTACCCCGGCTACATGTACAGTGACTTAGCCAGCATCTACGAGCGCGCCGGCAGAATCACGGGCAAAAAAGGCAGCATCACCCAGATGCCCATCCTAACAATGCCCAACGACGACATCACCCACCCCATCCCCGACTTAACAGGCTACATCACCGAAGGACAAATCGTGCTCAGCCGCAGCCTCGAAAAACAGGGCATTTACCCACCAATCTACATATCCACAAGCCTCTCTCGGCTGATGAAAGACGGTATCGGCGCAGGCAGCACCCGCGAAGACCACGCCAACGTCGCTGCCCAACTCTATGCCGCCTACGCCCAATACAACTCGGTTAAATCCTTGGTCACCATCATCGGCGAAGAGGGCTTGGGCAGCAGAGAGAAAGAGTACCTTCGTTTCGGCGAATTTTTCGAGAAAACCCTCATCAACCAAGGTAGAAACGAGAACCGAACCATCGAGCAAACCCTCTCTATTGCTTGGGATGCACTATCGGATTTGCCTGAGGAAGAATTAACAAGCATAAAACCAGAGTATATTCAGAAGTATTGTCCCAAAACTGATGCTGAGGCAACATAATTGTCGCAAGAAAACATCAGTCCCACAAGAATCAACCTTATACAAACCAAAAAAACGCTTAAACTAGCGGAGTCTGGAAGGGAAGTGCTGGAACGCAAACGCGACATACTGCTCCGTGAACTCCGCAACAGCATATACGATGCAGAGCGAACACGCGCCGACCTCTTAGAGGAACTACGCAAAGCTTACATGAGTCTGCGCGAAGCCAACATAGCTAAAGGCTCAGAAACCATCGCTAACGTCGCATTAGGCTCCACCAACAAGGCTGAGTACCTTGAGGATTTCCGAAGCATAATGGGCGTCACAGTTCCCCTCGTAACCTTCCAAGGCGAAACCGACGTTAAACCCGACTACGGCTTCGCAGACACCAACGCCGAATTGGACCGCGCGTTTAAACACTTCTATAAAGTCGTCAAAATACTGGCGCATTTAGCTCAGGCTGAAGGCACCACTTTCCAGATTGCAAACGATGTCCGCAGAACCCAGCGTAGAGTCAACGCCCTCAACCACGTATTGATTCCAAGATACCGCAGCACTGCCAAGTGGATTGAGTTGGTGTTGGAGGAGAAGGAACGTGAAGAATTTGTCCGCACTAAGCGGATTAAGTCAATGATTAAAGGCCACGAGAAGGAGCTTGTAGAGATTGAAAAAGTTTAGTTCTCAAACAATCGAGAAAATACTTGTTCCCACCGACGGTTCAGACTATAGCGTCAGAGCGGCAGAGTATGCCATAAGCATCGCTAAAACCCATAACGCGGAAATCATAGCTCTCTTCGTCGTGGATGAAGTGGTGGTCGATAAGTTTTCTCAATCTGGTGAACAAGCAAATATCGAAGGTGAACTCAAAGCTGACGGTCAACGTAACGTAAACTACATTGTTGGTTTAGCCGAGAAAGAAGGCGTCAAAGCCCAATCCATCGTGGCTAAGGGTAGACCGTTTGAGCAGATTACGGGGTTTGCTAAAGGCCTAGAAGTGGATTTGATTGTGATGGGAACCTATGGTCGCCGTGGCGCAGAGAGAATTCTTCTAGGTAGCGTTGCAGAAAGAGTAATTGAGTATTCTCCTTGTCCCGTGTTAGTGGTTAAGTAAGGGATTGTTTTGGCTTCAGAAAAATTAGAGTCAGACTACAAAACCTCCATCGCAAACATCGAACGCATTGCATCGGAAGATATAACCAAAATCCGCGGGGACCTCGAAGCGCTCAGGGCGCAGGCTGCTAAAATGGGTGAAACAGCCGAAAGCATTCCTAATTCAAGCGGAAGAGATGTTAGACAAGAAAAGACTTAATAGCTTGGTGAAGTGTGCAATTGTACAACATTGGAGTGACGTCATCATGAAGTTGAAACGTAAACTATTGCTGTTCGTCTTACTTCCACTTGTGCTCCTGCCACTTATGGGCATGGCAGCTGCACTAACCGTTCAAACAGTACAAGACCAACAAGCGCAAACCGCTGCCGCTGGCAATTATGATAGGCTTGGCATTGCATTCGCTGCTGCGTTGGCTATCAGTTTACCTGCTTTAAGTGCTGGTCTTGCGATTTCTGCTGCTGGTAGCGCCGCGATTAGCGCGTTAGCTGAGAAGCCTGAAACGTTCTTCAGAAGCTTCCTGATTGTTGCGTTGGCCGAAGCCTTGGCGATTTACGGTTTAATTATGGGTATACTGCTGTGGCTAAAGCTTTAGTTAGCCAAGCAACATACCTTCCACCGCAAACTTTTTTATTATCATCAATTGCATGGAGCCACGGTTGTTTCTCCCTTTCTTCTGGGGACCAATCTCCATCCATAAGTCAAAGAATGGCAACACGTTAGGTCGGCATGTGCTTCTTTAGGAAACTGCTTCGGTTTGAAATCAGAGGCAACAACTTCTCCACAGCAACAAAGGCGACGACCGCGTAAGCGATTCCTCCTAACACATCCACGATGTAGTGTTCGCCGAGGTAAACTGCACTGAACCAGACGCCTACTGGAAAAATGAGTATCGGCAGAGCTTTTGTCCTCCAGATTTTTATGGCGAAGAACGAAATAAGCAGGGGCAGCGCTGAGTGCATGCTGGGGAAGGCGGCGTATAGGTCTGGGCTGAGGAAGTCAAAGAGTGTCTTGTAAACCGGGATACCTAGGCTGTGGTCTACTGAACTGGTTAATATGCGGCTAACGCTTCCGGGGACTTCAATCCAGGGCGGCGCTACGGGATAGAACAGGAAAGTTATCAATGCAGCGTATGTGAGTACGCCGAATGCTACAGTGTATTTCCAGTAGTTTTTTGGGCTCACTTTCCAGAGTATGAAGGCGAAGATGGTTGGGGCAAAGAAGTGTAGCGAGTAGAAGAAGGCGCCCAGATAATCCAATGCGGGCAAATGTATGTTTTGTTGCAGGGTAATGCTTGGCAGTACTCCAAACAAGCGTAATTCAAGGTTGTATGGTCCACTGTGGAGGTTGTTTGCGGCGATGCTGCCGACGAAGCTATAGAGCATTTCGTAGGAAACAAACACCGTGATGAAGGGCAGCCAGTCTTTGAGGAACCGCCAAGTGGTTTTGTTGTAAGC
>JBNIDO010000063.1:0-17539 GCA_050108095.1 Bathyarchaeia archaeon
CGGGTTGAGTGGAAAGGTTTGGAGCACAATAATTTTTGCACGCTCTCCCTTCTCCCCCCTCAAACCACTCCAAGCCCCACAAAACAACCCGCCTTTGAAACTTGCCCCTAAACCTTCTTTCCCTTTTTTGGTTTGCTAAAGGACGGTCGAGGGTGTGGGAGATCAAACTTTTTTCTTTAGTTGTTGTTGCAGAAGACCCCTTATACACAACAACAACCAACAGGTTGCGCTACAGGCTGCTTTTTTGTGTCTGCGGCTGGACTACGTTGCAGGCTGGTTGTGCAACAAAACACAAACAGAACAAAATTTGAACACTTACAAAAAAGCACACCGCCACCCAAACCAACAACCAACCCCCCACCAAAAAAACGATCAGAAAAACAGGAGTCACCCAACGCTTCTCCTACGCAAAAACACAACCACAACAACCAACAACACAACAATAACCGCAAGCAAAACAACAACTGCGATTCCTACCCAGTCCAACCCAAGAAACACGGAAAAGCCGGAGTTAGGTTCGACTGGGGTTGCCGTTGGATTTTGGGTTGCTGAGTTAGGCGTGGAGGATGGAGAATTTGATGGCGACAATGTTGGTGGAGTTGCCGGTATGGGCGCAGAGTCAGGTATTGCTTGCGGGTTTGCCGCAGTCAAGACAGGAGTATAGGTTACTTTGCCCAAATTAAAATCATCGTTATAATCATAGATTTTCTGATCAATTATCGTAAAATCAGTAGTGCCCCACCAGTTCTCAGATGCATCAATATTAGCAGCGGTATCTGGATTTAAATGAAGGTTGTATTCTACATTGTTTTCGAGATTATTATAGATGATCAATGAAGCCTCAGCTGCATAAATGCCAACTGTGTTGTTAGCGATTGTATTATTGCTAGTTATCGTACCACGATTAATTATTCCATACCGATTATTATTCAGAATCAGGTTCTTTTCGACGGTTGAAAAAACTTGTGCATCGATTCCCACATCACACCCTACTACTGTATTTCGCAAGACAGTAGCGGACCCACTAATAATTCCTGTTTTTCCACCATAGATTTTATTGCTGTCAATCAATGATTTGTCGGATAGGCACTCAATTCCTGTATTTTCACTATGAATTGTGTTATTGGCGATTAAAGCATTGGACCGTGAAAGAAATATTGCCCTATACCCGGTGATGTCATTATTAGTAATAATGGTTGAGCTTTCATGGCAATGTATTTCTCCCATTATTGAGTTGCTATCTATCTTGGGGGATGTATGATTGATATTTATGTGAATTGAGGTCAATTTTGCGTTCCCTATTATTGATCCTAAGCCATTGCCCTCGACCCAGCCGGGGCTGGTTTGATAGAAAAATATCTCCCCATTATCAAAAGAAATGTCTTTGGCGCTACCGCCGATTGCGCGCAAAGTACCGTTAACCTGTATGTAGAATCCGTTAAGATTTATTTTTACACCTGGTTCGATGTTAAGGGTTACTCCTTCGTCTACTGCAACTGGTCCAGTAAGACTATAGGGGCTGTTAGCTCTTGTCCAGGTGCTGTTTGTTATTATGATGCCTGTAATGTTCTGTGTGCTCTGTCCCGTTAGAATGTGTGGTGCGCATAGAATTGAGCAGAACAGAATAGCGATAATTATCTTTGGCAAGATAGCGCTTTTCATGTTATCGACTGATTAAAAGATAGTTTTGGATATTTAAGCGTTAACAGCAATTAATCACTTCGAACAATATGCTTCTTGAGAAAGACCTTATACAACACATGATTTGTAAAATCAGTTGTAATTAATGCATATTATTTGAGAAAAAAGTATAAAAAATACAATCCGATAATTGATTAATTACAAGATAGTCAATCGATTATGAAAAAATCGGTTGAGATATTTTGGAACGGAAAAATAACAGGTGATACATACACATGCAAGAAATTGATGAAGAACTTCGTCTAAGCGTTGCGAATACAACAGCGCTAGGCAAACAACAAATTGTAGATTATATCTGGGAATGGATTAATGGATATTGGACACCACAAGATAAAACAATACCAACTGGTACCAGCTATCTTAGACTTTATGATACGGTGCATACAAATCCAGACAAATATGTTGATTTATCACTGCTACTGGATTCAAGCGAAAACAATACACCTCTGCTGGCAATCAGTACTGGTGTAACCGTAAAAAAGGACCTCGCGGCTGGCGGGATTTTGAGTGCTAATCAAGGCACATTAGCACTCGGTAGTGGTTTATTCGAACAAATTGATCCTCCTAGAATATGGCTAACAAACTCTGAAGTAGGTGCATTAGAGCACATAGAAGAGAGAAATAATCAAGATGGCGACCCCATAAACCCGAAGGATAAACAGTTATTCATAAATCTGGAAAACCGCACCGATCGAATTGCCAACCATGTATACGAGTGGATAGTAAGAGAACCACCGTTAGGATCATCATGGACAGACAAAGGACACAGAGATAATTTCAATTATACTTTTGACACGTTGCATCTAACGCGACGCGATGGTCATACTCGTGCTCATTTGGATTTGGGTAACTTGACTGCTCACGGCAACTTGACCGTTGAAGGCGATACTGTGATGGGGAATGCGTCTTTCCAGAACGGTTGCTCAGTAGCTCCCGTCAACGACAATCAAGGGTTTGTAGGCAATATGGCGAAGATGTGGAGTAATGTCTGCACGAGAAACTTGCAAATAGGTGTGGTTGGTAACGGCTACATAACTATGGCTATTGATGGCTCCGGGTTGGTTTTAGGCTTTGACACTTCTGGCACTACAGGCGGCATCGTTCCCCAGTATGGCACACCGAACCCCACCAAAACCTTCGCTTTGGGTTCTTCAACAAATCGGTGGCACGACATCTACGGCACCAACGTGAGCGCATACAATTTGGCTCTAAACGGCTCAGAGGCGCAGATAAACCTCAACGGTAACTTGGGACAGGCAGGACAAGTGTTAACTTCGCAAGGTACCGGCAATACGCCAACATGGTCTAATGTACCATGGAACGGCGGCACAGTAACTAATCCAGTTGCGGGGCCGAATTTCACTGTTGGCGGCATTGGTGATAATGTGGATGGAGCGCCATGGTATGGATTTGGGCAATTAAACGATGGTTCGTATATAGTGCAGTATGCAGGATTCTATGGTATAAGGTTTAAAACTGCATATGGAGCAGTAACCCTTGACACTTCTGCAAATATGGCGCTTACAGGGAGCCTAACTATAAGCAACGCAGTAATGACTTACAATACTCTTGCAACGGGTGGCGCTGGAAACTTGATGATTACCCAGCCCTTGCTTGTCAATAAAGCTATGCCCTATATTGACTTATACTATAGTGGCGTATGTGAGTGGAAGATTGGTCAGTTGGCATCGGAAAGTCCCACACTTTATTTCAAACCGTGGGGGGGCACATCAACTGCGATGTCTCTGAGCACAACAGGACAGCTTGCTCTTGCAAATGGTTGCGCTTTAAGTAATGATACATCAAGCACACTACGCATTGCATCTAGTTATTCATCAGTAACAATCGGAGCACAAAACGCGGGGTATATACACTTCATAAGCAATGGCGGTCTCCCATTCTACTTCAATCAAGATATTCGAGTCCAAGGTCACTTCACCCTTTACAGATCAGGCGTAGGACCGGTTGGTAACTTAACTGATTGGACTTCTGGTGGCTGGCAAGGAGACACACCAAACAATGGTATCGCAACAAACGGCGATTTCTACGTTAACGGCAACCAAGTTCTCGCTGGAGGCTTACAGTTCAGTCAAGGCGGAACATCAGCATACCTTATTTGGTCTAATAACTACGTCTTAACTGTTGGTGCTAACGGAGGGCCTTTCGGCTATGGTACAGCCCATGGATATACAGGGTATTTCGGGGCAATTGACTGCGGAGCGGTCTTCACCAATTACCTGAATCCCATTTCAAGCTCGGCAATTTCTGTAGGTACCGAGTTTGAGTGGGCTGCAAACGCCTCTAACAACTGGGATTTCATCGGCGGCTACAAATTCAGAATTGCCAATACACAGAGCGGGCAGGTAGATCGTACCTTTGAGGTATGCTGTCAGACACAGAACTTCGGCACTGGCGGTCAGTATCCTGTCCTCTATATGAAATACTGGGCAAATGGCAGCTGGGTGGCTAACACTTTCCGCTTTGACATGAACGGCGACTTCCACTACCTTGGCACACTACGACACGACAGCTTCGACACTATAGACGACATAGCGACCCTAAGGGGCATCACAACCACACGCGACGGAGACAAACTGTATCTTGACCCAAGTACGCTATCCTTCCTGCATGACGACGAGGGAATGTTCTCTATGGCTAAAGTGCAAGGCTGGAACATCTCGGTGCAGAAGAAATTCCTTCAGATGCATGATGAAACCGCTCGGAAAATCGAAGCTCTGCAGCAGACAATCGTAGACTTACAAGATCAACTCAGCAAAGTTACGGGAGGTGTAAAAAGTGCTTAATGAAACTGATTCCCAACCTTCGCTTGTTATGCAACAGATTGGTATGCTTAACCTTCGTATCAATGATATGATGACTCAGCTTAATGCCGTTATGAAGGCGCTGATGGAGGAGAACGCTGCCCTCAAAAAAGAAAACGCTGATTTGAAAGCTAAAGCGGAAAATTAGCAAGCCATAAACTTGCTTACCCTATTTTTCTTTTTCAACCCCCAGAATAATTTTAAAGAAAAGAGAATTTTGGATTAAATTGCATGTTGCTCTACTGTAGGTGTGTGCCGATTTCTACCATGAGTTCGGGTGTTAGCATGCCCTGTGCTAGCATGATGCCGCCTGAGTCTACCAGTGCCTGTTTGATGTTTTTTGCCCACAGGTGCTCCACAACCATCAGCACTGCCGAACTGTTCTTGGGAATATTCTCCGCAATATCCTTGACATCATTCCTCGTTAAGCCTCGTTCACGTTCAGCGAATTTTGCGCCTTCTTCAGCCCCAACTTCTGCGCCTTCCATGCCGCCTGCGCCCAACCCAATCAACGCGCCGATGGCTGAACCCAACTCCTTGACCTCTTTCTTGCCCAAATCCGTGCCTTGTACTGTGGTGAGGTTGCCGTCTTTGTCTTTGGAGACAAAGAGGTAGTCGATCATGCGGATTAAGCCTTTGTCTCGGGCTTCGTTGATTGCTGGGATGATTTCGCCGCTGAATTTGTTTTCGGGGAAGACGATGGCGAAAAGCTGCATTGGACCATACATAACTGAGCGTTGTCCCATCATAACCAAAAAATTTCACCTCCGCATAAACGGTGTCTGCAAGGCTAACTCTGAAACTATAACTAAAAATTATGTGGGCTGTTGCTGACAGCCACAACCCGCGACGGAGGCGCTTATTGGCTGCGCATTTCTTCTCTGAAGGTTTCTTCGAGCATCTTTTTGTTTATGCCTAACTCTTCGGCTAGGTGCTTGACTTGTTTGACGTAGGTGCGAAACAGGCTCTGGAGGATTTCGGTTTTTTCGTCCTCAGTTAACTCAGCTTCTTCAGCGAGCAGCAGCGCAAACCAGCGTCCCAGTGTGGTGAGTTGGTAGGTTTTTATCCAGATTATGCGTCCGTCTTTGTCGTTTTTCTCCATGCTCTCGTTGAGTACGCCTAGGCTGGTGAGGGTTTTGAGGTTTTCTATGATGGTTTTGTTGCTGTAGTTGAGTTTTTCTACGAGTTCTTTTTGGTAGATGCTTTTTGCGATGCCCTGTTTTAGACTGAAGCGCAGGATGTCTACGCCGGCTTTGGAGCCAAAGATAGCGGAGAGTATCTTGTCTTTTTTTTCAGCGGGAAGAAAAACTACATAGGGACGTAACTGTTCCATAGTGGTGTACTCTTCTAAACAGCTATGTCGTTGTTTTCCTTTTAAGAGTATCGCCTATAACCTAAATAGAGGACATATACTGCCAGCAGTCTGTTTCTGCCTAGTTGAGTGCAATTTGGAAAAACCAATTTATACCCCAACCGTGCATTTGAAAAAACAAAACAGAGAAAAGGGAAACTTGTGATAAAAAAAATCGGTGTTTGCCTCCTAATCCTCCTCGCCCTATCAGCCTCAACAGTGGTTTTGGTGCCCACGGCGAAGAGCCAAATTGACAGCATCAAAATCCTAAGCTACAGCTACTACATAGACAACCTGGGCTTACTCGACGTAGTCGGCGAAATACAAAATGTTGGCACCAACACCATCGGCAACGTCACCATCGACGGAACCATAACCACCGCAGACGATGTAAGGGCAGGTTCAGGCTGCTATGCCTTAGTTAGCGATTTGCTGCCCCAGCAGAAAGCCCCCTTCTACATGGAATTTTACCCTGAGAACACTTTCTATGGAACATGGTATGGTGTGTCGATTCAGTCGATAGACCTCTACGTTTCTCATGCTGAGCCAACGTCGAATTACCTCTACCCCGACATGGCAATAGAGAGTAAGCAGGGTTCTGTTGCAGCAGACGGCAGCTACACAGTCAGCGGAACCGTAAAGAACACTGGCAGTCAATCAGCAACCGACGTCCGAGTCGTAGCCACTTTCTACAATTCACAAAATGAAGTGGTCGCCATCGGCTACACCGACCCCTTAACGCCCAACCCAGTGGCGCCGCAGCATTCAGCCAGCTACAATGTGGGTGCTTTTGACCGAAACCAAAGCTTCGTTCCAGCTAACCAAACTATCGATAGGTACGCGCTTATGGTTCAAGTTGCCAGCCCCGAACTCCAAGGCACCCCACCTGCAGTGACGCCTTCTCCAACACTTGGACCCTCAACCTCAAATCCAAGCTCCACCCAGCCTGGTAACCAACCCGCAGACACCAATTTCAACTCAGATATCCTCTACGCCGCAGTTGTTGCGGTCGTGGCGGTCGTTGTGGTGTTGGCGTTGTTGATGCTTCGCAAACGCAAACCCTCCGCATCGCAGCAGAAAGGCTCTGCCAAGAAAAACAAGCGCAAAAAATAATTGCCTCTTACCCCTTGTTTAGGGCAGAGTGTCCCAGTCCTTAAATATTACCTTAGCATCAAAGGGGTAACTATGAGTTTCAGATCACAAACCAGCCGCCGAGGCACAAGCAAACGACCCTCTAAAAGCACCCGTGAAAAGAAAACTAAAGCAAAGAAGCCACGCCAAACCGCCAAGTACCTCCAAGAAGAAACCCCGCAGGCTTCCAAGGAGGACGTTGCACAGAAAGCGCAGAACGGTCTTGGCAAGCTTGGCAGCCAAATCTTTGCGCTCTCACCGTTTAGCCAGTACTATGACGATTGGCTGCTAAACCTTCGTCAGGTAGTTTCTGCATTCGAAACCAGCCCCGCCATAAAAGTAGACGATGAATTCGTTAAGGCTCGTACGCAGATTTTCCTCGACCTTGAAGGTGCGTTGGCTCAGAATCGGCTTGAAGAATCCAACTTAAGCAGCGAAGCCAAGGCCCTCTCGGATAACAACCACAAAATTCTCGAAGCCGACAGGCAATACGCTGAGCAGACACGTGAACTCAGCAACAAACGCAACTCTGAGATACAGCGGCTCAGCAACAACATCCGCGAGTTAGAAGATGACGTAGTCGCCCAGCAAGGGCTCAAATTCGGTTTCTTCCAGTTCGGCGAGAAGAAACGGGCTGCAGAAAGACTTGCCCAAACACAACAATCCCTTACAACTGCCAAAAACGAGTTGGAAGTTACTGTGCAGAGCTTCTCTGCGGAACAAGAAAAACTCCATGATACCTACGAGAAATGTAAGCAGGAACTAAATGAGGAATCTGATAGGCTGCATAAGGAGTTGGAGAAGCTTGAGACAGACAATTCAACCGCTGCAAGACTAGCCGCCTGCAACGCATTGTCCGAGGCAATCGGTAGCCTGCTAAAGAGGACACCGCAGACCGCTTAAACCCACATTTTTCCTATCCTCGTCATAGTAGTCGATAGATGCTTAAGCTGGCACCTGTCTTTTTGATATCTACTACTGTTCCCTGTTCTTGCGCTAGAACAAACCGTTCTACAGCCAGAGCTAATAATAACCATCACACCACTGTTTTGATGTTAGCGTATGGAATTCAAGTACAAACTCATCGCAATTGCAGTTCTGGCGCTCTTAGCTGGAACAGCGTTTGCCGCGCCCATGCTTGTTGTACCCTTAGATGTTAAACTCTACCCCCGAGTTGTAGAGGGCCCCAAGGCTGATTTTAGCATCGAATTACTATACGCCAATTTCAGCATCGCAACAAGCCAACGAGTCGCCACCACTACTATTCCTGCTCTTAGCAATGGGAGTTGGATATACATCAACAACACTCAACTAGTTACTGATACAAACGTTACTTACATGGTTGTCGCCAACATAACTAACCGCTCTGATGTGGCTGCTAAAATGTCTGAGGCAAGCTTCACAGCCGCCCAGCACGTAAGCGTCGTTGATTCAGCATTGGGCGGTTTAGTGGTTAACAAGGGTTTGTCTGATTGGATGGGCACCAGTTTCGGCGGTGTTGTCGATGGCGTTTGGCTTGACGGCGACTGGTTAAACACCACTTGGATCAGCGGCACCGATTACCCCCTAAACTTCTATCGCATAATGAACCAAAACCACAACGCTTACCCCCTAATTCCTGATTTACCAGCCAACGCCTCAGCAGAGGGCACATGGATAGAGGGTGTGCCCATAGCCGAGTACTATGATAACACCCATCAGGTGGCAATCCAAATTTACATCAACGGCCAATGGGTAGACGTGACAGGCAGAATCCAGCCGCACAACCCACAACCCGCTGTCATCGCAACTAACACTTTGGCAAATCTGGTTTTGAGCTCTTGTGTTCCAGTTTATCATCCAGAAAACGCAAGCGGTGATAGCACTGCTTTTCTTCCTGAGTGGGGTAAAGGAGTCGGTCAAACTTACGTTTGGTCGGGTGCGAACGGCTTTAACACAACGTGGCTGCCTCACCAATCCAAACTCATCGCTTTAACGGGCACCGCTCAGTTGAGAGGTGACACAATGGACACTAGCAGCCTATCTGCATTGGAAAACGGAACCATAGACCTTTACGGTTCATTCACTAACTACATCAACAACATGCCCGTCAACGGCACCTACGCCAACACATTCTCAACAGCCACATGGCTACACACAGTTCCTCTACAAAAAACCCCAAACGGCTACATATACAACGCCATACTCGAGCCAAACCAAACCTTCGAGTTTTCACCCAACAAAGTGGAAGTATACATAACACAGGTAGCCCAACCATGACTAACGCTGAAGAACTCGAAGGCACAACACTAAACGTCTACTCCTGCATGGTTAAAGAAGGCAAACTGATGGGTCCCCGAGAAATCATGCGGCTAGCCAACCTAAGTAGTCCCAGCGTTGCCCATTGGCACCTCCAAAAACTTGAAGCCCTCGGACTAATAGCAAAAAACAACTATGGCGAATACACAGTCAAAGAAAAAGTTAACATTAGCGGGCATCTTTGGGTAGGAAAAACTTTGGTGCCACGGCTGATTTTCTATGCTTTTTTCTTTGTTGGAATTCTCGCTGTTGAGATAGTGGCGATTGCATTGCCCTTTATCCAGCGGGGGGAAGCGCCTGACTTGTATTTGTTCTATTTGCTTGCTCCCACAGCCATCGCAACTGTGCTTTTTTTGGGGGAAGGCATATGGCTACGCAGAAAAACCCAAAGCGACTCCAACAAGAAAAAACCTGCCTCCGAAAAAACGCAGGCATAGGCTGTTCTAGGACTAGAACAAAATGTTCTGACAACAGAGCTAAAAAAGATGGTTTCTAATCATATTGGCGTGAAAAAAATGCGCAAGCTTAACCTACACATAGCCCTTGCAGACACAATCCCCGAAATCCCCCCGCTGAAAAAAGATAGACGGCTAGGCAAGAAACTCTACTTAACCTTAGCCGTGATTGTGGCGCTTGTAACTGTTACAGTGGCGTTTGTTGTTACACAAACCCCCAGTTCAGCCACTGGCGCAGAGACTCAGTGGAGTAAGACATACTACGGAGATGTTGGTCGTGCAATCCAAACATCTGATGGAGGCTACGCCATAGCAGGCAACAACGCTTCAGTAGGCTTCTTCCCAGCAGTCGAACGCGCGCCTACGCTGATGAAAACTGACTCTTCTGGAAACCTGATGTGGAACAAAACCTTCCCTGCAACAGGACACGTTGGCACAGCAGCAATTGTGCAAACCAAAGACGGTGGCTACGTCTTGTCGGGAACCAACATTGCTGCACCCATAACCAGTCCCGTCTACAGTGGCTGGCTTATAAAAACAGATGCTACTGGTAATGTGGACTGGACTAAAACATTCGTGTTACCGCTGCAAACATGCTACACCATTGAGGATAGCCGTGGCGACTTTGTAGTAACAGGCTACGCTGAAAACGATCATGACAGCGTGGATGCGGTTCTTATGAAAGTGAATGTACATGGCGATTTAGTGTGGACTAAAACTTTCGGCGGCAACTCCTCCAAGTTGCTTGCGCTAAACTTAGTCGAGGCCGACGAAGGCGGGTACGTGGTTGAGGGCTGCGTGATTGAAGCAAACTACAACCAAGGAGGCTGGCTCCTAAAAACCGATTGGGATGGCAATGTGCAGTGGAGCGAAATCTATCAGACCGACGAAAACAAGAACCTCCCTTTTAACTCTATGGCTAAAACCAGTGACGGCGGTTACATAGTTACTGCTTCTTCATTCGTGCAGAGTTGGCTGGTAAAAATCGATTCATCGGGTGCTACTCAGTGGATAAAAACTTTCGAGATCAATGGCATGTTGCGTTCAGTTGTTGAGGCTCCCGACGGCGGATACGTCGCTGTGGGTGTACAGGACAGGCAGGCGTGCGTAGTCAGAACGGATTCTTCGGGTGCCTTGCTGAGGACAGAGTTGTTTGGTGAGGTAAGCGATAACGTTAGCAGTTCCGTCAGTTCAGTTATCGTAACCCGCGATGGCAACTTTGTTGTTGGGGGAACACTCAACCACTATTCACCCACAACTGTGGAAGGCTTCAAAGTTACCCCTGAAGTCGGAGAACATGTTTGGCTAACAAAAATGCCTCTGTCATCCATGCAAGAGTCGACTGCCTCAGGCTAAACCTCGCGCTTTTTCTTAATTGGCGAGTCAACGAACGAGGTTTTGCTTTGGCTTCTGCTTAGCGTGTTAACGGTCTTTGGTTCTGCTTGTAGAATTTGCCTCAACCAGCCTGCAATCCATTGGCGTTGCAGAAAGCAAAACTCAGCCGTCGGCTAAGTCCCTAAGAAGAAGATGAGCAAGACGGCATTCTCTTCTTCTTAACTAGAAAAACAAAAGCCACAAACCCAAAAAAAGAGTGAGGAATAGTTTATTCTTCCTCAGAGGGCAACCCAATTACACGCAAGTAATCCCTTGCGTACCGCGGGTTGTAGGCAAGCAACTCTTTACTGCGCAGCAGTCGCCGTTCAAGACGGTCCAATGCAACTTTGAAGGTGGGTTCCACGCCCCAGCCTTCGCTTGAGGCAAAGAAACTTCCTCGGTTGGTGCGGAATTGCAGGCGGCAGTGAACCATTGGGGTTTCACGCGTGTTGGTTCCCCGGTGGCTTTTCATGTAAACGAACAGTGAACCCAGTTGGAACGCGTCTTGGAAGCGGCGTGTGAAAGCGTCAAATTCTGAGAGCATGTACTGTTGCTGGTTGGAGCTAACCTCGACTTCTTTGACGCCGAACTGTATGGTTAAGCGTCGCTCGGCTGTTTCTTGTTGACTGATGGGTTCGAGAAAATCGAGTTTGGTGGCGACGCCTACTAATCGTTCGTTATCTACTACGCAGAGGCAGGAGATGTCTTGTTGGTGCATTAGTGCTTCGCAGTCTCGGAGGTTCTTTTTGGGGTCAACGGTGATTACTGGGCTGCTCATGATGCCTTTAGCGGCGACGCCTAAAGTGTCTATTTGTTCGCCTGCCAAGTCGTTGTTGCCCATGCGTTTAGGCGGAAAATAGAGGTTCTGCAAAATGTCCTGAACACTCACCAACCCTACGAGGCGTCCCCTCTCCATTATGGGCACGTGCGATATGCCGTATTCCCGCATGACACCCAACACTGCGCCAACACTCCGGTTAGCTTCCATCGTGTGTGGGGCACGGGTCATGATTGAGTCAACAGAGTTTTTACCCCAGTCTGCACCGACAACTGCGTGGATGACTGCTTCATCAGTTATGAAACCGACAATTTTGTTTTTCTCGAAAACAGGAAGCTGCCGCACGCCGCTGCCGATCATCAGTTTGGCTACGCGGCTAAGCGATTCTCCTAAGGCAACTTCGGGTGCAACCACCATGAGGCTTTTAACTTTAAGCCGACTTAAATCCAAACGTGTCCTAATAACCGATCGCCGACTCACCATCCCCACATAGTTTTCTCGGTCGTCAAGAACAGCCAACACTGGAGGCATTCCCTTCTTGAAGGCCTCTAAACATTTTGAGGCGCTATCGTTTTCTAAAACGGTGTTAAATTGCTGAGAATAGATATCTTTAACTGTAGCTGACATTGCCATTTAGAATCACTGCAAAATTAATGGGACAAGTTGGATTTAAACATTGTAAACCCAAGCTTTCCAAAAAGGCAATAGATAAAGCCTTAATTATTTGCCCAGACATAACAATTACTGTGTAAATCAGTTTCTAAGGCAGCCGTAAATCACCGCTGACACAGGTTTTGTATGAAAAAACAGCGTCGTGTTCTATGTCAAACAACAAATTAATCCGACAAAACCTACCGAGAAATACAGAAAAACCCTTGCTGTGCTTAATAATACTAGAACAATCTATCCTTACGGTTTAAATAACCCTGCTCCAAACAATTAATGGTTGAGGCTTAACCCTCAAACTGGTTTTAGTGGGATTTTTTAGAAGTCCAATTTTTTCTTTTATCCACTTCTATCATGAAGGGACCTGTTACCTATGGTGCTAAAACAGAAAGAACTTGTAGAAGAATTAAAAATTGAATGGAAACGGCTCTGGCAGGAAAGAGTCGACGATAAAGTCCGCGCAGAAGGCATAGCCGTTGACGATTACAGTTCACTTTTCATCGATAAAGGCACCATAATTCACGCAACCCGGGACTTCAAAGCGTTAAACTTCAAAGACATCCTCCAACAGCATGAGGTAATAAACCCCGACCGATACATCCCCCCTAACCCTCAAGTCGGCGGCTGGAACAAATTCGTTAAAGACAACATCACCAACAAAGCAAAAGCAGAAAAATTCATCGAATACTACAGTGCACCAAAAAACAAGCAGAAGCCACAGAAAAAAAGCCGCCAGGGATGGCTCCATCTTTAACTGTTAAAGTTATCGAGGCGTTTTAATTGGTTACCTACAGAGACCGATTAGACATAATAGCCGACATTTTGAATGTGGTCAGCAGAGAAGCAAAAAAAACGCAGATCATGTACCAGGCAAACCTCAGTTACAAGGTTCTACAACGTTACCTAAACGAAATCGCGGGGGCTTCTCTAATCCGCTTCGAAGACCAACATCAACTCTACCTTTTAACTGGCAAAGGCCGAGATTACCTTGACGCGTACAAGGAATACTCTCGAAGCAGCAAAACCATGGAGAAACGGTTCAACGAGTTCTCCATTAAACGAAAAGCGTTAGAGGAACTCTGCCCCCAAAAAAGCCCCTACCCCGACCCGCTCATAAAATAACACGTACCCTGAAGGATGCAAGCATGAAAATACGCTTCTCTATCATTGCGCTTACTCTCCTACTCTGCAGTGGACTGTTTATTTCCTCAGTTTCCGCTCAAGGAAGCGCACAAGCCGCAATAAACTCGGCAAAGGATTCATTAAAAAACTGTTACAGCGCTGTCTCTGAGGCGGAGGCTGCAGGTGCAAACGTAGACGACTTAATGGCGACACTCAACGACGCCGCTTCCTCATTGTCCACAGCGGAATTGGCCTATGCAGGCGGCGACTATGACACAGCCTACAACGCAGCAAGTCAATGCCAAAGCAAACTCAACGACTTTATCCCACAAACAAACGCATTAGCCGAAAGTGCCCGTTCAGAGTCCACTCAGAACTTGGTTTTTATCGTGTTTTTGGCTTTGCTTTCGTTGGCGGTGCTTGCCGCCGGATTGGGTGCTTGGTTTGTTCTGGGTAGACGTGAAAGGAGGAACATGCATGGGACTGGAAAGATATAGAACCCTAATCCTAGCAGTCACCGCCATTACGGCTTTGATACTTGCCTCGCCAGCGCTTCAACAGTTCATCGTGGAACCACAAACCGACCGGCTTACTGAAATGTGGCTTCTAGGTCCGGACCACACAGCCGCTTACCCATCCAACGTGACTTCCGGCGAAAACTACCGCCTCTACCTAGATGTCAGCAACCATTTGGGCTCCTGCGCCTACTACGCCGTGGAAATTAAATTCCGCAACGAAAGCCAATCAGCACCCGGCAGCTTCAATCATACAAACAGCGATTTACCATCCATAGGCAAACTCACATTACTCGCAGCCAACGACCAAACAACCGAGATGCCCCTAGACATCACCTTCAACTACAAAGTTAACAACGCTACTTCAACACGGCTAGACATAGAGGACATAACCATCAACGGCGTAGCATTGCATCCTGACGCCACAACAATAAACTACGACAAGGACAAAGGCGCTTTCTACGGCAACTTGTTCTTTGAACTATACCTCTACAACCAAACAAGCAGCACCTTCCAGTATAATGAACGTTACAACAGCCTATGGTTAAAAATGAACACAGCCGAAGAAACAACCTAACTTTCTGGAGGACAAGGATTGGTTCTTAGATCCAACGTTATTCTCGCAGTTGGCGCCCACCCCGATGACATTGAACTGGGCTGCGGCGGCACCATCCGAGCTGCCTCACGGCTGGGCAAAAAAGTCATCGCTGTCTTCTTATCCAAAGGTGAACACAGCGGCAACCCCGAAGTTCGCCCAAAAGAAAGCATCGAAGCACTCTCCTACTTGGGAGTTAACGAAGTTTACTTTGGCGATTTTCCGGACACAGAAATCCCCTGCTCTAGACAAGCTATCGACTTCCTCGAAGCCTTCTATGTTGCGAACAGACCAGAAACCATACTGACACATACCGTCAACGATATTCACCAAGACCACCGCCAAGTCGGCTGGGCTTCCATGTCCGCTTTTAGAAATGCACCCCAAGTCCTCGCATACGAAACCCCCCGTGTAACCCACAGTTTCTCGCCAACCTACTTCGTAGACATCACCAACAGCGTAAACGACAAGTGGACTGCACTAAAATGCCATTTTTCACAAAAAACAAAACGCTACATCACCTACGAATCAATGGTTAACTTGGCTTCTTTTAGGGGCAGCCAGGTTAGTCTCCCAGCAGCCGAAGCCTTCGAGGTTGTGCGCTATGTTGAACGTTTAAACATCCCCTAAAACGGCGACCGCCATGATTGTGGCTGGACATCAACCTAACTATCTACCGTGGCTTGGCTTCTTTGACAAAATGCGACGAGCCGACGTATTTATCATAGAGGACAACGTGCAGTTTGAACGGCAGGGTTTTACCAACCGCAACCGAGTCTTAACCTCTGATGGAGTAAGATGGCTTAGCGTCCCCATCGAACACGCAAACAAACCCTTACTCATCAACGAAGTAAAAATCGCCAACAAAGGCGAACCCAGCTGGGGACGAAAACACTGGTTAACCATAAAACACGGCTACTGTAAAGCCCCCTACTGGAACAGATATGCAAACTTTTTCGAGGCAACCTACCATCGGGAATGGGATAAACTCATTGACCTAAACATGCACCTAATACGGGGTATCATGGATTTCCTCAAAATCGACCGCCCCCTAATCATGAGTTCAACTTTGGGAGTGGAGGGCAAAAAAAGCGAGTTAATTGTGGCTCAATGCAAAAAAGTCGGCGCAGACATCCAGCTTGCAGGCGATGGTTGCCACAACTACATTGACCAATCACTCTTCCAAAAAGAAGGCATTAAACTGATTTTTCAAGATTTCCGCCAACCCGTCTACGCCCAATGCAACGGCGGATTCATCTCCAACCTCTCTGTTATAGACTACCTTTTCTGCATGGGCGGAAAATCCTGGTAACAACTGAGGAATAAAAAATGATTTTTAGTTCGTTTCCATATTTTTCAGACGAAAGCCT
The DNA here is from genome assembly GCA_050108095.1 of Bathyarchaeia archaeon. GTDB lineage: Archaea > Thermoproteota > Bathyarchaeia > Bathyarchaeales > Bathycorpusculaceae > Bathycorpusculum. Next base: position 16,179 of record JBNIDO010000063.1, read on the forward strand.
AAACACCATAAGCGAACAAGTAAAGTCGATGCTTAGAAGCGGCAGATTGACCGATGGACCATATCTGCAGGACTTCGAAAAGAAATTCGCCTCTTACATGCAGGTAAAGTATGCGGTGGGGGTAAGTTCAGGCTCAGCCTCACTGGATGTAGCGTTGCGCCACTATAACCTGAGAGGCCACGAAGTCATAGTGCCCACCAACACCTTCATCGCTACACCCAACGGCGTTGTTCTTGCAGGCGGCAAACCCATATTCGCAGAAATGAACCCCGAAACCCTAGGCCTCGACGTAGACGACGTCAAACGTAAAGTAACTGACAAAACCGCAGGCGTGATTGTGGTGCACATCGCTGGGTTGGTTTGTCCGCAGATTCGCGAACTCAAAGCCTTCTGTGAAAACAGGGGTCTCTTCCTCATTGAGGACTGTGCACATGCACATGGCGCCATGTTGGATGGGCAGAAAGCAGGAACCTTCGGCGACATAGGCTGCTTTTCGTTTTACCCCACCAAAGTAATGACATCCTGTGAAGGCGGCATGACCATAACAAACAAAGACGACTTCATAGATGACGCCCGATGTGTGCGCACATGCGGACAAAACACAGATCGGCTCATGGTTGTCTTGGGTCCTAACTGGCGTATGAGTGAGTTATCGGCGATTGTTGGGGGAAACCAGTTGGAATACTTAGATGAATTCATAGATAAACGCAACCAAGTTGCCCGTTGGTATGAAGAAGCCTTAGGTGACGTTGAAGGCGTGACGTTGTTCAAGTTGTCATCGAGGTTTAGGCATAGCTACTACAAGTACCCCCTCTTACTCGCCGACGGCGTCGACCGCCTAAAAGTTGCGGCGTTACTCAAAAACAAATACCAAATCGAACCTGGACACGTTTACTATCCACCCTGCCACCTGCACCCTTACTACATGAAAACCTACGGAACCCAAACGGGAGATTTCCCCACCGCTGAAAGGGTACTCAAACAGGTCCTCTGCCTCCCAATGCATTACGGCATAACAAAAGAAAACGTAGACTACATACGCAGCAGTCTCGTAGCAGCCATCGCTGAAGCAAAAAATTCAGTTTAGCAAGTGCTTGGCATGCCACCGAAAGTTCAGAAACAAAACGGCGTGCTACAAAGGTTTCCCATTCGCCAATCTGAGCTTGACCGCTTTAAATTAGGCAAACAAAAATTTTACCAAACTGTCGGTTTAAACGTGGATGGCTCGGCGCTCTGCTTAGACATTGCCTGTGGCGCTAAACCGTTTCCAGAAGCCACTGTGCTCTGTGACCTCAACGTTAAGCCTGTGCCCGACCGCAGCATGAAGAAACTGGTCACCGACGATAAGCCCTTTGTTATGT
>JBNIDO010000064.1:0-16991 GCA_050108095.1 Bathyarchaeia archaeon
TAAACCAAGCCTACGTGCTCTACTACCTTAACATGAACGCGTTTATTCCCAGCGGAGATTTGGTGGTTCTAGCGGTAAGCGTTATTAATTTAGTCATGTTCTTGTATGCCACAGTGCTCCTCTTCGAGGAACTCAAGGGCAAATCCATGCTAAAGACCACTGTGTCAGAGCAGGCTAAACAGAGAGGTGAACCGCCGAAGTGATCTTCGACCTAAAAATAACTAAAAAAGACATCTTAACCATGGTTTTGCTCTCAATCCTGTTCTTTGGCATAGCCGCTTGGAACCTCGGCCAAACCCAAGCACCACAAACACAATGGCAGACTACAACGCAACAGAGCTTCTACGTCGATTTAGGGTCATCCCAGCAGGTGAAAAACGCGTATTTCTGGGTGAAAACCGGCAACGGTTCGCTGTCCGCCTATTCGGGTTCGCCGGGCGACTGGACGTTTATCGGCAACTTTAGCCTCCAAGACAGAGGCACTGACTACTCCGTTCAAAAAGAAGTCGGCTTATTCACAACCACGCAGTACCTTCGTTTTGACATAGAGGCGGTAACTTATGATTCACGGCCCAACTTCTCCAACTGGGGCATAACCAACCCCACCGACAAGGAGCCTTCGCCCTACGTGGAGGTCTCTGAAATCGGGATTTCAAGCCAAAGCAACAGCACCCAAATCCAAATCGTGAACATAGTCGGATTAAACAACACAGACGCAACCCTAACCAACCTAGTCGACGAACAGAGCATCCTGCAGGTACCGCCGACTTACATGTCAAAGATGTATTTTGACGAAGTCTACTTCGCACGCGCAGCCGAAAACTACCTCGACCACACCATCCCACTGGAGCGGACGCATCCACCGATGGGTAAACTCATACAGGCAACTGGCATAGCGGCTTTAGGCGACACTCCGTTTGGCTGGCGCATCACGGGCGTCTTATTCGGCGCCCTGATGGTTCCGCTGATGTATCTGTTGGGCAAAAAACTGTTCGGAACCTGGATAGGCGGCTTCTCCGCAGCGTTCCTGTTCACCTTTGACTTCATGCACTTCACCATGGCCCGCATAGGCACCGTAGACACCTACGTCGTGTTCTTCTCCTTGCTAACCCAAGTATTCTTCTTGGTGTACTTCGCTAATGTGCTCAAAAGCGGCTGGAAAACTTCGGTGGTTCCGCTGTTTTTGGCGGTGGTTTGTGCGGCGTTGGCGTTTTCGACGAAGTGGTTTTCGCTTTTCGGTGCGTTGGGTATGCTGGGGTTGCTTGTGGTGTTGCGGTTACGGGACGTTAAGAGTCTCAAGGGCAGCTTAGGCGACAAGTACGTGGCTTTCTTTAGTCACCCCTTCATGTTACTGTTGGCTTTCGTCGGCGTCTTCATCGCCATATACTTTGCAACCTACATTCCTGAGGTGCTGATGGGCGATTCTTTGGGCACAATTTGGAGCCTGCAAAACGCCATGTTTTCTTTCCATTCAGGCACTGTTGTGGATTCTTCTTCGTCTCCTTGGTGGTCGTGGCCCTTGATGTTTAGGTGGGATGGAGCAACTGTACCCCGATGGTTCGACATAACCTACGGCTTACCCAACAACCAAGTCTCCACCATCACCGTATTGGGTAACCCTGCAGTGTGGTGGGTGGGCTTTGGCGCCATGATACTACTCGCATTAGTAGCTTTCCGCATTGATGAGTGGGCTCCCAAACTGTGGAGACGCATAACCAAGAAAGAACCATTCAGCTTACAGGGCAAAGGGTGGGATGCAGCGGCAATCTTCATAGTTGTCGTGTACGCGTTCTATTGGTTGCCCTACGTTTTCATCGGCAGAGCCACCTACATCTACCACTACTACCTAAGCGTACCCCTACTCTGCTTGGCAATAACTTATTTCATCAGCAAGTACTGGCACAAGCCGCTTGGCAAAGTAGCTGCCATAGCCATATTCGCCGCAACCGTCGTCCTCTTCATTGCCTTCTACCCCGTCATCAGCGGTGCTCCGGTAACGTCTGATTACGTTCATTATCTGAAGTGGTTCCCAAGCTGGTATTTCGCGCCATGACACAACCACAAACCCCCTACAGCGGGAAAGTGCAGGTTTCACTGGTGCTTCCCGCCTACAACGAAGTGGAATACTTAGCTCCCGCAGTGGAAAAAACCATCCAAACCCTAAACAACTTCACCCAATCCTACGAAATAATTATCGCTGAAGACGGCAGCACAGATGGCACCGCCGAACGCGCCGAAGAATTATCACAGAAGTACCCGTGCGTCAAGCACATTCATCGAGACGCTCGGTTGGGGCGGGGGACCGCGCTCAACAACGCGTTTAGGCAGAGCAGCGGCGAAGTCGTGGTTTACATGGATTTGGATTTAGCCACAGACCTCAAGTACCTCAAGCCACTGGTCGAATCCATCAGCTTGGAAGGCTACGATTTCGCAATGGGTTCCCGCATGATGCCAAAGAGCAAAGCAGAACGCACGTTTAGCAGGGGCTTTAGCTCTAAAACCTACAATTTCTTGGTCCGCCACATGCTGGGTTCTAAACTCTACGACCACCAATGCGGGTTCAAAGCCTTCAAACGGGAGTCCCTTCTCAACTTGTTGGGTGAGGTGAAGGCGACGCATTGGTTCTGGGACACCGAAGTCATGGTCCGCGGCTATAGCCATGACTTAAAAATCGCTGAAATCCCCGTGGAGTGGAAAAGCGGCAAAGACACCAAAGTACACCTCGCCAAAGACTCATGGAACATGTTCTGGCAAATAATGGGGCTCTGGTGGGCACTAAAAATAAAACACCAATAGCTACCGCTTAGCCAACAGTACAAATGAGCGGGCAACCAGCGCACACCCAAAAACCAAGATTACACCCGACCAGAACACAAACCACTCCGCCGCGATAGTAGCATTCACTAAGTATGCGATTATGAGGAAGCTTGTGCAAAGCCAAAACACCAGGTTCTCTATGGTTTCCGCTTTCCGTGACACCGGTGAACGAAGCATCACTCGGAGCAGCAATATCCCAATTTCGACTGCGCCCACGGCTATGGCAAACTGGAATCCTGCCATATAGAGTTCTGTGAAGGCTGTGGGGTCTATGGGGGCAGGCAGGGAGATGCCGGTTCCTGGTACAGGGGCTAGGGTGAGGGACATAAAGAAATCCACTATCTGGTTCCAGAGGCTGCTGGGAAGATGGCTAATGTAGATAACCGCTAAAGCGATAAAGACTGAGCCCACGTAAATGGCGGTTACAAGGTTTTCTTTTCTTTTCTCAGATAAACCGTGACCCCACTTGGCACTAATCAAACCGTCGTTCTCCATCAAAAAATGGAGTAAAAGGCAGATATATCTTTCTGCTAAGTGGGCAAGTGCATGTCTTAAATAGTTAGAGCAGATAAAATGATTATTGGAGAAAAAGTTCAATGTCGTATTGTCCGAAATGCGGTAACAAAGTCGATGACACCATGACGTTTTGCCCACGCTGCGGGGCACCTCTAAAAGGCACACAAGCCGCTCCATCTGCTCCTCCGCCGACTTACCCCCCAAAAAACGAAAAGTCAGAGAAAAATGAGAAGAACGAAAACCAGGAAAAACGTGAAGGCCGAGAAAAGCAGGAGAAAGGCGAACGGGGCTTCGTCGGTTACCTCATCGGAGGCTTAATCCTGATCACCATCGGCGTCTTCTCTGTACTACAGATAAGCGGCGCTCCCCTTGTTGATCCAAGCCAAAGCTGGGCGCTTATGCTGCTTATCATCGGCATAATCATCATAATCGGCGCAGTCTACGTGGCAGTCATCGCCCGTAGACACACCCCTGTGCCGCATTAAAGCAGCCAACCCAGAAACGCCCGGTACAACCGATGCTCCAGCAACGTCAGGGTGCTTTTTCTGCCGAACACTCGAAAGTAGTTTTTGCCTGCCGCTTCAATCAAATCACCAATTTCATAGCGTTGCAGCATACATGAGGAAACCACGAGGCTGCCCCATTCGCCCCGTTTGAGTTCATGCAGCATTTTCACGCCCTTGTCTGTTGCTACTTCAAAGAGGTAAGTGTCATAGTTGGGGGTAATGTAGGGGTTGTCGTCGAGTTGCTGCCCAAACACGCCCTCCGTCGCCGTATACATTTCCACGATGGGGACTTCGCCGAAGTATTTTTGCAGGATGGGGCCGTATTTGAATTGGATTTTGCGGACGCTTGTGCAGAAAAGGGCCTGTGGCTTCCAGAGGTCTTTGGGGAGTTTGCCGTATTTGTGTTTGATGTATCGGGCAAAGGAGAGGATGACGGGTGTGACGCCCATGGTGGCGGTTACGTTTTGGTCCTTCGCCATTTCATAGACGAGTTCGAAGCGTTGCTGCCAGTCTTTTCTGCCAATCCCGCTGCCGAGTTTGTCGATGTCTTCTTGGCGGGGCAGGAGGCTGACGCGGTCAAACATGGGGTTGAGTCGGGCGTAGGTGCCGCTGCTGTAGCCGTAGCTGATTGTTTTGCCGTCTTGGGTCATTGTGTGGACGTTTGAGGGGAAATTGAGGTTCAAAATGACTCCTAAAAACACGTCATACTGCTTTTTTCTGACAGCATAATTGAGGATTGCTCTTGCGCCGCAACTGTAGATTTGTTTGAGGTGGGTCTGCGTTGCGGGGAGGACTTTGCTGTGTCCTGTGGAGCCACGGGTCATAACCCAGGTTTGGGGTGGTTCAGGCAAAAACGCCTTATAATTACCATCTTTTACCCATGCAAGGTATGGGGCAAGTCCGTTATAGCCGATTATGGGGAAATTTGCCTGAAAATCCGAAAACTGCCTTATTTCGTCGGCGTTGTGGCTGGCTCCATAGTCGGTGCTGGCAAACCGTGGCAGCAAATCAGCCAAAACCCTCTCCTGAGCCTTCGCCGGGTCCACAAGCGAATCATACCACGGCTGCACATATGGCCTCAGGATGTTGTTTATGGCGTCTTCATCAGGCAACATAGTACTTACCAACCAGTTGCTATGAATCTGCTTATATGCTTCACCACAAATACCCTAGACAACGCAGTCATTTAAGGTTGAAAACCATGCCAGACTCCATCCAAACTACCGCGGAGAAAATCCGCCTGCTCCAAGTTCAAGGTGCCCGAAACGTCGCCATCGCCGCCGTAGAAGCCCTCCAAACCCTCGCAGAAAAAACCACCCAAGCCAAAACCAAAACCGACTTCTTAGGGGAACTGCGGGATGCGCAGGCGTTGTTTTCTGCTGCTCGAGAAACTGAGCCGCTGATGCGTAACGGGCTGCGATATGTAATCAACCAAACGCAGAGTGCACAAACAGAAAAAGTCGACACTCTCAAACAAACAGTAATCTCCAACGCCGACAAGTTCCTCAAAGACTTGGAAGACTCACGTGACCGTACAGCCGCAATCGGCGCAAAACGCATCGGCGACGGTTCAGTCGTGTTTACCCACTGCCACAGTTCAACCGTCACCCGCATGCTCGCCAAAGCCAAAGCCGACGGCGTAGACTTCAGAGTAATTTGCACCGAGACCCGCCCAGCCTTCCAAGGCAGAATCACCGCCAAAGAACTCGTCGGCTACGGAATCGACACCACATTCATCGTTGACTCTGCCGCTCGAACGTTCATGGCTGATGTGGACATCGTTTTCGTCGGTGCCGACGCCATCACCTCCGAGGGTAACGTGGTTAACAAGATAGGGACAGGCGGCATCGCAGTCATCGCCAGCGAGTCACGTGTTCCTTTCTATGTGGTTTCGGAGTTGCTCAAGTTTGACCCTGAAACGTTGGGCGGAGGATGCGAAAAAATTGAGCAACGTAATCCAGCGGAAGTCTGGGCAGAAGCACCACCACAGCTTAAAGTCAAAAACCCCGCTTTCGATGTAACCCCAAACCGCTACATCCACGGCATCATCTGCGAAGAAGGCATAATCCCACCACAGACAGTTTTGGAAGTTATGCGTAAAAGATACCCGTGGGTCTTCATATGAGACGTCACTGGTTAATTTATCTTGATACAAACATTTACTGTCGACCGCTAGATAATCAGACGGATAGGAGAATCAATGCTGAAACCAAGGCTTTTTTAGAACTTGTTGACGCAGGTGAAAGAGGCAAAATAAAGATAGTAAGTTCGGATTACGTTAAATTCGAAATCGAACAAATTATTGACCCTCTAAAAAGAAAAGACATTAGGGGGTTTGAAAGAGTCCTATGCAAAAAGAATGTTACACGCAGTCGAAAGCTAATTGAATTAGCTAAAGACTTTAGTTGCGAATGCCGCATTGACCCTCTGGATGCTTTGCACATAGCATCTGCCTGTATGGGTAAAGCTGATTACTTGTTAACTTGCGATGACCAAGTTATCGGTAAAGCTGATTGCGTCGAAAAATTTGCCAAATCAAAAGGACACAAGTTAAAAGTGAGCAATCCACTTAATTATTTAAAAGAACGGGAGATTAAATAGAATGACTGTTGCCACCGTTGAAGTACCCTTCGAAGCCTTGGTCAAGGAGCTGGGTGCTAAAAGGGCTATCGAATTTATCAGCGAAATTCGAAAATGTTACGGGGACTCGGTGGTTGAGCTTCGGAATGCTACAGAAAAGCTCAGTTTTGAGCAAATAGACGCGGACGTAAAAAAGTCCAAAACAAGGAAGCCCAACTGACCTTCTACAGGGGGCAGCGCCCATGCTAAGCTCTTCTCCCAAACCTGAAATGGATACCGCTTTCTGCATACACTGGCAAGGAGACAGGAAAACCAAGTTTTGCCGCCAATGTACCACTGATGGGTCGCCGTGTTTTGCGCTTTGGCAGGCGGTGAAGCTGCTTGCCGCTCGGAATCTGGTTTTGGTTAACCCGAAACAGGGGCATCGCTACCAGTTAGAACCGCCCAAGCGAAGCCCGATGCTCTGTTATTTGCAGACACTGCAGGGTAAGGGGGCGCATTTTGGGTTGCCCATTGAGGACTTCCTCTACGTCGCCAAGACTGGGCGGGGCGGCATGTATGAGACGCCTTCACAGACTAAGCAGCAGCCGTTTGTCGGGTTGATTTTGGAGCAAATCGCCCAAACCCCCGATGGAGCAAAACACGTCCGAGCCGTTCGGGCGATTCCATGCAAGTCGGGTAACCCCTAAAGTCTTTTGAGTTACAAACACTCTGTAATTTTCTTCTTTTCCATTAAACTAAAAAACGATTATTAACATTTTATATAGACAATCAAAGGAGCAGGGTGATTAGCGTGCACTCAATGCCTCTAACAGGTCCTGTTATGGTTACCGTAAAAAACAAAGACTGCTTAGTTGAAAACAGCAAAGGTGCTCTGACTAGAAAAGCCCGCAAACTTGCTCTTGACAGCTTAGAATACGCCATCAAGGTCGTTGACCCCAAAAAAATCGTCGAAAACAAAGTATCACTAAAAGACTGCGTCCTAGGAGTTGGCGGTTACACATTCGACCTGACCAGATACAGACACATCTACGTTGTTGGCGGGGGAAAAGCCGCAGGCGCTATGGTTGAGGCGATGGAGGAAGTTTTGGGCGACCGAATATCTGCTGGAACCGTAAACGTGCCGTATGGTTGCAACAACAAAACAAATACGATAAAACTGCATGAGGCAAGCCATCCTCTACCTGACCAGTCGGGAGTGGATGGGGTACGCGAAATGTTGGCGACTGCAGAAAACGCAGGCGCAGACGACTTGATGATTTGTTTAGTTTCAGGCGGCGGCTCTAGCCTTATGACTTATCCACGAGAAGACATATCTCTAGCAGACAAACGAGAATTAACCATTGCACTCTTAAAAAGCGGCGCAACGATAAATGAGGTTAACACTGTCCGTAAACACCTCTCCGGTTTCAAAGGAGGATGGCTAGCCAAAAAAGCGTATCCCGCCACAGTTCTAAACCTCATCCTCTCAGACGTGGTCGGCGACCGCCTCGAAGTGATTGCATCGGGTCCCACTGTTGCCGACCCAACAACATTTGCGGATGCCTGCGGAGTATTGAAAAAGTATGGTTTATGGGAGGCTGCACCTTCCTCTGTGCGGAAACTGTTGGTTGATGGCACAGAGGGTTTAGTTGAGGAAACACCGAAACCCACCGACAAATTCTTTGAAAAAGTTTACAACGTTGTCGTGGGCAACAATCGGACAGCCAGCCAAGCCGCTTGCCAATACCTCAAAAATCAAGGATTAAACACACTTCTCTTAACCGCCACTTTGGAGGGCGAAGCCAAATATGCAGGTGCACTGTTAGCGTCGATTGCAAACGAAATCCTAACCTCAAACAATCCCCTCGCACCCCCCGCCGCCATTGTGGTTGGCGGAGAAACAACCGTTAAGGTAGCAGGAAACGGTTTGGGCGGAAGAAACCAAGAACTCATCCTATCAGCAGCTATAAACCTCAAAAACACCGCTGAAAGGGCAGTTGTGGTTGCGTCTGTTGGCACTGACGGCGTGGATGGACCAACCGACGCAGCAGGCGCGATAGCTGACGCAGCAACAGCCCAGAAAGCTGCAGAAGCAGGGTTAGATCCACAGCGTTATTTGGCTGATAACGATTCCTACCACTTCTTTGAAAAACTAAAAGACCTCATTTTTACTGGGCAAACGGGGACAAATGTTAACGATATATCTTTAATCATCGTCTTGTAATGTATCGTTGATGTAAATTGGCTATCAATGTAAAGTTGATTGGTGCACTGCGGCATATTTCAGGCAAAAAAGAGCTATCCATAGCTTATGTTGAGGGCATTTCGGTTAAAGAGTTAGTGGATAAAATGGGCGAGCAGGTTCCCCAGTTAAAACAGACGTTTTGCGACCAAACACTCAACAGTGCCCAAGCTAACTCGCTGGTCCTTGTTAACGGCAGAGAAATCAGCATCCTAAACGGCTACCAAACCAAACTAGTCGAAGGCGACGAAGTGGTCTTTGTCCCCGTCGTCCATGGCGGATAAACCATGATTACCTTAACAACCGATTTTGGGTTAAAAGACCCCTATGTAGCAGAAATGAAAGGCGCCATCTACACCATAAACCCCCAAGCCAAAATAGTGGACATAACCCATGAAGTCGACAAGTTCAACGTCCGTATGGGTGCCTTCGTTTTAGCGTCTGCGGCACCCTACTTTCCAGAGGGAACCGTGCATGTGGCAGTCGTCGATCCCGGCGTGGGCACTGCCCGCCGTGCGATTGTTGTGCAGACAAAAAGCAGCTGTTTTGTAGGACCAGACAACGGCGTTTTGATGCTTGCAGCAAAAAAGCAGGGAATCCAGCACATCTATGAACTGGCAAACCCCAAATTTAGGTTGCCGCAGGTTTCGAGCACTTTTCATGGCAGAGACATATTTGCGCCAGCCGCAGCCCACTTAGAAATGGGGGTTCAACCAGCCGAGTTTGGCCCAGAAATCTCTGAGGCAGTAACACAGAGCTTTGGACAAGTACAGCATCAAAACGGCTGCCTCGTCGGCAAAGTCCTCCACATAGACGGTTTCGGAAACGTAATCACCAACATACACCCAGACGAGCTACCGCCAATTAGTAGCCTGAAAGTCAAGTTAGCAGACAACCACCTTGAAGCGCCTGTGGCAAAAGCCTACGGAGAAACCGAGCCCCAGCAGCCCATCGCATTAGTCGGCAGTCATGGCTTTTTGGAGGTAGCGCTAAACCAAGGCAGCGCAAAGGAAAGGTATGGAGTAAAAATTGGCGATAGGGTGGAAGTTGCAACTACTTCTTGAGGCTCTCAGCGACTTCGGCTATGACATCAACCGGGTTCTCGAGCGCCGCCAACTTATCCGCCACATCAAACCGCTTCCCCAAAAGCTGTTTTGCCAGCCCCAGCACTTTTTGCTCGGTTGTCGCAAACAGTGGGAACCCTTTTTTGGCTAAATAGGTGTTGACGTAGGTTTTTGCCATGTCGGAGATGCCTATGCTGGGAATGCCCTGTAAAGCGGCTTCGCGGGTTATGGTTCCGCCGTAACTGATCACTAAGTCGGCGTTGGCAACCAGATTTGCTGAGTCCTCAAAAACTGTTTTGCCCGTAAACGCCCTCTCATCTTGATTGTAACGGTTAATCACGTGAACGTTGCCGAGTTCCCCAAGCTTCTCAGCTAAACTCTTAACACTGTCCCGTTTCTCTTTAGCGTAGACAGCTTGGTTCTCAATTTGCCGCATGACAATCAGAGGCTTCTTCACAGCGGTCTTTTTGGGCTTAAAATCTTTAATCCACGCAACCTCATCTACACCCTTAAAAATCGCTATGTTTTTGGCACAGTTGTTTTTTGTGAACCTTTTCGGCAGTGCTTCGGAGACGACGACTGTGTGGGCAAAGGGTAATGTGAGTCTGTTAACGGCGTATGCGTAGGGGGTGTCGGCGGTTGTTATAATCGGGATACCCAGTCCGAAGGCGGTTCGGCAGAGTTCAACGGACTGGTGTGCTATGGCAACGTCGGGTTTTTTGTCCTTGAACATTCTTGAGAACTCGATTATGCGTTGAGCGCTTTCCTCAAGCCTGCTAGACAGCGTGGTCGGGGAATACTTGCCAACTACAACAGGGTCCTCACCGAGAACCCTTGCAAGAGGAACTGTGTCAGGGTGTTCCCGAGTGGTAAAAGTGAATTCGTGCCCAGACGCCCTCATTTTTTTGGCGATGGCAACCGCATAGCGAACTTGCTTTCCAGTGCAGGCGTCATACCAAACCCGCATAACTACACCCTTTGCTTCTCAGCCAAAAAAGCTTCGCGTTTCTTCTCAAACTCTTCAAGTGACATAACATTTTTGGCTGGGCAACCTGCAACCACTGTTCTAGGGGGCACGTCATTGGATACGACGCTTCCGCCGCCGACTACGGCTTTTTCGCCGACTGTGACGTTGGGGAGAATGGTTACTCCGCCGCCGATTGCAGCGCCGTCTTTGATGATTGGGGGGGTCATGAAGGTGCTTTTGGGGTATTTGTCGTTTAGGAGACTGCTGTTTGGGGCGATGAATACGTTGTCGCCGAGTACGCAGCCGTTTGAGATGGTTACGTGGGCTTGTATGTTACAGTTCTTGCCCAGTGTTACGTTTTTACCCAGGTCGACGAAGCTGCCTATGATGGTGTTGTCGCCGATTTTGGTGTCGTCTCCGATGACAACGTAGTTCCAGATGGCACAGCCTTCGCCGATTTGGACGTTTGCGCCTGTAATTATTCCTACTCCGCGTTTTGAAGTCTGCATAGGTTTTGTCCCTGAGTTCAACTTTAAATAGTTATAGATTAACTTGCTTTCAATATAAAATGGGTGGTCAAGTTGGCTCAGGAAACAGTGCTAATCATCGGGTTAGGCGAAATAGGTCACACACTCTTTGCACTCTACAACAAGAAGAAATCCGAGTTTGCAGTTTACGGATTAGATTTAGATGAAGCAAAAATGCAGGGCCTAGGCCAAATCAAAAGCAAAGTCCCCGCCGAAGTTGACACCTTGCAGGTGGCGCTTCCCTGCGGCAACCCAGAAAAATTCGCCGACATAGTAGCAGGCTACGTAAAAGAGTACAAGCCCAAACTGACCATAGTAAACAGCACCGTTCCGCCTGGAACAACGCTTAAAGTGGCGGGCAAATGCAAATGCCCAATGGTTCATTCTCCAGCCCGCGGCGTGCACATAAACGCTGAACACATGGTTTGGGAAATGAAGCGTTGGCCCAAATACGTTGGAGGCGCAACACCTCAAGCTGCAAAAGCTGCAAAAGCGCACTTCAAAAAGTTGGGGCTCAAAGTTAAGGTGCTCAAGGGTTGCACTGAGACGGAGTTGGCAAAAATCTTCGAAACCACGTATCGGGCATGGATGATTGCGTGTTTCCAAGAGATGCATCGAATCGCACGTGCCTTCAACGCGGACTTCAACGACACAGTAGACTTCCTCGAAGACACCCATCGCCAACGCTACGATCGCCCAGTGATGTTTCCAGGCTACATCGGGGGGCACTGCCTGATCCCAAACACAGAACTCTTGCTAAAATCATATGACTCAGATTTTCTGCGGCTCATACTGAAATCCAACGAGAAACGCAAAGAAGAAATGAAAAACCCAGCCATCAAAGCAGAAGCCGAAAAAGTCGCGGCGAGGGCAACGGCGTTGGAGCAAGAGTTGACGGGGAAAAAGAACGTGACTCTTCCACAGAAACCCATCGAAGAATGCAAATAACCGTCTACTGGAAGGGTTAGCCTTTTGTCCGCTCAAAAAGCTTCTCGATGTATTCGTTGACGGTTTTGCCGTTTTTCTTCGCAATCCGCTTAACCGCATCGTTAATGCCCGTAGAGTACTGCACCGCCTTCTTAGGCTTATCCGAGATGACTGCGGGTACACCGAGGTTTCTGGCGACTTGCCGCAGCACCAGTTTGCGCAGGGTGTCGGGTTTGTTTTCGATTTTGCATTCCAGCGGCAAATCCAACGCGAACTCGGCGATTTCATACGATGCGAAGGGGCACCGCAACTCAACGTCGTGGAAGCCTGTGATTTTTAGGTCCCGCTCCAAGTTGCTCTCGTGAATGGAAATGACGTCTTGGAACATGGTTCGGCGGGCTTTTTCGGCGTTGCCGTTGCATGCTTCGGTGACGTAGCGTTGGTAGCCGCCGAATAACTCGTCTGCTCCTTGTCCGGCGAGGAGCACCCGGTGTTTGGCTTCTGAGGCTTGCTGTGCTGCCCAGAAAAAGGGCACGCCGATGGCTGCTTTGATGGGGTCTGCCTCCTCGATAAGCTTTACCACTTCTGGCAGTGCGGCTTCCACGTCGCTATCCTTGTAGAGGTGAATCTGCATGGGCAAATCCAGCGCCTCCGCAGCTTCAAGGGCTTCTTCGGTTTCCGGCTGGTTCTCAAGGCTAACATGGAGCAACTCTACTTTGACGACGCATTTTTTAGCTAAGTAGGCGACGACGCTGCTGTCCAAGCCGCCCGAGAAGGCCACGGCGACTTCTTTTTGGTCGTGGACCCGGCGTTTGACAGATTCGGTGAGCAGCGCCTCCAGAGTGTCTGCTGCGTCGATTAACGTTACTTGTTTGGGCTCCGTGTAGGTTAGGGTTTTGACTGGTTTGAATTTGAAGCCGTCTTTGTCGGCGAAGCCAAGGGTTCCCGGGGGAAAAGACTGCGGGTCAGCGATGCCCAGCCTCCACAGCGCCGTACGGTTGGTCGCATACGCGGCGATATCGTTGTTTTCGCCGAAATACAGCGGTTGCACGCCGATGGGGTCACGTCCCGCGGCTATGGAGCCTTCTTTTAGCAGCCAAAACGCATAGTCGCCATCTGCCTGCTCGATTATGGTCTGCAGGGCGGTTTCACAGTGCGCTGGTTCCTTGGCAAGCAGCTCGGTCAGGGCGGTTTTGGGGATGGGGGCGTAGATTCTGCCTTCCAACGCTACTGCTGTGTCGCCGAGTTGCAGAAAATCGTAGTTGCTACTGGCGATGGGTTTGGTGCTGACACAGCCCAGAATTGCTGGCGACTCTAGCCCCTGCCTATTGAGAATGCCCAAGCTCTTCTCGAAAATGCTCTTCTCAGTCAGAACCACGCCGAAATGCAGAGGCTGCCCCACATCGTAGCTGTGGAGTAAATCGAGCATTCGACTAACCGCGCTATCACCATGTTTGTCAAGGATTGCCGCTGTAACTTTCATCTACAAACACATCCAAACGTATGCTATAGAGTGCTATTGCATCGGTAAAACATTAATCTTTAATCGCTGTAGAGTTGTGTTTGAGGAACATTTCACTTGCCAATCTTACCTATAGACACTGGGCGTTACGGAACGCCTGAGATGCTAAAAATCTTTGACGAAGAAACCCGCGTGCAGAAACTGCTCGATGTAGAAGCAGCCCTTGCGTTGGCGCATGCCACCGTGGGCAACATCCCCCAAGCTGACGCAGAAAAAATCGCGGAGAGGGCATCCACCAAGTACGTTAAAGTCGACCGTGTCAAAGCCATAGAGAAAGAAATCAAACACGACATCGCCTCACTCGTCCGTGCTCTCGCTGAGCAGTGTGGTTCAAGCGGTGCCTACGTGCACCTTGGCGCAACCAGCTACGACATAGTCGACACAGCCAACGCCCTGCAACTCAAAGACTCCATAGCCGTCATCGAGAAACGGTTGGCAGATTTCAAAGGGGTGCTCCAAAAACAAGCCGACTGCCATAAAGCTACCGTCATGATCGGCAGAACCCACGGCCAACACGCATTGCCCATCACACTGGGCTTCAAATTCGCCGTCTGGGGCTACGAAGTCAACCGCCACCTACAGCGACTAGACGAATGCAAAAAACGCGTGGTAGCGGGCAAAGTCAGCGGCGCAGTCGGCACACAAGCGGGACTGGGAGAGCATGCGGCTGAAATCCAGGTGCTGGTTATGAAGCGGCTCGGAATCAACGCAGCCGAGATTTCCACTCAAATCGTGCAGCGCGACCGCTACGCTGAACTTATCGGCATCTACGCCATGATAGCCACTTCGCTGGAGAATTTTGCCACGGAAATCCGAGAGTTGCAGCGTCCCGAAATCGCCGAAGTGTTTGAGTCGTTTGAGGCTAAGAAGCAGGTTGGCAGCAGCACCATGCCTCACAAGCAGAACCCGGAGACCTGCGAACGCGTCTGCGGCTTAGCCCGAATCGTGCGCAGCCTTGAGGTGCCGGCGTTGGAGGATATGGTGACTTGGCATGAACGCGACTTAACCCAGTCCTCAGCGGAACGTTTCATCCTGCCGGAATCGTCGATTCTGCTCGATTACATCCTTAGCCTCATGGTTAATATCACCGCTAACCTCCGCGTCGACAGCGACCGCATGTTAAAGAACCTCTCCGCCACCGAGGGACGGGCGATGTCGGAATCCGTCATGATGACACTGGTCTACAAAGGCGTAAACCGGCAGGACGCCCATGAACTGCTGCGGCAACTCACCATCAAAAGCGCCTCCGAGCACAAACCCTTCAAACAAACTCTCCAAGAAGACAAACTGGTCAATAGCACGCTGTCAGAACAGGAAATCGATGCGGCACTCAACCCCAAAAACTACCTAGGCACAGCCGTCGCGCAAGCGGAAAAGTTTGCGAATGGCGCTTAGAAGTCGAAGAGCCCCCGCTGCTGCGTCTCAGGCTCTTTAACAGCATTTTTGAGGGCTTCCCACTCGTCTTTTTTGACGTAGCCGCCGACTTGCTCCTTGATTTTCTTGGCAAGGCGGGGCCCGACTGAGGGCAGGTTGGTCAATTCTTCGAGGGAGGCGTGTTTGAGGTCTTCTATGGTTTGGAAGCCCGAGTTGAATATGATGCGACCACGGACACGACCCACGCCTTCCAAGGCGACAATCGGCATGAGCTCCCGCTTTATGCCCTTTGACACCCGCTCCACCAACTCGTTAGCCAATGCAGTAACGTCCTTGTTTTTAGCGACCACAGGCGAGAGCTCCTCGATGGCATGCAGCAGCCACTTCGCGTTCTCAATCGTGCGATACAAATCGCCCGGTTGCACGTTGAACCGCTCCAAAATCTTTTCTTCAGGCAACTCCTCAATCCAGTTGTTGAGCACCATAGCGGTTTTGACTTCGCCCAGAAAGTCGGCGTAGGCGATGTGGTCACCCCATTGGTCGGGAATTTCCACAAAGAGCTCTTGCTGATGGTCTTCGGTTGTGACGGCGAGTTTGTCCATTTCGCGTTGGTAGGGGCGCATGATGGGTCCCATGTCAGGGGTGTGGGCGATGAGTTGGAGGAGGCTGAACTCGGTGAGGAGCGGCGGTTTGGTTTGGAGGGCGTCGCGGAGTATGATGCCGCTTAGTGGGTCGATGTAGAGTTCGCTTATGCGTTTGCCCAGTTTTGTGGCGTTTATGTCGTTGCCTATGACGTAGATCATTTCTTCGTCGTGGAGGAAACGCAGGATTTTGCCGATGACGTGTTGTATGGCTTTGACGTCGTATTGGTAGGCGTAGAAGGTTTTGCGGAAGAACGCGTAGATGCCTTCTTCGGTGTGGGCGTAGTCAGAGGCGATGGTGGAGAGGACGTGGGTGCGGATGATTTTTTCAACGGCAAGACGCGACCAGATTCGCTCTGGCTTGGCTAGCACGTAGCTTTCCATGAGGTAGTCAGCTTCGTCAGCGGTCTTTGCGATTATGACGGATTCGCCGAACTTGTCGTACTTCGGTCTGCCTGCTCTGCCTGCCATCTGCTTGTAATCCAAAACGGGGATAGGATAGTTGCCCAAGCCAGCTTCGAAACGGCGGTAATCCTGAATGATGACGGTACGCGCGGGCAGGTTGACGCCCCAAGCCAGCGTCGGCGTTGCAGTTAAAACTTTGATTTTGCGGTCTTTGAATGCCTGTTCGATAATCGTGCGATGGGCACCGGATAAGCCTGCGTGGTGATAGGCAACTCCGCAGCGCACCAACGCGGCAAGTTCATCACCCAACTGCGTCCGCTCGCCCGCGTTGAGGATTTTTTCTGCCTCTTTCTCAAGAGCACCCTTGGTTTGGGCTTCAAGGCTCCTCTTCACTAGTTTCGACCCGGACTTGGGCACCAGTACCTTATCCATGTGGCTGGCAACGGTTTTCGCAGTCGAAACAGCGTTCTTGCGTGTTGAAGCAAAAATCAGTGCTTGCCCGCCGTTGCGCAGGGTATTTAGGACCATGTTGACGACGGTTAAGCGGGTTTCCTGCTCTATCTTGCGGGATTCGCCGTCGCGGTATTGGATTTCGTCTTGGAGGATGACGCCTTCTTTTAGGTTAATGGGACGCCAACTTGTGATGATGTGTTTGGCGTTTAGCCACCCAGCGATTTCATCCACGTTATTGATGGTGGCGGACAGGGCGAGGATTTGGATGTGGGGGTTGCACTGCATCAGCCTTGCCAGCACAATCTCCAAGGTGGGACCACGATCAGCATCGTTTAGCAGATGCACCTCGTCGGCTATCACGGCGCTGATGCTGTCCATCCACTTCGCGCGGTGGCGCAGAAGCGAATCAGCTTTCTCGTTGGTGGTGACTATTATGTCGTAGCGGGCTAGCCAGTTGTCGGCGGTGTC
>JBNIDO010000065.1:0-16048 GCA_050108095.1 Bathyarchaeia archaeon
TTCAGAATTCTGGTGGTACTGCTTCTAACATTACTAGTGCGTTTGTTAACGGTGTGGCTGCAACGATGTACTATGGATCTTCTACGTCTACTAATGTGCCTCTTCAACAAAGCACCACAATCACAGTTGATTTAACCGGTACAACCATCAACGCAGGTACAGCCTACACAATCAAACTGATCACCATGAAAGGCACCTCAGCAGTCTACACTGCCACATGGAACCCATAAAACCGCTCTTAGAAACTTAGGGTAAGGTGAAAAATTTTTTTCACCTCCATTTTCCCTTTCTCTTCAGAACATGAAAAGGAGACAAACCAGTCATGGTTACACAAATCAAAGAGTACAATTCAGCACAAGCAATCGCCGAAGCCTTAGACAAACAACTAGCGGAAACCAAAAGCGTTTTAGGCGAGTACCTGCGCAAACTCGACGACATCCGGACCCTAGCTGAGAAATCCAAAAAAATCCGCGACACTGTCCTCAAACTCGCGGGAAAAAAAGCGCCCACGGATAACCCAAGTGAAATTACTGTGGGCACCCTCAACATTGTTCTGGATGCCACTCCCTTCCACGAGTTAACAGCTATAGAGTCAGTTGTGCGCAGTCACCAGGAGCGGCTTCTGGTATTGCAGAAGGTCCGAGAAGCACTCAAATGGCTTGACCAACTAGGCGACACAGAGGGCCTCAAATACCTTGTTTTAGAAGACGAGGGCATACCTGAACGAATCCTATTCAAAATCTCATAAGGAACACGGTGAAGGGAGCAGAAAACGGTGACTGAGGAAACCAAAAACGCGTTACAACCCGTAATCAGCGAATTGAAAACCCTCAGCCCCGACATAACCAACGCTTTTGTTTTCAAATCAGACGGCGAAACCCTAGCGTGTAACGAAAAAACCACCCCCGATCAAACCTCGAGTTTAATCAGCAACCTCAAAGCCATAACACACGCACAGTGCATCGGGGGCATCGAGCACTTCATGATCCAAGATGTCAACACCCAGCTCAGCCTAACAGCAGTGGGCGATGTATATTTTGGGACAGTTTACTCTCGGACCGCTAACCAAAAAATCGTAAAGTCACTCACAAAGGTGGTGGTTCCAGCATTCATTCAACTTACCCTTGGAACCCCCGCACAACTTTTAGAGCTACCAAAATCAGCTACTGAAGAAGAGCAAGACGTTGATGAGAATGCTCAAGCTACTTTGCCAGTGGAAGAACCGGAAGTGCCGACAATCGAAATTATGCCGAAAGTTGCCCCTGAAACTGCAACTGAAACGGAAGACGCCCTCGAAGTAGAAGAGACGTCTGCGGTGGAAGAGGAATCTGAATCTGCCGAACCGCTGCTTCCTACCGCCTCGCCAACGCAGTTTATGGTGGAGCGAATCGGCGGCTTGCTTATTGCGTCAGATACTGTGCGTATTGACAGTGAAACAATAAAGAAATGGCGAGACCTCTATGACGGCAAGCCGTTCAGCCGTGTTCAAATTGAAACTTTAGAGGGCAAAACAATCGTTTGCAAGTTTAAACCTCTAGGTAGCCAAGCTAATGCTAAAGGCATAATCCAAATTCCCGGAAAAATAATCCAAGACCTCGGAACAGACAGGGGAAAATTGGTAATGGTCAAACCAGCAACAAACTAGGAGATGCCACATGAAACATCAAATAACCCCACAAGAAATGATGCCTATAATCGACACGACAACCACACTTCCACTTGACGAAGACCACACAGTATTTGCAAACCTAGCAACCAGCCTTGCCCAAATCCGCAAACTCAAAGGAGTCCACGGCTACATCCTAAGAAACAACACCTCCGCAGTCGTTGACATAGTAGAGCAAGACAAAATCACCGACTACGCTATCCTATCCACGCAAATCGAAGAAACCTACCCAGACATGGCAAAAAGCTTCAAGCTAGCCGACATCGAAAGTGTCATAGTTGAAGGCAAAAACGCTAAAGTACTGTGCATGAATGTAGGCGGCAACAAAATGAGCATCTTTATGGACAAAACCGCAACCCACTCATGGATAATCAAAAGAATCCTGCTTTAGTGGCTCTGTTCTTTCTTTGTGTGGGTGTGGTGTTTTGCGGGGCACCACAAGATAGGCTGAGAAGACGGTTGCTTTTTGGGTTTGCAACGTGTTTCAACGCCCTGTTATGGTGTGGAAAGTGAGATTACTTCCACATGCCATACATGCCTCTATGTTGAAACCGTCAAGGTGTGGATGTGAAAACATGTAAGAATAAATATCGAATTTCTCAAACTAACAGCCGCTAATCTTGAAGATCATATAAAAGTCGCTAAAAAGGGCGCTGTAAAGTTTTTCAGGGGTGGGCTTCCATGAGGTTCCCTTGTAAAAAACTGAGGATGCCCTTTATTCGGTTTTTTCGGGTTGGCGTTCTGATTTCTGAGGAGTTTAGCAGATAATTAAAATGCTCTCAAAATTGCTTGCTGTATATATTACCTTCAAACCTTTGTTACTCAAAATTCCGCTAAATCACTTTTCTAAAAATATCCAGTTTGTTTTTACTGCTTGACTAATAATACCTTATTTTGATATATTACGACATTAGAAGTAGTTCAAATATAAGTGTGCTTACTTGTCAATCAAAGAGGAGAAAAAATGAGAAAGACTAAAACTCTAGTGATAATAGGGGTTCTATTAACTGCAACATTCCTATCGGCAAACATCTACTCTGCAAGTGCAACGGAAACACAAATATGGTCAGGGACAGCGTGGAGTGCCAGTGACATGAGGGCTATCTACGGTGACTCAGGTACTTCGTCAGTTCTAGAAAAGGGCAAAACCTACCGTATCGAAGTTTCAGAGATTTTCTGGTATAACTTCAAAGGAGCAAACCTTGCTGCCGACGCCATGTACTACACTACTGATCCCTCGGACTTTTGGAATTGGAATAGTTACAATTCTGCACCAGACGGCCATTCTTTTGTGCAAATAGACAGTCAAGACGTTAACTGGGGACCATTTAGTAATGGAGCGTCAGGCCATACATACTCTATAAACTACGTTGGTCAAGGCAAAGCGTTAACTTTCCAAATAGTCGATTGGATAGACGGTGATTATGACAACAACTACTGCCATTTGCCAATAACGATATACCTAGTCCCCACTACCGCAACAGGATCAACACCTGGCTACTGGAAAAACCACCTCTCCGCATGGGATGGAACTGACTACAGTCCACATCAGAACTTACAGTCAATATTTGGCTTATCCGCTCCTTCCGGCTCCTTACTTGATGCATTAAGCTTTAAAGGAGGAAACGGATTAGATGGCGCAATGCGAATCTTGGCGCGTGTAGCAGTTGCGGCAGTACTAAACGCAAACTCCTATGGAGCAAACTACCCACTAGCTGCCAATGAAATAGTGCAGCAAGTTTCAACTGAGTTCAGCAGTGGATCAAGAGCCTCTATACTATCTTTAGCCACTACATTAGATAACTACAACAACCAACTAGATTGATAGTTAGCCCCAAAAAAGGAGCCTCTTTTTTATAGCGCGTTTTTTTAACTTTCGTTGCCTTCTGGTTTAATGAGTCCTAAACGCTTTGCTGCCTTCACATGAGATGGGCTCTACCTGTTAACTGTCGTGGGATAAGTATTCTCAATGTTAACAATCGTGGGGTGACCGAGCCGAGCATTTGAGTTCTGAAGTATCGGCTGGTTATCCTGAGTTCTCAGCTAAACACAAAGAACAGTTTTTTCCAATAGTACGCATCAATTAGGAAATAAGACAAATATACCATACTGGTGAGTAGTAGCTAAAATTAGAAGAAGGGATGGCTTGGGTAAGTTAACAAACGTTAAGAGAATCTTGGCTAAAATCGGTAGGGATTGGGTTCTCTTCAACCCCTTATTCTGGGTAGGCATCATCTTAGGATATTACTACAGCATATACGGAATGGGACATTTTCACCACGGCTTAATCTGGGTACTCCTTGGGATAGTCCCAATGGCAGGACTAATCATATCTTTGACCCCACGCTTTACGCAACAGTCATTCTATAGAGCTTATGCAAAGTCATTAGAACTAAAAGGAGGCGAGCATGTGATTGACTTTGGTTGTGGAGATGGAAAGCTGTCAAAACAAATAGCACCACATTTACCAAACGGTTATCTGACCTGTATTGATATAGATGTCCATAAAATTGCTTCGGCAAAGAAACGACTTAATGCTTTTGGGAATGTAGACATAGTGCATGAGGATATCAGGAAGTTACCAAAACCCAACCAGACCTACGATATTGTAGTAGCTCAGATGGTATTTCATGACCTAACCCCTCAGAATAGGGAAGAGACTATTAAATCTCTGTCTACTTGGCTAGATGAGGGGGCAGTTCTTTATGTTAGAGAACCTTTTGAGTGTATCGATGTAGATGAGTTAAGACAACAGCTTAAGAAAGCAGGTTTTAAGGAAACGAACAGTACTTTAGTGAAAGTGCCTTTTTCCGTGAATTTTTATGGAGTAAGAGAAGTTCAGCAACTGGAGTTTGTCTATCAATGTCGGATATAGTTGTGAAATAACTGGTAACCTGTTAGAATAGGGTTTCATTGACCTTCAAACGCCGCATGGTCTTTTCTCTGTCTCATGTTTCATCGTGCGACGTCTATCTTGTTATTGGTGTGTACTTTGCCGACCGCCGCCTAAGACGGTCTTTCGGATTTGTTTAGTGCTTTCTTTAGCCGTTGAACTGTTTTTTGGATGTAGCCCAATCAGTTTAGTTAAGGTATAAATGCCATTTTTTCTAATTATTAGTGGCTGACAATCGTCAATCGTCACTATACTTTTGCTGGTAGGTTTTGTTGTTTTTGCTTTTTGCTCTTCCTGATTGTCTGCCGAAAAATTGGTGGGTTAACGGTTTTGGTAGGTTTTGAGCCTTTGTCTGTGTTTCGGTATTTGCCCTGTCTGGTTATGGTTTTCATGGGGACCATGGACTGTGCTACGACGGTAGTTGGCACCTTATACTTTGGCACGCGGGAGCTCAATCCGTTGATTGCAGACTTGGTTCACACTAACATTTTGGCGTTTGTGGTTGTAAAGTTGGCGGTGACGGTTTCGGTGGGGGTTATTTTTGTTGTGGCGGAGAGGACTCTTATGCGAAGCGCAACCCAAGAAGACCGGTCGTTTAGGATTGCCCAGAACATTTTGAGGGCTTCGTATGTCGGCATAATTCTTTTCCTAACCGTGGTAGTTGCAAACAACATCATTGTTCTCCTGCAAAATGCTTAACGGCAAGCAAGGGCTTTAAGCACCCGGACATACCCAGATAGTGTGAACGCTTTGCCCCGAGAATACATCCTTTTCTCCCGCATGGGAAAAACCGACCCCAACTTCACCAGCCTCCACGACGCGGGACGCCTCGACATAGTACACGAATGCATAGTGAGTAGCCTTTTTCTCAGCCATGGCTTGCGCCGAGACGTAACCTTCCATGCAGTCCTCAACGGAGCCCCCAACCCGCCCCGGCACATCCAAATCCGCGGTAAAACCCTCTACGACGTCCGCACAGATATGGAAACCTGGCAGCAAATCCTCAAAAAAACCCTCGCCGGCAAACCCCACCCAGGCATCTCCAAAGACAAAACCCCCTTTGAAACCCTAATCAAAACCAAAGCGCAAACCCATCAAATCTACGTGCTCGAAGAAGACGGAAAAAACGTAGGCGGGGTGGCTTTTCCCGACAACAGCCTGTTCGTGCTGGGCGACCATGTTGGGCTGCCTAAGAAAGCTGAGGATTTTGCTTTGCGGTTCGGGGAAAAAATAAGCCTTGGAAAAACACCCTACTTGGCCGCGTCATGCATCACAATCATCAACTACACGCTTGATCGGCAGGCTATGGCTGGCTCTTGAAGTGTTCCCACCCCTTCGCCTCAAGCACCCGCCTCTTGCCATCCACTTCTAGGATGACCTGTTTGTTGGCTGCCGTTGCCCGCCCGATGGGGATTAGGCTGCCGTGGACGGCTTCAACGAGGGCTTTGGCTTCTTCCCACTTCTGAGGCTTAACCGTTAACACCAACTCGTATTCTTCGCCGCCGTAAAACGTCAAATCCACGGGGTCCAAGCTGTTATCCCGTGCAAATTTTTCTGCTTCAGGCGTAATCGGCACCCTATCAACCACAAAGCCCACCCCACTCATTCGACCCAATTCATGCAGACTCCACGCCAACCCATCACTGGAATCCATAGACGCCGTAACGTAGTCATAGCCGCGAAGCGCCAACCCCTCCGCCAACCGCGCCTTAGGATAGAAAACGGAGTCCACCAGCGCCTCGCGGACCCTCGCGTTGGCTTTGCAGCCGCCAGCGAGCAGCCGCATCCCCGCCGGAGGCTTCCCAAACAAACCTGTGACCGCGAGGATGTCGCCATCTTTGGCTCCGCTTCGAAGTATCAGGGCGTTTCTAGCGATGCCGAAGAGTGAGATGCTGATGATGAGCTCAGCTGTTTGGTTGGTGTCCCCGCCGACGATGTAGGCGCCGTATTCCCGTGCGCCCGAGTTGAGTCCATCGGCGATTTCAGTTACGGCTTTTTGGTTTGCCAGCTCCTTGGGCAGTCCAAGCGCGACCACGATGGCAGAGGGCAACACGCCTTTGGAGGCGAAGTCACTGATGTTCATGACCACGGCTTTTTTGGCGGCGGCAAACAGGCTCATACCCGCCGGCACATCGGTCGAGCCAACAAGCATGTCAGTTTTTAATACGGCAACTTCATCGCCAAACAGCGACGCGCCAGAGACATCGTCGCCAAACGGAACAGGCATACCAGGCATAACTGTTAGGCGCTTCTGGATCAACCGGATTATCTCGTGCTCGCCTAAGCCACCATCGTCACCCAAATCAAGTTCGCCTCTACAGGGCAATGATGCATTCAACCAAATAAACAACACCCAGCCAAGGCTAAACCAACATTTAAAAATACGAAAAACCTCTCTCAATACGCAACAGCAAATGTGGTGCCCCGATGGCTCAGCCTGGTAGAGCGGCTGCCTCGTAAGCAGCAGGCCGCGGGATCAAAGCCCGCTCGAGGCTCCATTCTTCATGCCAATCGTTCAATACTATTTGGGTTAGCTTCAATGTTTATAGAAGCCAGTCTATGCGTTTTGGTGGTTTATAGAAACTCGTACCAATTCGCAAACAGCACCGAGCCAACCACGAGCTGGACCGTAAAAACCGAAAGCAACAAAATCTTTGCGTATTTTCTGTCTCCCATCCAAACCGCCAATCCCCAGTACACTGGAATAAGGGTAGACGCAAACCTTGCCATCGATCTAACATCACCAATTGATACGTAAAAAACCAAAAGAACCAACACATACGCATAATACGGAAACAACTTGTTGTCCAAAAGACTTCCGCGATTGGAAACAAAAAATTGGTAGACAACCAAAAAACCGATTACAACAGAAGAAATCGAGAAAGCATAGAATTCAAGGAAATTCAGGTTGAAGGTATCATAGGGATTACTTAACGCCTCGATTATAGTAACGTTTGTCGCATCCCAAGATTGTTCTGCCGAAAGAATGATTAATGGATTGCCCGTATAAACCCAAGCCACCAAGAGAATACTTAACAAAGAGCAAAACACAACGATAAGCGAAATAGCTCTTTTCCCCAAGCTAATCTTGGACTTATATTTCTTAAAAATCATCGGAACCATAACAAAGAACCCTTCTGGACGAGTCAATCCAGCCAAATAACCCGCTATGCTTGAACGATACACTCTCTCGGTTTCAAGAAAGAACAAAGACAGCGAAATCAAAAGCAAAAACAGTGGCTCCGAATATATAGCGGAATAAAAAATCCCCACTGGGCAGAAAGCTAACAAGAGAGCTGTGTCATCGGCGACTCTTTCAGAAAACAATCGCTGTGTCAAATTATGGACAACAAAAAGAGCCAGCAAAAAGAAAGTCGCGTTTAAGAAAAATCCTGCAACCGTTAAGCTTACATCACTTTGCATAGATGGAGAGAAGGGAATGGAGCCTGTTTTTAGCGCCAAAGGAAAAAGTGGCCTAAAAGCCCACGTTGAGCCCGCGTCATATCCTCCTCGGGCTATAGTTAAATAAAATGCCGAATCCCATCGGGCGAACAAATTGAAAAAGGGGATGCCAACGTTCCATGTGCCCGGAATATTGTTTGTTGGAACGAAATGGGTACTCAATAGGGCTGATGATATTACAATCAGTCTGGAAAGCAGAAAATACTTCAAAACCTTAAAGCTAAACCGCATCTAACCAAACCAATCCCAAGGTAACGCCCACATCTACGAAACCTCCAACAGATATAAAATATTTTGCGCCTAACGGCTATCTTGAGTCGATTCTAGTCAATACATCTCTGAAATAGGGCGTGGGGTAAGGTGCGGTTGATGCCCAGGTTTGTTGGCTAAGTGCTGTGGTTCTAAGGTGTTGTCTTTTTAAACTTTAGAAGATTTAGACTGTATTTTCTCTTAGGAATTTTCTATATTCTATGTTGTAGTACAGGAAGGTTACTGATAGGAGTCCTGTGCAGAGGCCAAAGGTGATTAAGTCCATTTTTGTCTCCTAGATGTGTGGGAAGTAGAGGACTTCTTTTTTGGTTGTTTTCTTGGGGGTTTTTTCCATTTTTTCACCAACTATGTTTGGTATTATGTGGGCAACAACCAATATAAGGCTAGTTGAGATTTGTTCAGAATAATTGTGAAAAATTGTGTGAATACTGAATCGAATGACTGTTTGTATGCACATATGTTTTGTTGTTTAGTTGTTGGTTTTACAATCGTGAAATTTTGGGGTCTTTATTTTGGGTTTTCTGTAGATGTGTTGTTCATTAATACTGGGAAACGTCTTCTTCGATAAGGTTTATAATATATCGCTATACTGGATAGTAAGAAGGCGATTAGCATGCAGCTTTTCGGGCACCGCGAAGACAAACTCAAATGCCCCTACAAGGGATGCGAGAAACACTTCGATAAGCCAACCGTAATTACGGACAACTCCGTCATACCCCGCCAGACACACTATGCTTGCCCATACTGCATGTCACGACTCGACATAACCACCGAAAAATCCAAGATCATCGAAGTCAAACCCGCAGAATACCCCAAAGTCTTCGACTCCCCAGCCAAATGCGCTCACTTCAACGGCCTACTCAACGCCCCAGCAGGCACTACCCTCATACAAGACGAATGCTTAGTCTGCCCCAAGGTGTTGCAGTGTAATCTGCGTAAAAAATAGTCTGGTCTCTCATATTTAGGAGGGCTTTTTCGTTTTTCTAGTGTTAGATGAAGTGGGTGTGTGCCTTGCTCATCTTCTTCTTGTGGGTTTGGCAGGTGATTGTGTTTTGTGTTCTGCAACGGAGTTGGGTTGCTGGCTGGTTGAGGCGTTTTTCTCAAGCTGAACCGAAGAACCCTTTGATGTACTGTTAAACACTTCGATCTTAACCTCTGGTCTTCGTTTTTCTGCCAATAGGGTCCTCCCTTAGGATTCAAACCCTTACCCACAATCCCCAACCGTATAGAACGACGGACAATAAGCATTTGGATGTTGTCATGACGGTTTCGGCGAAGCAGTCCCGTGTTGGTTTTCTTTCTTTAGACGGCAAACTGGGTCCCTCTGCATTTGAATTCCGAGATATGATGGCGCATAAATGGTGCTGCGCCCTCTATCTGCATTACTGGGGAGCCGCCAAGGTTGGGCGACCACAAGGATACCCCGCTTAATGTTGCAGCTTGCCCATCTAAAAAGTTTAAATCATGGAAGACAGACTAAACAGACACGACGCCACCAAAACGGCGGCGTTTGCCGGGGTAGCCTAGCCTGGCTAGGGCGCCAGACTCATAATCTGGAGTTTGCAAGGGGCAAGCGCCTACAACCAGAAGTCGCGGGCTCGAATCCCGCCCCCGGCACCAAACAGTCTTTCATAATTCATACGAGCAATGGAAAGGGGTAATTAAGCGGTTTCTGAGATTACCTCTTCAACATGCTTTTATTAATCCGCTTTGTTGGTCATTCCAGATTTCGATGCCCATAACGTACTCATAGACTTCGTCAGGAGCTGTTATTGCAACATACACCTCCTGAATTCTTACGTTCCTTGAATGCATCTTTTCCTTTGCATGATTGCTAAATGTAAGGACTAATTTCACAGTTGCTCTGTTGTATTAAACTACTAATAAAGCATGTATGCTATCGATTATGTATCTGTCACCCAGTTACCTTTTTGTGTCGATAGGCTTGTTTGTGGTGGTTTTTGCTTAATGGCTTTATGGTTGACTGCTCTGCATTAGCTTCTGGGCAAACTCTTCTGCTGCTGCAAGGTCTTCGTTGTTGGGTCTGCCCTTGTTTATACCGCCGAACAATTTCAAGAAACTGTTGGTGTCGTGACCATGGCAGTTAAACTCATCAACGATGACATAGCCTTTGGCTTGCAGTTTACCTCTAAGCGCAGTGTGGATTTTAGCTCTGTAATCTGGGTTGGATATGCCGCTGGTGGAGAAAATGAATGCTTTCTTTCCGTCGCTGTTTGGTAGTTTGTCGGCGAAGTCAAGTAGTTCTTTGTAGTGTTTTCCGCTGTCTATCCCCGCGCCGAAACCCACCAGATCATAGCTGTCGAGTTGGGTTGGTTCTGTGTTCTGAGGCATCTTTATTTCTGCCCCAAGCACTCTAGCGATGGCTTCGCCGATTTTCTGAGTGTTTAAATGATGGTAAGAATACACGATAATGAGCGATTTCAAACCGTATCCTCCTGGTCATGCTTTAATGGTTGCCACTATATTGCCTTTTTTGTGTTCCGACACAGCACGGCAGTGTCCTCGACGATCCGATGCAAACTGTTAATACTCAGAACTTTTAGGCTATAACCAGTGAATGACATGCAGTTCTTCCATATGCGAGACGACGAATCCAAAACCTGGCACAACTACCTCATCATACAAGTAACCAAAGAAGAATACGGTGCCATCCACAACCGGTTCAGCAGCCAAACCCCAAGATTAACCTATGGCACCATCATCCGCAACGGCAACCCCTACGTGATTTTCGAGTACGGCGGAATGATTAATTTAAGCGAAGCCTTTGGTAGTGGAGAAACTTTGGGTGAAAAACTCCAAGTCGGCGACATCGTAACCGTTATTTTAACCGATAAACCACAGGAACAACTATTCGTACTTGAAAACAATGGTCTCAAGCTTAACTTTGCACTCTCAGAAGTCATCGTTTACCCCTTCACCTACACCAAGGAAATGGAGCGAACCTACGAGTTTTACGCTCATTACGCAAGATTAAAAGATGAGGGCAGTGAAGTACAGGTAAAGAAGCAGACCAAACGGTTATCCCTAAGATAAGAGGAAGAAGCAAACCATGAATTGTCCCAGATGTGGAAGCGTAAATCCTGACGGTGCGGGTTTCTGCTCAAGATGCGGTACCTCACTCACAGCAAACTCGCAGTTCATAATCGTAACCACCCCGACGGTTGCAGGCTACAAAATCACGAAAGTCATTGGCGTCGTCACAGGCATGACACCTCGCACCCGGGGCATCCTTGGCCAGTTTGTGGGTGGATTGGAATCTATGGTCGGCGGCGAAGTCACGGCTTTTTCCTCTGAGATGGAGAAGGCACGTTGGGAAGCAATTGACCGCGTCAAAGCCCGAGCCATAGCCCTCGGCGCAAACGCCATTATTGGGTTGGACGTGGAGACATCGAGTATAGGGCAATCTAATATCGTGTTGTTTTCGGCGACTGGAACCGCTGTGGTAGTGACGCCAGAAACCTAACTTTTATTGGGCTTGTGAGAAGAGTTTTTTGCCCTTCTCCGTATACTCGATGAGGCCCAGTTGCTTGAAGAAGTCCACTTGGTCATCGACTTCTCCGCCCTCAACAAGCTTCCCAGCTACTACGCGGAACATGAAAACCATATCCATCACAACCTTGTTGCCCGTCGGCGGCAAAGCAACCCCAAAAAGAGTCCACATCCCACTATGCGTTCCCATAGCTCTCACGCGGACCCACACGTTTTCTCCCTCAGAAATGATGTCTTGGATGCTTTCGTGCCAGTCAGGGAACCCTTCAAAAGCCAAAGTAAAGAGCCTCTTGAATTCTTCACGTCCTTTCTGTTGATGGGTGTGGTCAACGTAGTCAGGGGCAACTAACTCGTCGAAAACTTGTAGGTTTCGGTTGTTGTAGGCTTCAATAAACCTGCGGATAACCGCTTTATTATCTGAAAAAGTCACCATATTCACCGTACTTGTTTTCTCTGTCATTTTATTTAATTGTTGGGTGCCGTTTTAGGGTAAGGTTTAACTAAACTATTAACGGTTAATGCATCAGCCTGCAGCCGGCTATGCCTTGTAGATTTTCTGCAGCAGGTGGACATCTAAAGAGTCTGCCGCATTTTCTGCCAACCTCTCTCATGACACCTATCCGCTGGAAACCTTGGGACTCAAACAGACGAATGCTTGTGTTGTTGTCATCTGCAACTCGAGCGATAACCGTATGCAGCTTCATCATTTCACCCTCTTTCAAAAGTGTCTTAGTAGCTGGCTCCCAATTCCTTTGCCTCTGAACTCTTTTCTTATGTAGATGGAGGCTTCTGCGGTGCTACTGTAGGCACATCGGTCAGACCATTTACTGAGGGACGCCCAACCCACAACAATGCCTTCTTGCATGGCGACGAGGATGAGGTATGGTTGGTGGTTTTGGAACCACTTTTGCTGTTCTTCGAGGGTTTTTGGTTGTGTATCGAAGGTGGCGGTGGTGTTGAGTATGGCTTCGTTGTAGATTTCTGTAATTCCTTCTATGTCTCCTATTGTTGCTTTCCTAAGAGTTACCATCTGCTAGACTCCTTGCCTGCTTCAATGGTTATGGACGGTTTTATGCTAAAAGTTTTTACTTGTTTCGCTAGTATTGCTATCTGATTACCTTTGACTCAAAAAAATATGCCTATGATGACTAACATCAAGTTCCCAGACAGTCGCCTTCAGGGGTTGCTTGAGAAAAGTGCAAATGACTTTGGAGATAAAACAGCGATTGCTTTTAGCGAAAAAACTATCGCTTATTCGGAATTGGATTCGTTGTGTAATCAGTTCGCGAATGCCCTAATCGGGTTAGGCTTGGCAAAAGGCGACCGCATGGCGCTTTATCTGCCAAATATCCCTCAGTTCGTCATCGCCTACTTCGGCGCCCTAAAAGCCGGCGCAACTGTGACGGCGATTAGTCCGCTGCATCGGGAGCGCGAAGTTGCATTTCAACTCAGCGACTCACGAGCCCAAACCATCGTCGCCTTGGATACGCTGTGCCCGGTTGTGGAGAAAGTCAGAGAAAACGTCCCAATCAAACATGTCATCGGCACCACCTTGGATGAATGTGGTTTCCCCCAGTTACTCAAAAACAGCTCCAGCAGTAACCCCAACATCCCAATCGACCCAACAGAGGATCTAGCCGCGCTCCAATACACCGGCGGCACAACAGGCACCCCCAAAGCAGCCATGTTAACCCACAGCAACCTCCTCTCAAACGCCTACACCTTCGCCGCAGCCATAGAAGCAACACCACAAGATGTCTTCCTCACGGCGCTGCCGCTTTTCCACATCTACGGCATGACCACCAGCCTAACCACACCCATCAGCTTAGGTGCCAAGATGGTGTTGCTGCCCAAATTCGAAGCAGCCAAAGCCTGCCAAACCATACAACAGCACCAAATTACAGTATTTTGCGGTGTCCCAACCATGTACCAGATGCTCTTAGCCCACCCTGACATAGCCAACTACGATTTGAGGTCGATTCGGGTGTGCATTTCAGGTGCCGCCCCATTGCCGCCGCAGGTTCAGAAACAGTTCATGGCGGTTACGGGTGGGCTGTTGGCGGAGGGTTATGGTTTGACTGAGGCGTCGCCTGTTACCCATTGCAGCCCAGTGGATAGGGCGCGGGTGAGGGTGGGTTCGATTGGAGTGCCCCTGCCCGCAACAGATGCCCGCATAGTCGATTTAGAAACAGGCCAGAGAACGCTTGGAGTGGGTGAAGTGGGCGAGTTGGCTGTTAAGGGACCGCAGGTTATGAAGGGCTACTGGAATCACCCCGAAGAAACCGCCTTGGTGCTCCGTGGTGGGTGGTTGCTCACAGGCGACATCGCCCGCGTCGACGGCGACGGCTACTATTACGTTGTTGACCGCAAAAAAGACCTCATCAAACACAAAGGCTACAGCATCTACCCCCGAGAACTCGAAGACCTCCTCTACGAACACCCAGCAGTGAAGCTTTGTGCAGTAGTGGGGCAGCCTGATGTGACTTCGGGTGAGGTGCCTGTGGCGTTTGTGGTGCTCAAGGACAGCGCTCAAGTCTCCGAGGTGGATTTAAAGGGGTTTGTTAATGGAAAAGTTGCATCTTACAAATCTCTCAGAGAAGTCCGCTTTGTCTGTGATTTGCCGTTGACTGCTGCTGGTAAAGTGCAAAAACGTAGCCTAAGAGCGCTTTAAGGGGCAGGTTTTTGGGCTGCAATAGCGTTCCAAGGCGAGTTTTCCTTTCTAAAAACCTCAACCTCCACAAACCCCGCCGACCGCAGCATCCCACACATTTCGTCAAGCCCATAAAGTTGCACATGCGCTTTGCTTATCAATTCAGCTTTTTTTACTTCATATACGCCGTCTTTAACCATCTCGTTAATCATCAGCAGTTTTCCATTTGGCTTAAGCACCCGCAGAACCTCTGTGAAAGCGTCGGGTAGGCTGGGCCAGAAATAGTACGTTTCAACAGCCGTCACCAAATCAAAAAAGTCGCTTGAAAACCCTGTTTTTTCAACTGAGGCTTCACTGATTTCCACCCTGTTTTGCTCGACGAATTTTCTGTTCACTTTTTTGGCGTACGCCACCATGTCGGTTGAGTGGTCAAGGCCATAGACTTTTCCCTGCGGTACCTGTTGGGCTAAGCGGTTGACGGTTTTGCCTCCTCCGCACCCCAAATCCAAAATCGTAAAGTTCGGCTGGATAGCTGCGTATGTGAGTCCCCAGATCGTAAGCGCCCCGTGTCCCCAATTCATCATTGACGCTGCGATTCTACCTTGAAGCCCAGTTGGGCATCGAACCTGATCCAATAAACCCATGCTCTACATTACATCCAAAGTGCCTATTATTTTATCCCATCCAACAAGTCAAAAGGCTACTCTTTTTTGAACAGTTTGAGTACCAGTTTTTCGCCCAGCCAACCCATAACTAGAAAAACACAGAAGGGCCCCAAAAACAAGCCGAAGACGATTTCGTTGTTGGTTGTCGCGGCTTTGCCTAAGATGTCGGGGAATAGGATGATGCCGGCGATGATTACGCAGATGGTGAGGACAAAGGCAACTGCGAAGGTTAGGGGCTTCATTTTCAAACATTCTTGATTGAGTGTTCTTTGTTTTAAAGATTGCCAAAATAAACCTAGAAATGTATAAGAGAAAACTTGACTCAGAAATAAGCAAGGTTCAGTCATTGCGGGTTAAACTACTCATTTCAGGCATTGTTCAAGGCGTAGGCTTCCGTCCCTTCATCTACCGCACCGCCGTCAAGCATGGCTTGGCGGGGTATGTTCGTAACAGGGGCGATGCAGGAGTTGAAGTGCTCCTCGAAGGCGCAGTACAGGGCATCAAGGGCTTCTTGGCGGATCTGGATGCTGAGAAGCCGCCGCTGGCAAGAATCGACCAAAGCCGCAGAACAAATATTGCTGGCAAAAACGAGTACAGCAAATTCACTATCGTCAAGAGTTCTGAGGAAACCGAAACCTCTGGCTCAGTCATTCCGCCAGACATAGCCATTTGCAACCAATGTCTCAAAGAACTCCGAGATCCCAACGATCCACGCTTCGACTACTTTTTCATTACCTGCACCGATTGCGGTCCACGCTTCACAATTATCGAGCGGCTGCCCTACGACCGAGAAAACACCACCATGAACGAGTTCTCGCTATGTGGCTTTTGCAGACGTGAGTACGAGGACCCTGCGAACAGGCGTTTCCATGCGCAAACGGTGGCGTGCCCAACCTGCGGACCCAAAGCCTACCTAACAACCAACAAAGGCA
>JBNIDO010000066.1:0-15984 GCA_050108095.1 Bathyarchaeia archaeon
CAGGCCGGGATTTGGACCCGGGTCCTGCGGGCGACAGCCGCATATACTGGACCTAACTATACTACCTGGGCAAATTTGCGCCGCAACACATACACGAGGATTTAACTAATTAAGCTTTCTCGGTTTTTACGTTAAACAATAACTCAGCAGGCAACAAAAAGAATCAATCGGTCAAACCGAGGTGGATTGAGCGACAATCTTATACCCTTCAAACAGAACATAGCTTTAAAAACGCTTAGGGGAACCATACAATCACTGCAAACACAGCACTAAGTGTGGTCGCGCACAAGTATTGGCTCTCGATAGTGTTTTTACTCTTGCTCGCAGTGTCGGTGTTTTCGAGTTACTTGGGTGTTGCGGCGGCGCTGGTTTTCACTTTTCTGGTTCCAGGCTTGATATGTTACCGCTTTTTCCACCTCAAATCCTATGAGGTTTGGGCATTTGTGCCTATTTTTAGCGTTATGGTGTCGGTGACACTGGTTTATTTCGCCTCTTTGGCTTTGGGCTACTCCCGCTGGACCATTCTAGGCTGTTTCGCGCCGTTAACCGCGCTCTACACTTTGCTTGTCTACAAAAAAGGCGAGCCGCTAAAACCCAGAAGCATCCTCAAACTGGGGCAAATCAAAAAAACCAGCCTGCTGCTCTTCGCCGTCATCTTTGCGATTTCACTTTCCGTGCTGGCGGTGAGTGTCTGGCGAGGCAACGACTACGGCATAGTCATAACCGGCTCAAACTGGCAGGACACCCCTTTCCACTACGAAATCATAGAAAGCATCAACCAAGGCAACTTCCCCCCGCAAACCCCCAACTACATAAGCACCCCACTAACCTACCACTACTTCGTCGATTTCCACACAGCCATACTTGAGAACATGTATGGTTACTTGCCCACACTTTTGCCCTTCCTTAACGCGGTGTTCATCGGGGTTTTTGCGGTTGCAATGTATGCGTTGGGACGGCACTACGGGCGGCGAGTGGCTGTTATTGCGACGGTTTTAGGCGTTTTCGGTTGGGGCTTTAGCTACTTTGGGCTGTTTGACGCTTTAATTAACGGGTCTTTTGCGCCGTGGACAAATTACATTTTCCAGTTCAAGGGACAGTTTGGGTTGCCCTCGATTTTCGATAATCTGCTGCAGCAGCGCCCGATGCTTATGGGTTTACCGGTGTTCGCGTTGGTTTTGGCTTTGCTGCGTGATATGAGCGATAGCAATAGGTTGCTGCTTGCCGGCGTCTTAACCGGGTTGGTTTTTCAGTTCCATAACGTGGCGTTCTTTTGTTGTTACGTTGCCTTCGCCGCTGCAGTCCTCTTTAGCATACGCAAACTCAACAGTGGATACCTCTACTTTTTGTTGCCAAGCGTAGTAGCGTTGCCCTTTATCTTCTCGGGTGGGCCACCGCTTAATATCAGCTTGAGCACTGCGTTTGTAACTGATTTTGCCAACAACCCCTTCACTTACTACTTCCTAAACCTGGGCATACCCTTCATCTTAGCCCTCGCCTCCTTCGCCATACGCGGACAGGGATACCTCAAAGTGACTTGTCTTTTGCTGGTGATTATTCCAAACGTTGTTTTGTTTACGCCTTGGGATTGGGATATGTACAAGTTCTTCATATTTGCCTGGGTCCCCATCGTTCTGCTTGCAGGCATTGTGCTGTCTAAGGTGCCCCGTGTTGTGGCTTTTGGGTTGATTTTGCTCTCCGTTATCACTGCCTCAAGCGTCATAATCTACAACGTTGGCACCGACTTCACTGCGGTAAGCTGGAGCGAGTACAACTTGGGCATATGGGTCAGGGATAACACGCCCCAGAACTCAGTGTTCCTCACCTATTACAGCATCCAGTGTCCCCCCTCTTTGGTTGGCGGAAGGTTGAGGGTAGATTCATACTTTTATTGGCCCTATGGACACGGTGAACCAATGAGCGAGGTGTTTGAGCGAGAGCAGACCATCGACAGCGCTTACGATGGCAAAGAGACCCAACTGGAGTCGGTTGTAAAAGAATACAACGTGAGCTACGTCTACCTTGGAAACGATGAGCTAAAAAACTACGGCCAAGACACCATAGCATATCTGGAAGGTGTAAGCTGGTTGACGCAGGTTTACTCGCAGGACAACTTGTATGTTTACCATGTGGATTGGACTAAATTGGGCAGTTAAACTGGTGTTTTAGGGGGCGCTTGATGCTTCTTGCCGCTCATGTAAGCAATGTCTATTCTGCCCATCGTCGTCTTTGCAATCTTCTCAGGCTTCACCTTAGCCAGTTTTTCCTCAGGATGATTTGAGGTTTGCCAAACAAGCGTTTCGAGTGCATGGCGCTTCTCGACTGGGTCGCTGAGCAGTGTTAGGGTGCCTTGGAAATGCACGCTGGTGTAGGCATAGTCGCATTCGTCAGTGACGCCATAATCGAGCACTGCCTGCCCCCAAACGCGGTTGTTTGCTT
This sequence comes from Bathyarchaeia archaeon, assembly GCA_050108095.1. Classification (GTDB taxonomy): domain Archaea; phylum Thermoproteota; class Bathyarchaeia; order Bathyarchaeales; family Bathycorpusculaceae; genus Bathycorpusculum. The sequence goes on from JBNIDO010000066.1 coordinate 2,440, forward strand.
GGGCGTAAACTAACTTTTTGCCTTCGGGTGCGCAGTGAAAATATATGCAATTGCGTTCTTCGTCGTATCCGTGGCTTAGGGCTACGAGGTAGGGCTCGTTGTTCATGCATAGGGCGACTGTGACGTATTTGGTGGTTTTGAGGACATTGCGCATTTCGGTGGGGTCGGTAATTTCGCGTTCTTTGCGTCGGACATGGAAGGACATACCTGCAGGTTAGGGGTTTTAGGAATTTATTGTTTGCGACTTTTGAGTTTTTTCGGAAACCACTTAAGGGAATAGCCATTAAATGGTTTGAGGTTCGAAGTCATTGAATGGTAAAATCAAGTATCTGTTTGTTTTGTTGCTTGCAGTGGTTGTAAGCATAGCGACAAGTTATGTTACTACCGCAGTTTACTTAGCCCAGTTGCCTGTGCAGAAGCCTAGTGTTGGGCATGTGGATTTGAACAGTTTGCCCCCTCAAATGGTTCAACAAATTTCCGATGACATCGTCTTGGAGCTAACAAGAACCAACATATCGTTGCCTTTCGAGTTTACTTCTTATGGGGGCAATGAATCTTACGTAAAAGTACACAACAACATAGCATTAGAAAACCTCACAATAACTTTCCAATACACCAGTGCAACCGACGGCTTGACCTACATTGAAAGCTACGATTACGGCACCTACATTCCCGCTTGGGGTGCTGGCGTCGTAATCACTTACGGAGAGGACCCAAACTCTTACTATCGCGTCCCCTATGCTGTAATTCAACAGTGCGCAACAACCACTTTGAACGTTGACAACCGAACCATTCAAAATGTGCCCCAACTTGAGGTTTTAGGCGTATTCGGCTATGTCTAGCCTATCCTTCTTTTTTATGGACCGCATTTGTTAAGGCGTTTTTGAGGTAACCAACGATGTCTGGGGTAAAGATCGACAGAGAAGCCAGCAAAAAGTTAAGCGGGTAAACCATGGGGTACTCAAAGAGGTTGCCGCCGTAGCTGCCTATGATGTTTTGGAAGTTGCCCCACAACTGGAAAAGCGACCACAAAGTCACCCAAACCAACGCGCCTTTTAGTCGCCGCTTATACTTGTCACGTCCAGTAAGCGCGGGTCCGCTGAGGTAGAAAAAGAAAATCTCGCCTGCAATCGCCCCTGCGGCTCCTGGGAAGAAAGCGTTGACCAAGATTTTTTCCACGATGTTGCCTGGGATCCAGTAGCCGATCCAAGGTGTTTCCAGCAGACCCAGAATGGGCAATACAACGTTGGCGGTTGAGAGGCGGATTATGGCGGGGATGGCGTAGATGATGGCGCCACCGATTTGCCAAATCCAGAACCGCTTGGACTTAAAAGTGCTTGCAAGGGCGTTGCGAAACATGTGCTTAAACTGGGGTTTGAATGTTAAAAAGTATTCCAAAGTCCCTCGGCAACGCAAAAGCTATTCAAACACAAAAGCGCTATGGTCTATAACCGCTCAAAGTAGTTAACGCTAAAGCGGCAGCGGTGATGTCTGCGGTGGTGCCTGGGTTGTAGTCATTGCCCGCTTTACGCAGTTTGTTGTCAAACGCAATCAACGCCTCTTTGCCCTCTGCGTTTTCGGTGCCACCTAAGTCGAGAATTTGCTGCGCTCCCGCGGAGACTTCTTTAGCTTTTTGTGCTCCGACTTTGCGGGCGATGAATGTGTCGGGTTTGTCGGATAGGACTTTTAGGAAGGTGTTGACGATGGCTGTGTTTAGGTCTACCCGTTTGAGTTCTGCCTTCAAGTAGGGGTAGGCTAAATTGAAGGTTATGGGGTAATTGTTGATCCATTCGTTGCAGATGTCGTCATAGCCTGAAGCGATTTGAAATACTTGGAACAGCGTTACATTTTCTGTGACTAAACGTGCTTTGGAGTTTTGGTCTTTGACGCTTAAGTCGGGTGCGCCGTTGAGTCCGCTGGGTTTAGCGATTTCTATGGCTTCATACACTGCCACAGAATCCTGTGCAGTGGATGCCCTGATTACTGCGTCAATGTTTTTGCGGAATAAAGCAAAATCAAGCGTGAATCTCTCGTCGGTGGGCGTCATGCCAGCGGCGACCGCCATCGGCGCAAAAAGCATGATGGTTCCGAGCAGGGTGTTGCCGCCATGCTGCCACTCGTCGATGTCTTTAATGCCCCACCGAATGAGTTCGCCTAATCCGGCGTCTGCGAGTTTTCGTTTGCCCTGTGCGATTTCGACGCCGCGGAGGGCTGCCTCTTGGAAGGAGGGACCTGCGGCGATGGACGAGGCTAAGAAGTGTTCGGCTCTGGTGCCTTCAAAATCTACGACTAAGTTGACGTTGCCTGGTTTGTCGGCGCTGACTTCGAGGATGATGGCTAATTGTAGGCATCTGCTGATGTGCTGGGCTTTTTCGCAGTTGATGGTCAGTTTTGATGCACCGTTCTATTACGGTTAAAAAAACACTTATTAACGTTATGTAAAAATTTACAAACAAATGCAGCAACATACAGTGATGCTATGAGGGCGCGTGAAGGAGACCTAATCAGAACCAACAGCGGCGTGGTGTTCGACGTTAAAGGCTTAGTTCATCCGCCGCAGAAAATCATAGCGTTCCCCCGCTACATACCCACCCCCGACGGCCCAAGAAAAAACCAAACAACCACATACGGCAAAGTCTATAGTTTAAGCGACCGCTTCCGCTACCTCCAAGAAAACCACCCTGACCTCATCGTTAATGACCCAGTTTTCGGCGAAACCCTCTGCGAAGTCCCCACCGACCAAATAGCAGAAATTCTCCAACCCACGGAAAAGCTTGCTCAACTCCGCAAAGAAAAAAACCTCTCGCCGCTGGAAGAAAAAGCCCTCCGCCTAGCAGAGCGCCTCAAAGAGAATGCGGGTATCCCTTGGAGCAGCATCGGCATCTCAGGCTCCATCATGGCAGGCTTAACCACAGACACCTCAGACATCGACCCGCTCGTCTACGGCGTAGAAAACAGCCGCAAAGCCATCGCTGCACTGGAAGATTTGCGCAAAGAGGAAGGTTCAGGCTTCAAACCCTACACGCAATCAGAGCTAAAGGTACTCTACGATTTCCGCTCAAAAGACACCGAGATGAGTTTTGAGGATTTTGAGGCAGTGGAGAGTCGCAAGGCTTTCCAAGGCATGTTTATGGGCGTCGATTACTTTGTTCGCTTCGTCAAAGACTGGACTGAAACCACACAGCAGTACGGCGACGTAACCTACAAAAACAGCGGCTACTGCAAAATCCTTACCAATGTCCTTGACATGCAAAACGCCCTGTTCACGCCCTGCACCTACAAAGTCGGCAACGTGGTAACGCTTCAGGGACCGCAGCTCTCGCCGATTGAGGAAATCGTTTCTTTCCGCGGCAGATTCTGCCTCCAAGCAGCAGTCGGCGAACACGTCGAAGCTCAAGGTAAAGTTGAATTGGTAACGGACAAAAAAAGCGTCAACGAACACTATCGCCTCATCTTAGGCAATAAACCCCAAGACTACATGATACTCACTTAGTGGAGTGCCTTTAGGACTTGCTCGTAGTAGCGTGGGCAATAGGTTAAGGTGACTTGGAGATAGCTGCCTTTGGGCGATTGCAACTCTTCAAGGTTGCCCTCCACGATCACGGTTTCGTCCCGCTGCACCTGCTGACGGAACTCCTCCATGTAGCTAAACACGCGTACAGCCTCAAGGGCTTCTCTGGGTCCGCTGAGTACCTCCAAGGGTTCAATTCCGTAGACTGAAGGAATAAAGGGTCCGTTGTCGTTCGCTGTCACCCGCGCCTTTAACTTAACCCAGCCCTTCTGCACAATCCGTGCGTCAGGGTCATACTCGTTTACGATTTCATCCCAATCTTTGACGGGTTCGAATTCGGCTTTGATGATTCTGCCGCTGTACTTGCGGTCGTCGTAGAGGCCGTAGATGTATTTGCGGCGTTGATGCCAAACGAAGTCGGGTACGGTGAAGTTTTTGAATAGCCATCTTTTGCCTTTCATAGCGTCCTCTGAGGAGAACTCGTTGCTTAATCCTGACGTTGGGTCAGAGTAGAGCTGTTTGTTTGTTTCGACGATTTTGCGGTTTTCCTCTTTGCCGTAGATGGTGAAGTCGATGTCGCTGTATTTGGGGTGGTGGAACCCGTGGAGCATGGAGCCGAAAACCCCAAAACTCTGCGCTGACACGCCCGACTTGCTGGTGGCGATGCCGAGTACGCGTTCCATAGCCGCTAAAAGCTGGTCAGTCGGACCTTGCTTTAATAGTTCCTGCAACCTTGGCTGCGGCTGGCGTGCCTCGGCAATAAAGTTCTGGGGAACCCCAACGATTTTTAGCCCAAGCATTTTGTGGTTGATGAGGTATTGGGGGTATTTTTTGGCGACGAGTTTCATGCCTTCGTCGTTGTAGAATTTGTAGTAAAGCTCGCTTCTGCCTTCGCGGGGGGCTCGGGGGTCGGTTGAGTGGAAGATTTTTGAGCTGGCGTATTCAGCGTCACAGATGTAGCTGTCTTCTGGGTGACTGTAGCCAAAGACGCGGAAGATGATGCCCTCAGCACTTTGGATGGCGTCTCGGTCGCGGAGTTTTAGGTTGGCCATATGAACTCTTCTTCTGAAGTGGCTGTTCCCACAACGACTTGGTAGAAGACGCTGTCATCGGTTGTGGATTGGGCTTTTTCTAGGGTGCCTGCGACTTTGATTTGCGCTCCGTTGCGGGCGATGTTTCGGTAGCAGCCAATGTTTGAGATGACTTGCCGCGGAATTTGTTCCAAGTCGAGTTCTGACTGTGCGTCCATGGGCTTGTAATTGGTGATTTTGTAGTTGGCGGGGCGATACATGGTTTCGGTGTCGTCGCACACGGTTGCGGTGAAACGCACAGGTGCCAACGGGGTGTAGGTGTAGTCGCCGTATTTTCCCTTGATTTCCTCTGAGTTTTTGGTGGCGTTGTACATCCAGATTTTCCCCTCGTATTTGCCGACGAATTTGCGTGCTGCTTCGATGCGGTTTCCCGCGATGTAGGTTAAGGTGCCCTGATTGACCAAAATTTGGATGGTTTGCTCAATTTGGCGGAAGTTGCTGGTGCCGTACACTACAAAGTCGATGTCGCTCTCAGGCGCATGCATCTCCAACGCGATAGAACCGTGGATACCCAAGTCTGAGTAGGGTACGCCTGATTCTTTGTGGATGAGGTCGATGAGATTGAGGGCGTGGGTTTGGAGGCTATCGGGTTTTTTGAGGTTCTGCAGCCACACAAGCCTGTCTCTGGGCACAAACACCTGCTCGATGCGGTCCAAGGGCGCGGTTATGAGTTCTTTGCCGCGTGTTTGGTCGTAGAAGAGGTAGTTGGAAAAGTTTTTGCGGAAAACCTCGATGAAGGTCTGGTAGTTTTTGGCTGTGTAGAGTTTTTCTGCGCGGAACAGTTGTGCGGTGAGCGGCTTTGACCCAAACTTCCATGTGCGCTGTAGCATTTCGACGTTGAAGAGGTCTTTGTATTTGGCTGGGATGTACTTGAGGAAAGCAAACACCCGGTCTTCTGGGTGCTCGTAGCCGAATGTGTTCATGATGAAGCCGTCTTCGGTGACAAACGTGTCGCCGTCGGCGGGAACCCAAATTGTTGCTTCTTCCGTAAGTCTGCACCGCAAAAATAGACTTAGGCTGCACTAAAAAAGATATTGCAACGGGCTTAGCGGTTTACTATTGGCCTGAGTAGTTTGGTTGCCCGCTATCTCCAGTTATCAGTAGCGAGAGTTTTGTTTTTCTAGTTTAAGAAGAAGAGAACTTCGCCCTTGCTCATCTTCTTCTGGCGGGTTTGGCGGTGCATTGCTGTTTGGCGTTGGATTGTGTGTTGGATTGCAGGCGGGTTGAGGCGTTTTTTACAAGCAGCGCAAACAGAACAGCCATCTGCACACTGTTAGTTTTTTCTCCTCGCAACCCAGACCAGTAAAGTTAGTAATCCAACTAAGGCTATGACAATACCCGCTAAGATGTAGATTGAGTAGGGGTCGTCAAACACAGTTGCAGTCTCGTTTTGCAGTTGATTGATTCTTACTTGGTGGATACTGTGGTTATAAGTAAAAGTGATTATCCAATTGTCCTGATTCGAGGATAAGGTGTAATCTATGGGAGCACCGTCTAGGTAAACTCGGATGTTATCGCTTTGAGGCATAAAGGCTTTGGCGATTGTGGCTTTAACAAAACCAGTAGTTCCTGATGTTCCGTTAACAGCGAAACTTATCTCTTGACTTGTCGCATTGAAGGATAACGCTGAAACGGTACTGTTGGATTCAATATTGAAGTTGTTTGGCTCTTCCGTCGGGGTTGGGGTCGGTGAAAGATATGGCATTGCTGCGGTTGGGTCAGGTAGCGCTTGAGGATTTGGTTGAGTCAGAAAGGGAGTATACTTTACTTTTCCCAGCGCTGAGTCATCTCCCTTATCATGGATCAACCTATCAATTGAATCTGTGTCAGTCGTTCCCCACCAATTGTTAGGTGCATCAATATCCCTTGAGACGAGAACCTCTTGCCACGGCATATTCTTTAGGACAACGTTGGTTTCGCTGTTATTCTGGAAGTTGTTAAAATCAATTATTGGCGGGAAATTAAAGCAAATGTCGATTGCATTTATGTTGCCGCTTAATGTGTTGTTTTTGATGGTTGCTTGGGTTCCTACGCCGCTTATTGCTTGATGGCAGCAGGTAATGAAGTTTCGTTCAATGATTGAGGCAGAGTTGTTGGCGACGGTGATGCCATTGGTGAAGCCTGAAATGGTGTTGCTATAAACTGTAGCCGTTCCACCGTTCAGAATGTAGAGTAGGATCCCAGTTCCGCTATTGACATAGCCTGCTGGGCCGGTCACGGTGTTGTTTGAAATTATCGGCGACTCGCCATGAACAAATATGCCCAATCTGTCTCCCAAAGACACCGTGTTCCCCGAAATTATAGGTGACCCCGCAGTTATGTTTCGGTCAAAACTTCCGACATGAATTACTCCAGAAACAGTATTTGTCATTATTACGGGTGAAGCGCCTGCTACCTCGCAATAGATGTTACCGTGAACTATGTTGCCTGAGATTGTGGCTGCTGTAGACTTAATTGTAACCGTTTCATAGTTTGTCAGCAGAGCACTTAGGGGCGCCGATAGGCCTGATGTATAGCCAAATTCAGGTGGGGATATGTTGCTGTTAGATAAAATCACGGGTCCATCTATGGTAATTCCATGGGGGATAGTGCATTTATCGATTTTAATCGTGTTCTCCGTTGATATTATAACTGAGTCTATAACTGAGCGTTCGATTATATTGCCGAAACCTGTTTGTTCACCCCAACTTGGACTGCTTGCGGTGAAATTGATTTGACCACCAGAAAGAACAACTTGGTTATCACTGGTACCATGTGCAACAAGAATGCCGTTCACCATGAGAGCATAATTGTTTAGGTTAACAGACGTTCCAGGTTCAAGGGTTAATGTTACACCCGTGTTGACCGTGACAGACCCCGTTAAGCTGTATACTCCGCCTGCTTTACTCCACATTGTATCAGCGGTTATGGTTCCTGCCACAGTTTGAACGTCTTGAGCGAAGCTAATGCCAGATAAACTACTAACAAAGCCTCCAAAAATGACTATGAACACTGCCAGTAGAGCGGTGATGTGTTTCATAGTTACAGCCAAAATAAGCTAGGCTGAAGACTTGATATTGTTTACGCATGAATGAACGTAAGATTATTAAATCTTCAGTTGATGGTCTCGACATAGCTCTTCTGGGTCAAGCAAGACAGACGTTTTCGAACGCTATCTCAAGGGAGAAAATGAGTTGCCGAGTTGACTTAAAATCTTCTGCGCCAAAACCTCAGCCAAACCATCACGGTTAGCTGGGGTGACCAAAAAGACCTCAGTATCCTCACGACGCTTTGCCTCCGTGATCAGTGGGTCTTTGGCTTTGGCGTGCACAACCCCCAGCACCACTTTATCTGATTCAAGAGCTGATTTGACCGCTGCCTTGAACTTCTGGGAGAACAACTCCATCGGGCCGATCTCATCGACAACCGCGACAAGACAGTTTTCAGTAGCTTCGGCTATGGCTTTGGCTCCCACCGCTTCCAAATCGGCGAGGTTTACGTGGTATTTGCCCACTTGCGGCCCAGCCCTTTGCCACATGTGCTAGCAAACCTTTTCTGTCCCCCGGCTATATCGATGATTTCAAAGCCTATCCGCACGCCGGCTTCGCGCACTTCGGCTCACCATGCCGCTGACGCTTACACCCGCAGCTTTAAGGGTATCGACCGTTTTTTGGAGAACCGTAGTTTTTCCAACGCCCAGCGTGCCTGTTAGAAGTAGGACTCTGTTTGCCACTCAAACCAGCCCAATAGACCAAAAGCACCGAGGCGATAAAGCTTTTTGTTCTCGATTATTCTTTGGCAACTCGGCGTTTTCTGACTACTAGGATTGCTGAAACCACAAGCAATATCGCTACGGCTAAAGCGACTGTAACTGTTAAAGTTGAATATTCAGGGTTAGCTGTAGATGACGGCAGAGAATACGGGGTCGCATTGGGGTCTATTACGTTGGTCGAGATTCCGCCTTCGCCATACCAAATCCCTGACGCCCAATCCTGCGGCAATGCTTCGCCGTTAACGTAAATTGCGAATGGGAACTCTGGGTTCATGTAAAAGCCGTCTGAGGAGTTGGTGGGTGTGAACGCTGCACTTATAGTGCCTGTTTTATGTGACGTGCTCAGCTGTGTTTGATTCACTATAGTTCCTGCGGGAATTGTCGGCGTTAACTTTTCGAGCGCTGGCCAAGAGAGCTGGATGTAGTAGTTGTCGTTTAGGAATTCAGAATTAACGTAGTCGAGCCGTAGTGTCCAATTTACTTGGTAGGTTTTGTTTGGGAGCCAGCCGCCTTTAGGTTCGGTTTCGATGCTTACGGTTGCATCGCAAGCAAAAACCGATTTACCCTCAGCGGTAGTATGTGCTCTATCTCCATGGTCATGTGTAAAAACTTTTGTCTGCGCATAAACGGTCGTAGCTACCTCAAAAAGCACTAAGAAAACAACTGCTATTGTGATCAATACGTGGAGGATTTTCATAATGTATAGGCTGTGGGTTTTGGCTTTATGCTTGTGTTTGTCGCTTATTTTACATTCATTTCAAGCCTGTCAAGTCGAACGTTTTCAAGCAGCAAAACATTAAAACGGAGTACATGCGAAGGTTTATGTGCGAAAATACGGGTATACTGTTAGGATTTAGAGCCCATTCGCCCAGTTTTTAGATTGCTTACGAGTTCCGTGGTTGCGTTGAAAGAGTTTACTAAGAATTTTCCGATAAATCCCTCACCTGTTGTCAGCATTAGCGCTGTATAGAGGGTGCTGGTGACATGCGTATGATCGATTTTTAGTGCCTGCAAATAATATTTTTTTGCTTCTTCATTTTTACCCAGTCGCGATAAGTAGAAGCCGATTTGATATTTTATGTCTGCTTTAGCCCTAGACGACATTTTGTCGCCATACCTTTGCAGGAAGTATTGGCGGATAAGGACCTTGTCTTTTGCCCATCCCAACTTGTTTCTATTGCTAATGTTGCTTTCGTGGATACGGTATTTTGCTAGGATTTCAGGCATAAAGAGAAATTCGTGGTCAACTGCTAAATCCACTAAAAACAGGTGGTCATTGACGTATTTCAGTTGTGGATCAAACCTAATATTCTCTACATAATCAGCCCTGAAAATCATGCTCTGACGAAAAACAACCAGTTCTTTTAGAAGGGGTTCAAATAAACAGCCGCTTTTATTTGGGAGTGCATGGATGTGTTGGGTTACAAGTTCACCCGTTTTTAGGCCTTGACTGTTAATGACTTCACCTTCAGACCAGAGAAGTTTTGTGTCGTCTTTTCCTAAAATTTTCAACTGCTTTTCTAATTTGTTCTCTACCCAGAGGTCATCGGAGTCTAAGAAACAAACGTATTTGCCGCTGACGCGGTCCAAGCCATCATTTAACGTTTGCGAGACCCCTATGTTCTTTGTGTGGAAAAGCGCGTGGACTCTTGGATCATTTTTTTGGTAGTCAGCAATTATTTTTGCAGAGTTATCGGTTGAGCAGTCCTCAGTGATTAAAAGCTCGAGGTCTTTGAATGTTTGATTCAAGACGCTGTCCATGGCTGCTGCCACGTATTTCTCATGATTACGGCAGCACATTACAACGCTAACTAAAACCATAAATTATCACACTGCAGGGATAGATAGAATTAGAACCTAAAGATTGTGTAGCTATTGCATGCAGATAATGCTTTCGCCTCCTAATTTTGGCATCTTCTAACACCGCTAATCACGAGAACATGTACTCGTGTAATCGAACGTTTTTAAGTTAAAACTCGCAAATCATAGCATCACTTGGAGCAGAAGTATGACTGAAAAAACTGGTTTTGTCGCTGATTTTCCCAGCGAAATCATACACGAAGGCAAAGTCCAAGTCCTAGTGCCCAACCTCAAAGCATACGGCGTAACCCCCAGCGATTACGCGCCTTCCAGAGCCCCAGTATTCTACAACCCAGTGATGGAATTCAACCGTGACCTCTCAGTCCTCGCCCTCCAAGCTTACCAACACATGGTTGGTCACGAAGTAAACATCTGTGAGCCCCTGACCAGTCAGGGTATCCGCGGAATCCGTTATGCCGCAGAAATCGCGGGTGCCTCAAGGGTGCTTTTAAGCGACATCAGTACAAAAGCCTGCGAGCTTGCCCAGCACAACATCGCCCTCAACCACTTAGAAGACAGGATAACACTCAAGCACAGTGACGCAAACCGCACACTCGCCAACAACGCTTCACCCAAGAAACGCTTCGACATAATCGACATAGACCCCTTCGGCACCCCAGCACCCTACCTCGACTCAGCGCTTCGAGCACTCAAGAACAGGGGGTTGCTGGCGGCTACTGCCACGGATTTGGCGCCTCTCTGTGGAGTCCACGCCAAAGCATGTCTACGCAAATACGGCGGCAAACCCCTCCGCACCGAGTACTGCCACGAGTTGGCAGTGAGGCTTCTGTGCGGTTCAATTGCGGCGACCGCGGCGAAGCATGACATCGGCGTCAAAGTGCTCTTCAGCCATAGCAGCGACCACTATATCCGTGTCTACGCCCAAATTGGCTATGGCGCTAAAAAATCCGACGAAAGCCTCAGAGCCACAGGCTATATTCTTCACTGCTTTAGCTGTATGCACCGAGAAATCGCCCACAACCCCTTTGGTTGCTCCACTTGCCCAGAATGTGGTTCAAAGATGGATTGGGCTGGACCGCTGTGGACAGGCGCAATTGCAGACGAGGCGTTTGTGGAGCAGATGCTTACTGAGAACAGGGCGGCGGCGTTTAGGAACAGCGCCAAAATCACCAAGCTCCTCACCCAAATAAAGGCGGAAGCAACCATGCCCGCTACCTATTATGTAATCGACAAGTTGAGCGGCAAAGATAATCTGCCCGCTCCATCAAACCAGACCTTTTTGGCTGCCCTCAAAGATGCAGGCTTTAAAGCGGTACCTACGCATTTCAACCCCAGGGGTCTAAAGACGGACGCGCCAGCGATTGAAATGCACAGGTTACTAAGAGAATTGACCGCAACCGAGTGAACGGCGGCTTTACGCTACGAAAGTTTAAAGAGCAAAACCAACTTCTAAAATGTAAAAGTGAACAATCATGACTCACAAAATCACAGTCATCGGCACCGGCATGATGGGCGGCGCCATAATCAAAAGCCTAATCAAAGGCGAAATCACGCCCTCCTCCATAACGGCAGTTGACATCCAAGCGGAGAAACTCAAAGAATTCGAAGCCTTAGGCGTAAAAACAAGTAGCGACAACGCCAAGGCCGCCGCATCTGCCGACATAGTTTTTGTAATCGTTAAACCCGGCGACGTAGCCAAAGTGCTCACAGAAATCAGCAAAGAAATCAAAGGCAAACTCGTCATATCCGTCGCCGCCACCGTGCCCCTGAGCTTCCTCAAAAAGAATGCGCCCGCTGAAGCCAAAATCGTGCGCATCATGCCCAACCTCGGCGTCATGGTACAAGCCTCATACACAGCCTACTGCTGCAGCGAAAACGTCACCGCCCACGACAAAGAAACCGTCAAAAGCTTGTTGGGCTTGATGGGCACATGCGACGAGGTAGATGAGAAATACATGGATGCCATCACCGCAATCAGTGGCAGCGGACCAGGCTACATGAGCATAATCATCGAAGCTCTCACCTACGCAGGTTTAAAAGTTGGGTTACCCCGCAACATCGCACTCAACTGTGCTGCGCAGACAGTGATGGGAACAGGAAAACTCGTCCTCGACCTCCATGAGGAACCCTCCAAAATCAAGGACATGACCACCACTCCCGGCGGCACAACCATCGAAGCCATCTACCAAATCGAGCAATCCCAAATCCGCCCAGCCATGATACGAGCCATCGAAGAAGCCACCAAAAAAAGCCAAGCCATCCGCGAAAAACTCAACCTCCAATAGGAACCGCCCATGTTTGAAGCTGCCATTTTCGACTGGGACGGAACCCTTGCCGACACCAGAAAAGCCATTGATGTTTCCTTCCAGAGGGCACTCAAAGAAATCAGCCTCACCGTCCCCACCCAGTATATCGAGCGCAGAATAGGCATCGGCGCAGCGGAAACCTTCCGCGCGATTCTGGAAGCTGCGAATAGGCGGGTTGACGAGAAGGTTGTTAAGCAACTGGTTGAGCGAAAAAGCACCATCCAGATTCAATTAGCCGACGAAGTGGCGCTGTTCGGAGGCGGGCAAGAGTTGCTGACGGCATTACATGGCAAATTGAAAGTGGGATTGGCGTCTATGAATAACCGAAAGGTCATCATGCATCTGCTTCAAGTTAAAGGTTTAGCCTACTGTTTTAATGTGGTTTTAACGGTTGAAGCAGTCTCTCATTCGAAGCCTGACCCGGAGATTTTCCTAAAAACCGCACAGCAGTTAAAAGCGGAGCCCAAGGCATGTGTGGTTTTTGAGGATTCAATCTTCGGCGTGGAGGCGGCGAAGGCGGCTGGGATGAGTTGCGTTGCGGTGACAACTGGCGTTTACAGCAAGCAGGAGTTGGAAGAAGGAAAAGCTGATTTAGTAGTGGAAAACTTGTCAGACCCTAAAATACTCCGTTTTGTTTTGGGATGTTGACGCTTGTTGTAGTGCCAAGCCAATCACATAGCTTTAAACATTTTCCAAAGAGATAATAAATTGCTTTTCAAACCTGAAAGGAAGAACAAGCTTTTGACAAATGCTGCTCGAAGAAAAACAGACAAGCCCCCACAGTTTCAAATTCTCTTGCTCGACAACGATGCAAGCCAAGATGTCGAAGTCACAGAAGCTGAAGACGTGGATTTCTGCCAAGTTAAAAAGCATCTGCGAAACGGCGGCTCGGTCTTCATCACCAGCCGAGCATCACAAAAAATCCGAGTTCCACAGGCAACAGCTCAGGCTAACTATAACCGCAGCCGAAAAACGCTTGGACTACTCTTCCATCAGCACATGAGAAGCTAAATCTGTGTAGCGTGCATCCATAAGATTCCCTTTACCCCCCTCTCTCTTCCGAAC
>JBNIDO010000067.1:0-15548 GCA_050108095.1 Bathyarchaeia archaeon
ACCCATATAGAGCAGCTCTGCAGGCTACCGCCTGAACCATTCGGCCACCCCAGCATCTGAAAACTAAGCACGTCCCACATAAAAATATTGTTTTCTCCAGAGACTATTTAGAATGACATAGCCGCATAGCGACGCATGTTTTATCCCAGATTTGATGCTTTTTGGAAATTTCTGCAGAGTACATTGCGCAATGGCGCGCTTGTGGTTTTGTCCACAACCAGCCTGCAACCCGTTTCCAATACAGAACACAAAATACAACTGCCCACAAACTCCATAGGAAGAAGATGAGCAAGGCAGACACCCACTTCTTCTAACAATAGAAAAATAGAATAAACACATAACACGCCTTTATGCTTCTCAACTTTTCTTAAAAGCTAAACCCGAAAAAAACGCCACTAACTTCTCGTCTTTACAAACTGCAACGTGGTAGAGCCCAGTGGTCTTGCCATCCGAAACCCGTGTCGCCTCCGCTGTCAAGACATCACCTTCAACTGTAGGACGCAAATATTTGATGTCAACCTGAACCGCCACTGCAACATTCTCGCCGTAGTTGCAGGCATGTGCAAACGCGTAATCAGCCAAGGAGAAGATGGCACCGCCATGTGTGAACCCCAAAGCGTTAGTGTGGGTTTTCTCGACTTTCATTGTGACTTTGCAGTAGCCGTCTTTGGCTTCGAGTACTTTTATGCCAAGTGTTTCTGCGAAGTGGTCTGTACCCTTCATTTCTTTTTTGCCTCCTTACTTTCTGGCTTTGTTAGTTGCTTGTAGAGTTTGTGGAAGAGTGGCGATAGACCTCCTGGTGAAAAAATCACGATTATAATCAGTAGGATGCCTATGGCGATGAGGCTTATGGGTGGACCAACGTTGCTTATGCCTGGGAAGTAGGGGCCTATAGATGCATGTAGAGCATCTACGACACTTGGTAACGCCAGAATTTGTTGGACAGACACGAAGAAGACGGAACCGATGATTGGGCCGATTATGGTGCCTAAGCCGCCTATTACTGACATGATAAGTGGCAAGAAAGAGTTTGCGGGGGCAAAAATACTGTTGTCGACGAACCGTAGGAAATACACGTTTAATCCGCCTGCGATGCCTGCGAAGAAGGTGCTTATGACAAATGCAATGAGCTTGTACTTTGCAGTGTTGATGCCTATCATTTTAGCTTCTGCTTCGTTACCGTGAATCGCCCGGAAAGCCAAGCCCATCCGCGACTTCATAATCAAATACATGATTGCGATGGAAGAGATGGTGAAAGTGAGTGCCATGATGTAGAAGGGAAACTTTGTGGGCACCAGCGTTACGGGTGAAAAACCGTTTATGCCGTTTGTGAAAACATCAAATTGGCTTGAGAGCGTGCTTATGATGACTGAGAAGCCAAACGTAACCATAGCTAGATACCACGCTTTAAGCCGCACACACGCCAGTCCAATTAACAAGCCGACTCCAGCAGAAATCAAGCCGCCTACTAGAAGCACTACAATCTGCACTGCCACAGATAGCGCTCCAATCGGCATCATCGTTGCGCCCAGTATGCTAATTAACGCTATCGAAATCGAGTTTCCAATTAGCGCCGCGGAGAAGGCTCCAATGCCAAGGAAAGCTGCATGTCCAAGCGATCCTTGCCCTGAATTGGCGAGGAAGTTCCAGCTTGCCGCATAAATCGCCATTATACAAATCAGTGTTAGGAGATAGAGGAAGAAGTTGTCTGATATTAAAAGCGGCAGCAACGCTAAGGCTATGAAGGCAACAGCTAAGATTTGGAAGAACCTGTTTTTGGGCAGTTTAGAGAGCTGTTTTATTATGTCCATGTCAGTCACCTTTTTCTCCAAACAGCCCCCGTGGCCTAATGATGAGCACAACAATGAGCAGGGCAAAGGCTACGGCGCTGCCCCATATTCCGCCCAAGAAAAGCGTTGCTAACTGTTCAGCGATGCCGTAGAGTAATCCGCCGACGATGGCGCCTTTGATGCTGCCTAATCCGCCTAAGATGATTATGGCGAAGGCGATTATGGTTGGCATAGCTCCTACTTGATAGTTAAAAGAGAAAATTATGCCGTAGAGTCCACCCGCAACGGCTGCAAGCGCTGCGCCTATGGCGAAGGTTAACATGTAGACTTTCTCTACGTTTATACCCATGAGTCTGGCGGTAGTGTTGATTTGGCTGGTCGCTCGCATGGCTAAACCGATTTTTGTTTTGTTAACCAGAATGCCAAATGCTACTAAACTGGCGATTACGACGCCCACGGCGATTACGCGGTCGTAGGTTATGGATACGCCTTCTAGAAGGGTTAGGCTTAGGCCGCTAAATGGGCTTGTGACTTGTTTTGGGTCTGTACCCCAAATGAGCATAGCCACGTTTTCGAAAACGTAGATTAAGCCTAAACTTACGAATATCTCGTTTAACTTGTCAGTGCCTAACGCTCGGCGGAAAGTTAACCGTTCAACAGCTATTCCTAAAACCGCGACGACAGCCATCGAGACCAGAATGGCTGCATAAGCGTTTAACCCCGATGTGAATGCTATGGTCCATGTTAGGTATGCGCCTATCATGAGGAGTTGTCCATGGGCAAAGTTGACCTGTTTCATAACGCCAAAAATGAAGTTGAGTCCCGTTGCAAGGAGAATGTAAATACAGCCAATGGCTAAACCCCAGATTAACGTCAGCAGTATGGTAGGCGCGGATATGTCCATTGTACAGTTATCCTTTCCTCCGCTTTCCTTGAAGCGGTTGACATAATTCAGCGTGTGAACTATTTAAAATATGCGAGAAATAAAAAGAAAAGAAGGTTTTTGCTTTTTGGCACTTTTAATGACCTGGGCCGCCTGCGACGTAACCGGTTGGCAAGGCGAAATCTGCTTGTTTGAGGTTTACTCCTCCGGCAGAAGCAGGCCAAACAATCACGGATTTTAGTTCGCTGGCGTGTGAATCCCATTGCAGCTGTTCAACGAAGGTCACGGGGTCGATTTCGTGGTAGTCAACACCAGTGCTGAACTGGATTTTGCCTGTCTGAGTCATAATGAGCATTTGGTCCATGTTGGTGTTTTCGATGGCTGTTCTTACGGCTGCTTTGTCGATGCTGCCTGCACGTTCAATGGCGTCTTTGGCGATGTAGAATGCGTCGTAGGTGTCAGCGCCCATCATGCCTGGTACTTTGTCGTAGGTGCTTTGGAATTTCTCTGAGTACTCGCCCACTAGTGGTAGATAGGAGGGTGACATGAATGGGTCAAGTTTTGACTCTAGAAGTTGTCCGGCGCCTGTTTGTCCTAGTAGGCTGTAGAATGCTGAGTCTTGGTTGTTTTCTACTGCGATAAAGACTGTTTTTAAGCCCACTTCTTCCCATGCCTGCTTGATTGCCAAGGGGCATTTATCAGGGTTATCGACTATGAAGACGGCATCGGGGTTTGTGGCTTTCACTGCTGTGAGGTCTGTTTGGAAGTTGCTGGTGCCTGCTTCATAAGCTCTGTCTGCAACCAGAGTTATAGGCAAGTCTTCTTCTTGTATCCAGTACTTTGTGGCTTGCTCAACGCCTTGTCCGAATGCGTCGTTGCGGTAGAGTATGGCTAAGCTGAAGTTGCGGTCTGCTGCAACCAAAGGCTTCATTTCCTCTGCGAAGAAGTCAACAACTGTTTTGCTGTAGTGATAGGTGGTTGTGCAATAGTGGAAGATATAGCTCATGCCTTCTGTATCGCTTATGCTGTTAGGTCCGTTTGCTCCGAATCCTCCGTAGTCGCCTTGTGGTCCTCTCCGTGTCACAAGCTGGTTTGAGGCTCCTGTGATGATGTAGGGGACTCTGTTATCTATGGCTACTTTTTCGTTGGCTAAGGTGCCTGCGCTACCGTATCCGCCGATGAGCATGTCAACGTTGTCTGTTTCAACGGCGCGGGTTACTTGTGAAACTGCGTTGCCGGGGGCATCATCGATGGTGTCTGCGGTAACAATGGTTATGTTGACTTTTGTGTTCCATTCCGCAACGTAGACGCCACCTGCGTCATTGATTTCCTTGACTGCCATTTGGGCTGCGTTTGACATGTCTTGTCCAATTGATGTGCTTAAGGGTGCAACTAAGCCTATCTTTATGTCTCTGGCATCTGTTGAAGCTTGTTGAGGTACTAATTGCCATGCCGCGACTGCTGCGATGGCTATTATAACAACTACAACTATAGCTAAGATTTTCTTTTGCAAAGTTTTCTCCTCTCAACTTTGCGTTCTATATTCAACGAACAGCTAATAAAATTAACTCTTAAGTACGCTTTCTCTGCCCAACTGGAACGCTTTAAGGTTTAAACTAATGAATTTCTCTTTTAACCTACCAGCTATAGCCTGCTGGAAAGACTCCACCTTCAAAGGATTCTCTGGAAGAGCTGAGAGCGCCCCCAACAAGATTGTGTTAACAACAAGCATGTTTCCCAGCCCTTCCGCGATGCCCATGCCGTCCACCTCATGAACCAACGCCTTCGCCTGAAGCATCGCCATCAACTCCCGATGGCTCTTAGGCTTAACCCCCTTGGGCAGGCAGCTGGGCTGAATAAGCTTCATGTTAACGATAACCGCGCCGCCCTTTTTTAGCATCGGCAGAGCCCGTGTGGTCTCCAAAATCTCGAAACCCACAATCGAATCCGCTTTACCCGTCTCAATCAGCGGCGATTCAACTTTCTCGCTGATGCGGGCAAACGCCACAATCGAGCCACCCCGTTGTGCCATGCCATGAATTTCCGCTTTAGCCACGTCATACCCTTCCAGCATGGCGGCTTCACAGTAGATGTCACTTAACACGACCACGCCTTGCCCCCCGACACCGCTGAAAACTATGTCAAGCTTCATTCCGTTCTCCTCTCTATAGCTTCAAACGGGCACACTTGCTCGCAGACGCCGCAACCGTTGCAGAGTGTGGGGTCGATTTCTGCGTGGCCGCCGTTTTGGCTGATGGCTGGGCAACCGAAGGCTTTGGTGCAGACCTCGCAACCGTTGCATTCTTTTTTTACCTGCCGTTTTGTGCCCCTCTCAGTCAAGAGTGGGCAGGGTCGCTTTGAGATTATTACTGCGGGTCCACGGTAATCTGTTACTTCTCGGATGGCTTTGGTTGTGCCTTTTAAATCGTAGGGGTCGACCGTGATGACTTTTTCGATGCCCACAGCATGGGTGATTTCTTCGATGCTGATAATTTTGGCTTCAGTAGCCATGGCGGTTTTCCCTGACCCAGGCGTTGGCTGATGCCCCGTCATAGCTACAGTGCTGTTATCCAAAACAACCACGCAGACGTTAGCTTTGTTGTAGGCTATGTTTAGGAGCCCCGGCATGCCCCCATGGAAAAAGGTGGAGTCACCCAACACCGAGAACACTTTTTCTTTAACGCCCGCATGAATCATCCCCGCCGCCTCAGAAATGCCTGCGCCCATACAGAGGCAGCTCTGCACCGCTTTCACTGGAGGCAAAACTCCCAGTGTGTAGCAGCCGATGTCGCCGGTGACGATTTTGTCGTCGGATTTGGGCGCTAAACTTAATGCGCTTTCTGGGCAGGCTGGGATGCATTTGGGGTCGCCGCCGCATGCGTCGCAGATTAGCGGTTTGTGGGTGATGGGGTGGAATGTTAGGGCACCGTGTTGGCAGGCTTCGATGCACCAGCCGCAGCCTTTGCATTTTGCCTCGTCAACGGTGACTGTTCCCGTCTGCTTGGACTGGGAGAGGGCGTCTTCGGGGCAGGCGGCGACGCAGGGAGCGTTAAAGCAGGTTTTGCAGGTCACCGCCGTGTTATGTATCAGGCCTACCCGTATGGAGCGTATGCGTGATTTGAGGGGGTTAAACACAGCTTCTTTTTCGTAGCTGCAGGCGTATTCACAGATGTCGCAGCCCACGCATTTGCCGCTGTCACATTGAACCGACTGGTTAACCATGTTGAGCGCGTAGTAGAAGGCTCTGTGGGGACACCCGGGACACAATGCTGGCGGACGCGGAGGCAGATCAAGCACCTGCGGCTTTTCGGGTTTGGCGGTTAAGCGGTGTTTGGCGAAGGCTTCGCGGACCTTGTCAGGGGTGAACTCGCCGATTTCCTCCAAACCCAACGCTGCTTTGCCATCTGCGTCGAGTTTGAGGCGCTCGATGTTTTCTTCGATGTAGGGACGCAGTTCCTCGATGATTATTAGCTTCTTAACTTTGCCGGCAAACGACTTCACCAGTTCCGATGGGAAAGGGTGGACAAAGCCCAGTTTGAGCCAAGAAAACTTTTTTGTATCCAAAACAGAGCGGGCGTAGTAGTAACCGACGCCGCTGCCCACTATGCCTATGTCGCTGCCGTTATCCTCAACCATGTTAAAACGTGAAGTCTCCGCCAGTTTCTTAGCCTCTGCCAATCTGCCCTCAAGCACTCGGTGCTGGCGGATGGCGTTGGCTGGAACCATCACCCATTTCGAACCGTTCTTGTCGAACTCTGCTCTGCGTTCCAAACGCTGGAAACTGCCCAGCTTAACCCGTGATTTGCCGTGGGCGACGCGTGTGGTTAAGCGCAGAATGATGGGGAGTTTGAGTTTTTCGCTTAGTTCGTAGGCTTCTCTTGCCATGTCGTGGGCTTCCTGTGGGTTGCCTGCGTCAAGCAAGGGCAGTTTGGCGTGCACTGCAAAGTACCGTGTGTCCTGTTCGTTCTGGCTGCTGTGCAACGCGGGGTCGTCGCAGACCGCGATAACCATGCCGCCTTCAACGCCCGTGTAGGCAAGGGTCATGACGGCGTCTGAAGCTACGTTTAACCCAACGTGCTTCATAGAAACAATCGAGCGTACACCCGCCATTGAAGCGCCAACGGCGACTTCGGCGGCGACGATTTCATTGATGCTCCACTCCGCATAAATGTCAAGTGGCTTAGCAACTTCGGCGATGGCTTCCAAAATTTCGGTGGAGGGCGTTCCGGGGTAGGCAGCGGCAACCTTTACGGTGGCTTCAATTGCCCCGCGTGCAACTGCTTCATCACCGTTAAGCAGGGCGAAGCTGCCCGGCTTATCTGCCAAAATCTTCGAAGTCATCGTAAATCCTTTACATTTTACCCTTACGCAGGTCAAGTACCCTTTTAGCTTTGCCCTCGGTTCTGGGGAGTTCGCCTGGCTTCACAATTTCGACGTCGGCGCTTATGCCCGTGACTATGTGGATGCGTTTTTGGATTTCGCCTCTGAGCGCGTTTTTGTCTATGTTAGGGTCTTTGGCTGCTTTATCGGATAATTCGACCTTTACGACGAAGGTGTCGAGTGCACTGGGTCTGTCTAAGACGATTAAGTATTGTGTTGCCAACTCGGAGAAGCACATAACTGCATATTCGATTTGAGATGGAAAAACGTTGACGCCTCGAATTATAAGCATGTCGTCGGACCTGCCTGTTATACGCATCATCCTGGCGTGGGTACGTCCACAACTGCAGGTTTTCGTTTCTATTCTTGAAATGTCACGTGTTCGGTACCGCAGCATAGGCATGGCTGTTTTGGTTAGGGTTGTGAAGACAAGTTCGCCTTCCTCGCCTGGAGAGAGGACTTCGCCTGTGTCTGGGTTAATGGTTTCAACGATGAAGTGGTCCTCCCAGATATGTAAGCCGTTGTGGTTCTCGCATTCGATGGCAACTCCAGGACCATACAACTCTGTTAAGCCGTAGATGTCAAAGGCTTCGATTCCTGTTTCTTTTTCTATGCGTTCCCGGATTTTGTTTGACCATGGCTCCGCGCCGAATATGCCTTTTTTTAGTTTAAGGTCTTTTCTTGGGTTAACGCCGTCTTGCTCCATGGTTTCGGCGAGGTAAACGGCGAAACTTGGAGTGCACGCCAAAATTGTTGTGCCCAAGTCTTTCATCAGTTTGATTTGGCGTTGGGTCATGCCGCCGCTTGCCGGAACAATTTTTGCGCCGAGTCTCTGTGCGCCGTAATGGAAGCCTAAGCCTCCAGTGAACAATCCGTAGCCATAAGCGATATGAATGACGTCTTGGCTTCTGCCACCGGCAGTGTAGATACAGCGGGCCATAAGTTCCTGCCACATGTCCATGTCGTTTTTGGTGTAGGAACCGATGATTGGGTTGCCTGTGGTTCCGCTTGAAGCGTGGATTTCCACTATTTCGCCAGAGGGCATAGTGACCATGCCGAAGGGGTAGTTGTCTTTTAGGTCGTTTTTTACTGTGAAGGGGATTTTTTGGAGGTCGTCGAGGGTTTGTATGTCTTGAGGTTTCAATCCCGCGGAGTCAAATTTTTTGCGGTAAAAACTGCTTTTTTCATAGCAAAAGTTGGCTTGTTCTTTGAGTTTTTGCAGTTGGAGTTTCTGTATGTCCTGTCTGGGCATAGTTTCGATTTTTTCGTTCCAGTACTTGCCGTCTACCACATGTAGCCCCTCTCTTTTATAGGCCTAGATACACTTCTTTTATGTGACTATTAGATAAAAGTTCCCTACTCTTCCCTTCCATTACAATCTTGCCCTCTTCTAAAACGTAGCCTCGGTTGGCGACGCCTAAACTGTCATGAATGTTCTGTTCAACCAGCAGAACCGTTACGCCTTCGTCGTTGATGGTGCGTACCGTGTCGAGGACTTTCTCCACAATAATCGGCGCAAGTCCCAAGGAGGGTTCGTCGAGGATAAGGAAGTGCGGGTTCGACATCAGGCTTCGGCAGATAACCAGCATCTGCTGTTCACCGCCACTGAGCGTCTGCGCCAGCGCCTTCTCTTTTTTCTTTAGCACAGGGAAAATCTGGTAGACTTTTTCTTTTGTTTCTTTGACTTGTGCTCTGTCTTTTATGGTGTAGGCGCCCAAGAGCAGGTTCTCGTATACGGTCATGCGGGGAAAGATTTCTCTACCCTCTGGAATCATGGTTAAACCTTTTTTGACTATGTCGTAGGTTGCCAGTTTCTCTATGTTTTCGCCCTTGAATTTGACGGTGCCTGACTTGGATTTTAATAAGCCCATGACTGCTTTGACAAGGGTGGTTTTGCCTGCGCCGTTGGGTCCGATGATGCTGACGATTTCTTTCTCGTCAACGTGGAAGCTTACGTCCCGGAGAATCTGCACCATGCCATAAGCCGCAGAGATGTTTTCGACTTCTAGCATGGCGGTGTCTCCTCGTCAAGTTGGAATTTCTTGCCCAAGTAAACCTTAACTACGTTTTCGTCGGAGCAGACCTGTTGAGGGGTGCCTTCACAGATTTTTTCGCCATGTTGCAGGACAATCACGCGGTTACAAAGCCCCATAATCACTCGCATCACGTGCTCCACGATGAGGACAGACACGCCCTGCTGGTTTATGAGTTTGATAAGCGCGATAGCTTCGTCGGATTCTTTGGGCGTTAACCCTGTTAAGAGTTCGTCGAGCAAGAGCAGTTTCGGGTTGGTAGCTAACGCTTTAGCAAGTTGTATACGCCGCAACTCGACAACGTTTAGGTTTTTTGCTTTGACACCGAATTTGTCTTTGCTCAACCCAACAAAAGTTAAAAGTTCATGAGCCCGAGCCACAGAGTCGGTTTTGTCGGTTTTTTTGCGGTTAAACAACACGCTTGTCAGCACGTTTTCCGTTACAGTCATCTCTGGGAACGATTGGACGGTTTGAGCTGTTTTGGTTATGCCTCTGGCGCAGATGGCGTGAGGCGGCATTTTTGCGATGTTTTCTTTTTGAAAGAGGATTTGGCCAGAGTCGGGTTTGTAGACACCGCTTATTAAGTTGAGCAAGGTTGATTTTCCTGAGCCGTTGGGACCTACAAGACCTGTAATTTCGCCTTTGTTTATTGTGACGTCCATGTTTTTTAGGGCTTGAAGACCGCCGAATCGTTTTGAGACTCCGATGCACTGCAACAAACTTTTCTCTCTCCCAGTTAGCAAGCAATTATTAAAGTTGAAATATAAATGTTGGTAAAAAACCGATTATACCCCTATATCTTGCACTCTGGGAAAGTTTGGTTAAAGTTAAATACCTACCAGACCACTATGGGTATGGGTGCCCTTGCTTGCCAATTCCACAAGTCAGCGTATTCCTTGATAATCGGCCCGGCTCCTTATTCGACGCCATGTCCCAGCTTGATAAAAACCAAATCAAAGTCTTCGCCCTCACCATCGCTGACGCAGGTGAATTTGGACTAGTCCGATTAATTACTGAAGACCCCCAAAAAACTGGTTCTTTGCTTGAAGATGCAGGGTTTAACCTTGCCAAATCCAAAAGAAACACTGAAGTAACTGCCATTTTCATTTCAGACGAAGAGCGCCTCTCAAAAATCACTAAACTGCTCGGTGACGGCGGATTAAACATTGAGTACGCTTATTCTTCGGCGGTTCATGTGGCTGGCAAGGTGGCGTTGATTCTGCGGGTCAGCGACGTAGTGAAGGCGGAGGAACTGCTTAAAGTTAACAGTGTTGAGGTTCTGTCGCTGGCTGAAATAAAACAGTATTTCCAGTAGTGGCAGCCCTGTAACTATGCTGCTAAATGGCGAACGCTTGTTACTGACTGCACTGTGCTTTTCATTGCTTTTAAAAGAAAAAAGACAATCGATACATGCTTTTACACTCACATCCCGATGCCTTGCATAGGACCATGTACCATGTGTGGGGAAAAACGAATATCCCACACCGAAACAGATAAAGTAAAATGTTGCAAACCAAAAAATCAACCGCATTCTTGTGGTGCCCCATGAATTGCCACACCCACAAAGAAAGTGCCAAACAAACCTTAACAGGAGTCATCTGACTTAGCGGAGGACCATGTTAACGAATTTGTCTGGGTTAAACAGTTCAAGGTCCTTGTAGGTTTGGCCGACACCAATAAAGAGAATCGGCTTTTGCGTTACGTATGTAACGCTTAGTGCAGAGCCGCCTTTTACGTCGGCATCCACTTTGGTGAGGATAGTAGCGTCGATTCCCACGGCTTTGTTAAATTCCTCTGCCTGCATAACCGCATCGTTACCAATCAACGAGTCCACAGTGAAGATAGTCAGGTCCGGCTGAACAACACGTTTAACCTTGATAAGTTCGTTCATGAGGTTCTGGTTAGTCTGCATGCGCCCCGCCGTGTCAATGAGGACCACGTTGATTCCATGGGCTTTCGCGTGACTCACCGCATCGTAAGCCACCGCCGCTGGATCGCCGCCGTAAGTGCTCTTAATCACGCGGACCCCTAGGCGTTTGCCGTGTTCTTCAAGCTGCTCGATTGAGCCTGCACGGTACGTGTCTGCACCCGCCAAAATAACGGAGTAGCCTTTGTCCTGAAAGAACTTGGCGACTTTGGCGATGGTGGTGGTTTTGCCTGTGCCGTTGATGCCTACAAACATAAGCGTGAGGGGTTCTTTGCTTTTGCGTTTCTCCTCAGCCTTCTGCAAGAGGTCAATGCGGATGTTGGTTAACATTACTTCTAAGAGGACTTGGCGGAGGTTTTCATCGACCAATTGTTTGCGGTCTTCAAGCCGCTTAACTTGGACGCCTGAGAGACGCTTGACAAGGTCGTCGCCGATTTTATCAGCAACCGGAAAAGCCACATCGTTCTCTGCCAAGTTCATCTTGAAATCCATAAGAATTGGGGTTAGGTTTTCCTCTTTAAGCTCAGTCGTGGTGACTTTGGTTACTAAGCCCTTAAAACCCGACTTGAGCTTCTCAAACATGGGATGCCACTTAGGATTTGGCTTCCCGTGCACTGGCAAGCATCGATTCAAGTCTGCCTCTGCCGGAGTTTATGCGTTCAGCAACTTGGGTGAACTGTTGCTGGGCTACGTTGAGTGTTTTTTCTAGTTCGTCAAGGCGTTCTTTGAGGGTAACTTTGGCTTCAGCCAAGGTTTTCTCAACGGATATACCTGCGCCTAACCCGACGATGACTTTGTCGGAGTCTGCAAGTTTAACTTTCACATAAGAGCTGCCGCCGATTGGAACCAGCATTTCACTGTTCTCCTTCTCTTTTTCTATGCCGTCCAGTGTCGCGTTGGCGTAAGTTATGTCGGTTATAGCTGCGTTAACCATGCTTATGCGTTGCTGCAACGCCTCCGCCGTCTGTTCAAGGTAACGCATTTCTACGCTGAGTTTACGGAGTTCTTCTTCAGCTTGGGCTCTTTGAGTCAACTTATTGTTCTCCAGTTACTATTTTCTTTAAAACCGGGTTCTCAATCTCATCTGCCTGTAACTCTTTGACTTCAACAACTTTGATGTGTACGCGTTTCACACGGTGCTTGCTGCCTATTTCACTGTAGACTTTCTCAACCGCATGACTGCTTTTGTCAGCTAAGATTTCTTTAGCGAAGGGAGTCTTGAGTTCTGGCTTGTTGATTTCGCCGGTTACTTTGAAAGCTTTCATTGATTTTTCTCTTCCTGCACAACATCCAGTGCATTCCCAATTATAAACATCTCGGGTCCAGTAGTCATAGAACCAGCCACAGCAGCGTGACTGTTACCAATTAACCCTGTTCCAACATAGGGAACCCCACAGTTAATGGTGCCCACATCAACAGGAACCTTGAAAACAGTTTCAAGGGTTTTCTTTTCTTCGTCTTTGAGCAGGGGATGAGCTAAAACGCCCTTGTTAGTTGCCACCGCCAACGAACCCACATAGGGCAAAGAGGCAATTTCGGTTGGTACCGCTTCCACGCCCAATGTTTCGGAGATCTTTTTGACCTCGTTTGGTTTAAAGCGGGGGTCAACTACTGCGCCTTTGTCGTTGGCTAATACGAGGTTGCCATAAGCGGTTTTTTTGGTTTCCATAACTGTGATGTTGCCTTTGAAGACTGCTTTGATGCGTTCGAGTTCTTCTTGGCGTATGGAGTTTGGAAGCAGCATGCCGTTGCTGTTTGCAACAGCTAAGGCGCCGATGAGGACCGAGCCGCTGACGGAGGTATAGATAAGCGGTACCTTGAGCCAATCTGCGTATTCCTGTGCTTTGTCCTGCGGCACCATCACTGGAATGACCACGATGTCCTCGGTTGCCAGGGAGTATACTCCTATGCTTGCGCTTCCAACGATGCTGGATAAGTAAACAGTCAAGAAACTTCGTTTCTCCTGAAGTGGTTAGCGAAAAGTGTCATGCACTGTACCTATTTTAGATTGCGGTTAAAAAATCTTAAAGACTATTAGGGCGAGTTTTAGGGTGTTCAAGATACAGGTTGGTGTCCCTGATAACGTTAAGCCGAAGCTTTTTACTCCATTGTTCACCACTAAATCGAAATGGCAAGGTTTAGGCTTAGCTGTGGTCAAGCGGATGACTGAAGCGTTAGGTGGTACAATAACTTTTGAAAGCAAAGAATGGAACGGCACAACATTCACTGTACGCTTACCTCCTCAGGAAATAAAGGGTAAATGGGTCTAGATGAGCTTGCAATAGTTCCCCCAAAAAAACGTGTTTTCCAACAACAAAGCATGACAGCAGATGTTCAGCCCGATAATAGTGGAGACCAAAAGGTTCCTCGGTTCTGCTTGTAGAATCTGCCTCAATCAGTCAGCAACCCAACTCTGTTGCAGAACCCAAAACACAATCATCTGCCAAACCCACAAGAAGAAAAGATGAGCAAGGCAGACTCCCTCTTCCTTCTTAAACTAGAAAAACAGAAAAACCCAAAATAGTACTCCACATATACGGAGACTAAACGTTGGGCTTGAACTGTTACATTCCAGGCAACATAATATTAATCGACGCTTACGGATGGGGCGAACTCTTGCTCGGAGTGGTGGTTGGCGCCATACGTCCACCCCAGCGTATGCTAATGGAACGCCGAATCCCCACAGCCTCATTTCAGCCTCCCAATTTTAGCAGTAAAAAATACCTGCAAAACGCCAACAGAATAGCCGACGAAATAGTCTCGGTCATGCAACCCGACAACGAAACATGCTTCCAAGTCTGCTCAGAATATGTCCTCTCAGGCGTCGCCAGTCACCTGCAAGCGATGGGTTTACATGTACAGAAAGTGGAATCCACAGGTGATTTGAAGCAGTTGGTTGAGGATGCGTATGTTCGGTGGTGTGTGGAGAACGGTGTCCCCAAAGAGTTGTTTAAGGATAAGCGGCGTTTCTGGAGTTTTCTTGATTGGGTCGCGGAAAATCCCCGTGTACGTGAGGGCTTAGTTAAGAGTGGCTGGGCAAGTTGGGAGCAAAAGTGGCGACGGGAAATATACAGCCGGCACAAGTCCAAATACCATTCTGATCTGTTGCCGAAGAGTTCGAATACAACGCTTTTTTGAGCTCTAAAGGCTCTCTACCTAGTTGTTGGTTACAGGCTGTTACAACAAACCCCTAAATATGTAACAAAACAACCATTGTTCTATAAACTTCTTTGACGGTAATCCGTTAGGATGAAATGGGCGATTGTATGGCTAAGAAACTCTTGATTGTTGATGCTGACATGCGCACCTCTGCAGCTTTTGGCAGATTATTTAGGCGAATAGGCTACACCGTTGAGGTAGCAGACGACCATTTGCAGGCCAAACAAATGATACAAAACGCTTCATACTCATGCGTGATTTTTAATCACAGTCCTTTCTGCGGCGATGCAACTGAACTCTTAATCTACACCAAGAAGCATCTGCCCAATGCAATAGCCGTAGTTTTAACCGATTATCCCTCACTGGAAAATACGATAGGATCAATCGAGTGCGGCGGTGCTGACATAGCGTTTTCCAAACCAGTAAACACAGAACTGCTTATCAAAGCAGTTGAAGGAAAAATAGCAGAGGCAAGACAAAACCTTTCTATGCTGTGATAATTCGCTCAACCGCTAATAAAAAGTAGGAACTCCACGTTAATTCTAAAAATATGTATTGAATAAATGTTTTCCCTGTTTTTATGTAGTTTGGGTAAGACGGGTTTTTATATGACCCCGTCCAATTGAGTTGGGAAGAGAGAGTGAAACAGCACAATTGACGCTTATTGTTGACGACGCAGGAAGCGGCGACTTACTTTTCGGTGTTGTAGTCGGCGCTTACCATGAAGAAACAGGCGAATTCAAATACGATTTAATCGATGTTAGATTCTACCAGGACATATTCCGAGAAAAAGAATACCTTCAAGAATCTTCACGCGTAGTTTCAAGGCTTGTTTCCAAATTTAACCTCAAAGCAGACGAGCCCATCCATATCTGCCAAGGCTGCATCTTCGACGTCGCCGCCGAGGAACTCCAAAAAGTATACGGCGAAGACCGCATTAAACGCATCCACGTTGAAGGTGAAACCCAACGCCTAGTAGAAATCGCTTATCTCGACGAAATCCGCAACCTAGGCTACGAACCCCTAGCTGAGCGGGACGAGAAGCGTGGCAAAAACTTTTTCCACATGATGCGGTGGCTCAAAAATAACCCTGAAATGCTCCGCTACGCCAAAACCGGTTGGCCAAAGCTAAAGAAGTATCAGCTTTTCAAGCCATACCACGTGCCCCCAACGTATAAGGCGGTTTGCAGTGAATGCGGCTCTGAATGTGATGTGCCATTTCAGCCTAAAGCCGATAAACCAGTTTTCTGCCAGAAATGCTGGTCAAACCATAAACCCGCTCAATCTCACCCACGTAAAGGGAGAAAAACAATAAAACATTAGTTAGGTTAATTGGCAATGAATGTGTTTTTTGATTTTAACTCAAGTTGGTATGC
>JBNIDO010000068.1:0-15479 GCA_050108095.1 Bathyarchaeia archaeon
ACAAGCAGTCCCTTCTCAACATACGTAGAGTTCCAAGGCATCCTTGACACCTCGGGCGAATCATATGCTACAGTGGACGGCGTCTACCAAAAGATAGAACCAACCTTCCATGTAATATTCACAGATGGAAGCACAGCAAACTACAAAGCGCTCAACATTTCATTTTCTACCAACGCCAAAGGCTATGCCGACAACGATTTCCAAGTTCATTTAGCTGTGACGGCGGATGATTTCTCAAAAGAAAAGACATTAGACGGCACAATGGTTAACGGCAAACTAATCGTCGACTCTAAAACATCGTTGTTCATGCTTGACCCGCACCTGCTTGTTAAGGGAGCAAAAATTCAGTTGGGCGAAACACCTGATTGGAAGCTCGTCGGAGACATCTCCAACAACACTTGGAAGCTACAGACAGCCATAGAGGATTACGTGGTTGAAGCTGCGGGTGTGCTTGCGTATCATTCGACTGCAATTGCGCCCAAAGGTTGGCTGATGCTGAATTTAGGCTACGATACCCAAACGGGTATGCTGGTATCGGCTACGGGTGCACTTAGTGATGTGCTTTTGGATGCAGTTGGCATACAGTTGATTACAGAGGGCAATTTCAAGCTAGTTGGTTATTCAGAAAACCTCAATCTAGAAGTAGCTAAGCCGCCAGAAGGCACCACTATCTTTCCCTACTGGATAATCCTAGCAGTAACTATACCAGTTGTCATCGGGGTGGTTGCGGCGTTGGCGTACCGTGCTCACTGGCGGAAAAATAATTTGGCGTTTGCTCTTGGCAGCTTTAAGGAAACTCGGAGGATGAAGCAATGAAACCCATAAAATCGCTTGAAAACCGTCTCAGAGGCTGGATACCCAAAGACCCCTATGAGTTACATTCAATAGAAAGCGGCAATCACAAATCGAGCGCCACCGCCTACATTGTAGGCTATGGAGTGGGTATTGGGACCGGTGAACTCTACATTCTCTTGATTAACATGCTCGGATGGGGTGCTATCGAAAGCAGTCTTAGCCACACTTGGGGCATCCTTCCCGCATTGTTAGTCGTTTTTCCCGGAACCCTAATTGGTTTGGCAATAGGTGCAAAACTCACTAAAAAACTCAAGCAGAGGTGGGTAAGCTAACTATGGATCGAAAGCGGCGCTTTGATAGTTGGTTCCATGGGTGGCTTCCAAAAGAGCCTCTGCTAAAGAATCACTCGACAACTTCGCAGATAAAGCCCAAGATTAAAACAGAATTGGAGCCGAAATTAACTAAGAAACTAATCACAGCCATTTCGATTACTAACCCCCCCTTATTGCCAGCATTTTCTTGGCTTCAAGCCATGTTTCTTATGTCAGGTTAAATTTGGAGGCAATCTGGACCTTTGCCGAGTTAATTTTGATACTGCTTGCAACTAACGTTTTGATCTATCTGTATCTTAGACATCGAACCTTAGGGGGCGGGGATTAGTTGGTGGACACAAAGAAGAGCGTTGAGCAACGCATCAGAGGGTGGTTTCCACAAGAGACTAAATTACCAAAAACACAAAACAGCATAAAGCTCCAAGCTCAGCTTCAACCGCTATATAAGAACCGATTAGTCTGGGGGCGCATCGGCGGCGTCGTCGCAGTTTTGATAGCGATAGGCGCTGTCTTTGTAGGCTTAATCTTCAGCGACGCACTTAGAAGCTTTAACATATACGCGATGGGAGAGCAGAATCCCCAGGCAATGGCCTTAACCGAATATGTTTTGGGCGGCATAGGCTTCGCCGCGGGAATTCTTGGGATTATCGGCAGCAAAATAGGCAAACAACGCGGAGGTATCCTGCTGATTATCGCTGGAGTAACGGTGCTTGTAACATTTTTCTTCATCGGAATTCTGCCCGGAATCCTAATGTTAGTTAGTGGTGCAACAGAGTTAGGTAATAGGCAGTTGAGCCCCCCAAAGCCGCTGCCACACAATAAGCATAAAGAACATGGGGAAGTGTTGGCTTTCTTTTTGGAACGGGCATGGCAGGGTCGATTATAGCCGCTGTCGTCTACATAGCGCTTGATGTTATGCTTCTCGCCAACACCAGAGGCGTAGTCACAGTGATTTCTACACTTTCAATACCGCAATGGGCTTTCACTGTTTACCCAATTATAGGAATAGTGAACGCCTGCGCTCTATTTGCCCTCTACAAATGGAAGAAGTGGGGATTCTATGTTCTACTTACAACAAACATCGTATTGTTTCCGCTAAATGTTGTCATCTTAGGATTTACACCCGAAGTCATTGCAGGACTCGCCGGCGTAATCATAATCTCCCTTCTGCTTCGCCCAAAATGGAGCATGCTAGAGACAGGCTGGCCATCCATCCGCAATTCCCTGAGTCTTTTACTGTTAATCATAGCCCTTTCCGTTTGCATCGTCTCTATCACCCCCACTTCCCACATGGAAGACATGATAACGTTAGTGCCCCAAGGAGAAAACATCGCCTCAGACTCCTTCAAAATCGACCGGCCAGTTCAAGATACCGAGATATCCACAAACTTGACCACTCAGCAGAAACTGCATTTCGAAATAATAATAAGCAAAATAACTCCGAAGATCTATGGTGAATCAAGCGTAACCTTTACCATAAGTAACCAGTCACTATCATCGGACGAGCCAAAACAGGTTTACTTCACCAACGACCAAATCGGTTTACCCGACGACTACTACATGTTCTGGTCGGCACCACAAGACGGCACATACTATTTCACCCTTAACTACAACTACGCAGGGCAGAACTATATCTCATACAACATTCAAAAGGTTTGGAATACCACCGAAACCACCCAAGCACCCGTTTACACAACCCTACTCGCCGAGTACACAGCACCCACACTGATTGTTGGCGCTGCCCTGCTGGCAACTGGAGCAGTCACTTATCTTCGAAGACCCAGAGACATAGAAAACACGGTGAGTTGAGAGAAGGAAAAAAAGACTTCGATCGATTGATAGTTGCTACACGGGGGGGTTGGTTTCGGAGTGGAGTTTGCCGGCGGTTGCCCAGTTTTCGCGGGGGCTTTCATGGATTAGAATTGTGGTGGCTTGACTGGGGATGCCTATGTCGTCGAAGACTTTCGTAATTCCTTCAACGATTTTTTTCTTGTTTTCAGGAGTTATTCCTGTCCATACTTTTACTTCTACAAAAGGCATATTATTCACCTATATGATGGAGGCGTAGTGGTGGATTAATTTTTCTTTTGGCTGAAGTGGAAGGACAACTAATTACCTTCATCTACTTTTTAGGGGTAAAGCGGATCTTTCACTTCAAAGATTCTCTCATGACCCTTAATCTCCTTAGAAAGTATACCCAAAAGATGAAGCTCATTCAAATTTTTACTCTCAAACGCACGACAACGGTGAGTTATCAAACTAACCTGCGTGGCGGTTCCTGACTCTATCTTCTGTAACGCCAGAAGAGTAGGCAACAGGCGAGTTGAAACTTGAATTTGCACCTGAGGCATTTGGCTAACTTTAGCGTTAAGACCTTCAACCTCTTTCATAAGTTTAGTTAAAGTCGCTCGTATTTCAGCGTCTTTCATTTTGTCCCACGTTGATTTTCTAGAAGAAGCACCATGGACTTGTTTGAATGGTTAGAAGATAACTTTCCATATAAGGCTATGTTTGCACGATTATGCTGTCACAATCGTGTTTTTTTGGTGTATGTTTGAGTGTGCTTTTGTGGCTCACATAGCTGCCAACAGCTAAAAGAAGCAGTGGCGAACTCATAGTGGAGGACTTAATTCTGAGGAAAAAAACAGCGATTGCGGCTGCCATTATTCTATCGTTAATAATTATGGCAGCAGGAACCTATGCGGTGCTTTTGGTTTCCAGAACTGTCCCGTCCACGGGTAGAATAACAACCATTAATGTGGGCGTTTATAGGAACAGCGAGGCAACCCAAGCATTAACCTCCATTGATTGGGGTAATTTGACAGCTGGAACCTCAACGAACTATACGTGCTACATAAAGAACACTGGCAACATCCAAGAGACCCTCAGCATGTCAACAAGTGGATGGACTCCCGCAACGGCTTCACAATACATAACGATAACATGGGACCGCACCGGCACAACATTGAATCCAAATCAAGTGATAAGTGCGACCTTAACACTAACTGTCAGTGCATCTATAGACACAAGCATAACAACGTTTAGCAACAACATTACTATAACGGGAACAGGCTAATCAGTCGAGTCTTCGCTCTCGATTTCCATGGCTTCACGTATTAACTCGACTTCACGCACAGTCAACGGCTTATTAGTGGCTTTCAAAACTATGCGCTCTTGCCAACCACAATCGGGACATACGTAACTGGGCGGTAACATCCCAAGATGAGCCCACATGTCCCCACCAGTGCTTTTCGCCCGACGAACCTTGGGGCTTTTGCATTTAGGGCAAACCTGAATGTCTAATGGAACGCCTTGCTTTTCGAGTTCTTCAAGAGCCTGCGTTACTTCAGCGGCGTTTTGTACGGCGGTTTCTTCCTCAATCTGCTCTATCATGGAGATTTTTTGTTTCCTTCTTTTTTTAGTCTGCACCTGTGTTTCAGTCATTCATTCGCCCTCTATATACTTAAATAGTATTTGCTTAAAGTTAGGTTTTCTGGTACAGGGGTTTACTTTTAGTACAGTGGTTTACAGAATACGATAAATAGTTGCAGGGCAAACGTTTTGAGGATAACAGTTGAACCGAAAAGTTGCTCTAACCATCCTACTTGCATTATTGGCTATTTCCCTCTGCTATACAACAGCGTCTGCAACCTCTGACACATACCTGCCTTTTGCAACCCAAAACAGCCATATGGAGCAGCTATCAGCCGTCGTCCCCGTCATAGTCGGCGCAGGCTTAAACGGCAACACAGCAAATCCATTGGACCAACCCACAAGATTCCAAATATACAACTACATAAAAGACGACCCCGGCGTTCATTTCAGGGGCATATGTAGCGGCTTAGGCTTATCAGTGGGCGTAGTCCAGTACCACCTAAGTGTGCTGGAGCATGCTGGTTTGATCGATAGTTTCGCGGATGGACAAAATAAGAGATACTTTGAGCATACCGCATTCAAAGCGACAGATGCCAAACTCACTTCACTGATGCACCATGAGACTACCGCTAAAATCTTAACCACGCTGGCTCGAAACGATTTTGTTCTCCACAGGGATCTGGCTTGCAGTATAGGGATATCTTCACAGGCTCTGTCTTGGCAGATGAACCATCTCAAAGGTGCCAGTTTAGTCAACGCTGAGAAGGTAGGCGTCAACGTCAGATACTGCCTCAACGATGAAGCGGTGAGGCAACTTGTTCTCACACTATCAAGCAAATAAAAGGATAAAGGAAAAGGGTTTGGTTTTTTAGCTGAGTTGTTTTCCGCAGTGTGGACAGTAGACTACATCTGGTGACACGGGTGACCCGCAGTAGGGGCAGTACTGTTCTGCTTGTTGGGTTGCCGGTGGGGCTGGCGGTGGAGGATAGCTGCAGGGCTGTTGCTGGTATGGCGGGCGCATGCTAAAGAAGCCTATGGTGGCGTATATCCAGGCTATGAATATCAGGATTAAGCCAATCCCTCCCGCAATCGTTAGCAGTGAGCCTATCCATAGCAATGAACCTGCAGTGGCAAAAGAGTGTTCACCAGACTTCTGCGCAAGAGTGTGGAAGACTTTTCTTAGATGTGAAGCCGCACGTAAGTAGAATACAAAAGCTATGACTAATCCAGCGATGAACCCACCTATACCTACTCCAAAACCGACGGCTCCAAACCCGCCCATATCAGCAATGACGCCGATAGATGCAAGACCGATTATCAATAATACACTGGCTGCTGCAATCGCTATCAAAGCGACTACATAGTATTTCAACCCTGTCCAAGAGTTCTGGTAGATTTCGTTATCTTGATAGTAGTTTGCAAGTTCCCTAGCGCCCCTAAGCAGCAGAACTATACCGATTATGCCCAATACCCAGCCGACGTAGGGCGCTAATCCCAGTATAAGCAGAATTGAGCCTTCGCCAGCCAAGTTTTTGCCGTATTGGAAACTAGTACCCATTCATGTTTTCCCCTTGGGTTTGGTCTTCTTAACAGCATAGTATGCAGGGTTGGTTATAGCCCTAACATTTAGAGTCCCCCTCTTAACGTTACATTTCCCTCAGAAAACAGGCGGTTTCGTTGAAAAGAATGGAAGAACAGTTTTCGCTCAATAGTTTAATTTATCTTTAGCTTCGCCGCATAACAGAAGACGTGAAATAAGTGTCAAAGGCCCGTGGAATAAGCGCAGACATCCAGTCACCGAGAACCAAGCTACTATACTTCATCTATTCCGCGCCTAATAACAGAATCAAAGCTGAACCAGGAGTAAAATCAAACATTTGCACAGCGTTGGGCTACAAGTCTGATGGCCACTTTCATTACGACTGGAACTACCTAAGCGGCGCAGGCATGATAGAGGAGCAACGCGGATTCTACGTTGTGACTGATGAGGGCAAAAAAGAGTTCGCTCTGCACGAGACGGCGTCGAGAAGCAACCTGTCGATGATTTTGATTGGTGTCGCTATTATTGCTTTTACGTTTTCGATTCAGTTTGGGCTTGTTCCTGTGCTTAGTGTAGTGTTTTTTGGGGTAGCACTTATCGTTATTGGGTTGGTGTTCTTGGCTGTGGGCAGAAGAAGCAGGCCTAAACTTCCAGCTGAAGCACAAGTGCTACTAAAAGAGTTAAACAAGCACTAAAGCCCATGCGGCAAACAAGGCATCTCCCGAGGGCAACTAGAAGGAGGAAGCGTTAAATCTGCATGCGGTAACGAATAATCGGTGAAGCAGAGTGGTTAATGTGGCTTTGATGTTAACGGGGGTTATTGTATTTGCGTTGGGTGTTCTAGTTGGAGGGTACATGATTTTTGAGGAACGACGAGGCCACCTCGCCTTTAAGCTTTTGACGATTAAGGGAAATTTAACGGGCAATCTTCCCTTTGGCTTGGGCGCATTAGGAGCTACCCTTGTGATTGTCGGCTGGTTAATGCCATAAAAGATGTTGCTATACAGATTCTAGCTGTTGGTTTTTTGTTTTTCTAGTAAGAAGAAGAGAGAAGCGCCCTTACTCATCATCTTCCAGCGGACTTGGCTACAATGTCCATTTTGACCGTCAGCGTATGCTGGTCAGTGCAAGCTGGTTGAGGAGCAAACCACAAGCAGAATACTACTATCGGTCTGAATTCAAGAGGTAGCCAGTCAGAACCTTGTAAGATACTCTTCAAAGTTTTTGCGGTCACGCAGACACTGGGGGCACACGCAGCTAAACGGCAAATTCTTTGTGGTGCACAGTTCGATGTAGCTGCATTCTTTGCAGCCGAAGCTTCTGCCACAGCGGATGCAGGTCTGCTGGAAGACCACTTCGTCGCCTAGAATGTCGCTTACGTTTTCGATGACTTTCTCAATGTTATTGTAGCTTTGGATTGAAAATAATCCGGTGTCTCGGCTGTACTCTAAACCCAGATGCATCAGGTTGACGAATTTTTCTTTTTCGAGCCGTGGAAGTTTGAAGCCTTTGCCATTTAAAACAATCGTCATAACATCAGAACCTGCCCATTTTAACTAAGAAATCAACTTCTTCAGGCGTAAACTCGAACCACGCCGCTAAGGGGTTGCTGCGTTTCTTCTGCAGCATCAACTTTATGTAGGGCACGTAGCTTTCTTTGGCGATTTCGTGGGATACGTGGCATTTGGCGCCTATTTTACCGCATATGGCATCTAACGTGTTGCGTTTGCCTTTTGTCCAGAACAAGGTGATGATGCGTATGGGCGGCGTGATGAAGGTGAAGGGTTTGTAGGATTTGGGGTTGACGGCTGCGGCTTCGGCTAAGGCGTTGAAGAAGTATTTGAGTAGATGCCAGTTTTCAGTGCCGATTCTGCCCCTAAAGAGATCAGCCTGCGACACGTACTCGTAAGCTTGGGCAAGCTCTACCATATCGGTGTAGCGTTTGGGCAAGTTATCGCTGACGGAAAGCAAGAAGTCGTCGTAGTCCACGCCAGAGTAGCTTAGCAAGCTTGAAGCTTGGGCAATGGATTCAACCGCGAAGTAACCGCGTAGAGTGTCGTCCATGCTTATGTCCTTGTTGCGACTGCTAAGCATCATAGTATCCTGCAACGTCAAGCTGTGGTTTTCTTCACTTAAGCTCTGGAGGTCGTTTACGGCTGAGCGGACATCGCCTTTGCTGTTCTGGGCAATGCGTTCGAGCGCCTCAAACTCGGCTTTAACATGCTCGAGTAGACAGATTTTCTGTAGCAAAGCTATAATGAGTGGGATGCGGACTTGTTGGAACCTAACCAGCAAACAGACTTTCTTGAGGGGCCTCAACTTCTGGATGTCGGGGTCGTTTGCCGCCATAATCACCGGCACCAATGAGTCTTCAACGATTTTTATGATGGCGCTGACTCCGCCGCGGTCTTCGTTGCCTGCGATACCGTCGACTTCGTCGAGGAACAAGACGTTGCCACCTGTCTTAGCGGATCCTGAAAAGTTGTCCAGTGCCTTGTAGGATGTGGCTGGTTTGGCGATGGCGTTGATTGCTTTCTCGTTGCGTGTATCGCTGGCGTTCATCTCGATAACCGTGAAACCTAACTCTTTGGCAGCCGCCAGAACCAGCGTCGTCTTGCCCACGCCTGCAGGTCCATAGAGCAACACTGCTTTTTTGGTGTGCCGCTTGTTTTTGAGCCACTCCAAAAACAGGGCTTTAGCTTCGTCGTTGCCTGTTACGTCTTCGATTTTTTGTGGGCGATACTTTTCAACCCAGAGCAGGTCACTGCGCTGCATAGTTGTCCTCAATACCCTTTCCAAACTTGGCAAACTGAGCGAGAAGCGCACTGAGTTGGATGTCACTGTTTGCACCCTCGGTTAAGCGGAAATCGTATTCGCCGATTACTCCTGAGAGCTCGGCTTTTTGTTCAGGCGTCAAATCTGACATCTTGAAGATTTCCCGTTGTATCTGGCGGATGATTTCTGTGCCTGAGAACCCGAAGGAGCCCATGATGTCGTACATGGTTTTGCGTGCTTCCATGAAGTCGCCGTAGAGTGCTTTGCGAATCATTTTTTGGACTTGCATGGGGCTGGCTTCGCCGATGACCAAAGACACGGTTTTTTCGTCCACATAGCCTTCCTTGTAGGCTGAGGCGGTTTGCAACGCGTTGATAGCGTGCCGCAGGTCGCCCTCAGAGTAGTCCACGATACGTTCGGCTGCTTCAGGCAGAAGCGTTACATGCTCCTTTTGGGCAACGCAGATGAGGTGCTCCTTCATGGCTTGGCGGTCAAGACGTGAGAAACGGAATATGGCACATCGGCTTTGAATGGGCTCGATGATTTTGCTGCTTTGGTTGCAGATGAGTATGAACCTCGATGTGCGGCTGCCGACTTCCATGATGCGGCGCAATGCGGTCTGCGCTGGGCCGGTCATCTGGTCGCATTCGTCAAGGATGATAAGTGAAAAGGGTGTATCGCCGAAGGCTCCGCGGCTGTATCGGCTGAAGTCTTTGATGCGGTCGCGGACGGTGTCGATGCCTCTCTCGTCGGAGGCGTTTAGTTCTAGGGTGAAGCTGCGCCAGTTGTCGCCGTAGAGGGTGTGGGCGATGACGAGTGCGAGGGTGGTTTTTCCTGTGCCCGGCACGCCTGCGAACATGAGGTGGGGCATGGTTTTGGGGTTTTTCATGAATGCTTTGAGGCTATCAACTATGTCTTTTAAGCCTACGACTTCGTCAAGGGTTTTGGGGCGGTACTTTTCAACCCACATAACTGCTTCTTCGTTAGCTGCCATTAAATGTAACCTTCCACAAACAATTAAGTACAATATCCTCTGACATGATTAATTTAACTTTTCTATAAGGGCACGATTAGATTTAGGCTGTTTTTCTTTAGTAGTTGTTGCAGAAAACGCCCTATACACAACAACAACCAGCGGCTTATGGCAGCAGCTGCTTTTTGGGTTCTGCGTCTCTTAGGCGTTGCAGGCTGGTTGTGGCGCTTTATGCAAGCAGCGCTTTGCGTATTTCGTCCGTTAGCCGATTTTGCTGCCTTCCGCTATGTCTTTCTCCGGCTGCAAAACTGATACGTTACCCACAGCATCCTCAGCGGCGAGTATCATAGCCTGAGACTCGAGCCCCGCAAGCATACGCCGCTGCAGGTTGAGGAGGAAGACGCATTTTTTGCCCACCAACTCTTCGGGCTGGTAGTATTTGAGTAAGCCTGCGATGCACTGGCGTTTCTCAGTTCCGAAATCTACTTGGATTTGGAGGAGTTTCTTGCTTTCAGGAACCGCCGTTGCTTCAATGATTTTGCCGACTCGCAAGTCAAGCTTCGAAAAGTAGTCAAAGGTTATTTCTTCTGGCTGCTTGTTTTCTTCTGCCATCCTGCTTCACGTTTAAGCGTAGTTACTGCTTTTGGGGATATTTACTTTGCCTTCCCGGCTAGTTCAAGACGCGTTTTGGTAGCTAAGTTATGCGCTAAACGGAGCGGCTCGGGGATGCGGGTTTTGCTGCAGTGCCTCACTAACTGCACGGAGGTCTCCAGCGAAACCATATGGCCCACGCTAACGTAGACGGGTTTGCAACCCTGTCTTGTGGTGACCGCTTCGCCGATGACCTCGCCCTTATCCATCAGCACCGTTCTGCCATTGGCTTGGGTGGGTTCGCCGATGAGTCTGCTTTTAGCTGCCCCAACAGTCGGTCTTTTGATAGCTAATCCCAGATGACTGGCAAAGCCGCATCGGTAGGGATGCGCCCAGCCCTGAGCATCGACCAAAAACACATCAGGCTGCCTCCACAACTGCGTAATCGCCGCTATAGCCGGCGGAAGCTCCCGAAACGACAGCAATGTAGGCACATAGGGCATCCTAACACGGCAGGTTGCAACCCTAGACTCCAAGAGTTCCAGAGAAGCATAATCAACCACTGTAACTGAGCCCACGCCTAAGTCGCCTACGTAAGAAACATCCACCCCGCCCACCGAGCGGATTTCTTTGGGCAGCTTGTCTTGGCGGATGACGAGTTTGGACAGGCGCAGTTGCGTGCTGTGTGCTTTTTTTACTGAAAAATTAGCGGAAAGCTTGGGCAATCACGCTTTACCCTTCGTTGTTTTGCGGGTGCCTCTGGGTTTGGGCGGCTGGAATTGTTTTAGGTAATCCTCCAGTGATTTGCGACGTACCTCCACGGTGATGTCGCCGCGGGTAGTTTCGATTATGCGCCGTGCAATGTCAGATTTGTGGCGTAACCCAGAAACAAGCATATAGGCTTCGTCTAGCGCCAAGAGTTGGATGAAGATTTGATCCATAACTTCTAGGCACTCCACACCCTTCTCTACTTCGCCCTCACGCAAATAATCGAGCGCCAGTCGCCTGTATTCGCCGATGACATCTGCCAATCCAAGCACGTAATCTACCGAGGGCACATTAATTTCTTGTGGAGTGACAAATCGCCCCTCGCTAACTAGCGTCAGTATGATGTTGGCTTCTGAGTACTCCTGCAAGGCAGCGCTAAACATTCCTCCGTAGACGATTTCTGGGCATTCTTCGGCGAGTTTTTGCAGTTTGGAGATTATTTTTTTTGCTTCCGAGAGCATTTTCTGTGCGTCGTCGAGGCGTTTTTGGTGAAGGAGTAGGATGGATTGTTTGGATAGGCTGGTGGCTTTGCGCATGCTTTCATGGGTGTCTTCTCGGATTTTGTTTTTAGCCATAAGGTCGTCTTTGACTTGTTGTATAACTTTTTCTAGGGTTGACAAAAGGGCACCACAATAGAATTGTTGGGGGTGGTTTATTTAGTTACTTAAAAGCTAAGCTTCTGCCCATTTCTCGACTAAGAGCTTGCCGTCGCCCAACGCGAAGCTTACTTTGACGAAGATGGTGTCTGAGCCTTTAAAGGGAAACATGCTGTCTTCCGCTAGGTCCTTGGGCAGATAAACCAGGTATTTACCGTCTTTTCTTTTAAAGAGTCTTCCTCGTCCCTCACTTACCATAGCTACATACCGCTTGATTGGTAGTTATTAAAATAATTTAGGGCTAAAATTAAGTATTTAAGTTTATCCAAGCAAGCACCTTTTTGGTTGATGTTAGGCTCCAAATACGCTGTCGGTTTATGTTTTGCCGACCTGAATAGGCTTATCTAGCTTGCTAAGAAGCACCACACGGCTCTCAGGTGCCTCATTGATGATTTTGTAGCCTGTCGCCTCAGCCAACTGAGCAGCAAACGCCCTAACCTCGGCGTGCATGGGCATGCGGTCAAAGCCCAAACGTAAACTCGAGAAGCCAATATGCATGTAGGCTTTGGCTTCGATGTAGGTGGGCTGAGCCTTCTCCACCATCCTGGCATAGCCCTCGACCGCGGTCATGTTGTGGTCTTTAACCATAGTCATGCGGACGACGGTGGGGCAACGGAAACTGCGAAGCAAACCCAAAGTTTCGTTAAGGTTTACCCATGCTTTGGGGAACTGGGGACGGCAGACTCTGTTGTAGACTTCCTCGTTTGGAGCGCAGAGGGAAACGTAGAGTTGGGTGGGTTCTTGGCTTAGTTTAGAGAGTTTTTGGGGGAGATTGCCGTTGGTTACAAGAAAAGTGGTTAAGTCCTTCTGGTGGAAGAGGCTGATTAAGTCGCCCAGCGGTTCATAGAGAGTTGGCTCGCCCGTGAGGCTTATGGCGACCTGTTTGGGACGCATTGCCTCTTGGAACTTCCGCCAATCAGTTTTCTCATTGCCTTTGTAGCCTGAGATGATTCGCTCCTGTGCCTTAAAGCAGCCTTCCACTATTTCTTCTGGCGTGTCCTTGTTGGGGTTACGCATCTCATCCCAACGGTGTTGCATGTCGCCGCTCTGTGCTCGCCAACAGAACAGGCACTGTTGCGTACAATAGTACAGTGACGGCGTCATCTGGATGCATCGGTGGCTTTGGATGCCGTAAAACTTCTGTTTATAGCATGGCCTGTTGTTGACTATGGATTCGTAGAGCCACTTGCACCTCTTCACCGCTGAATGTGAGCCGACGAGATGGTATTTTTGCTTTTTTAGGGAAGTTAGAAGCGATGTTGAGGCGGGGTTTTCCAAGAGTGTGCACCGAAGTTTTTGTATGATTAAGAAAAGCTTGTCTTTTAAAAATCCCTATGCCATAGAGGCTTTTCTGATTGTACTGTTTATTGAAGCTGTAGTGTTAGGCGCTAAGTGCTAGAGTGAGCCATTAGGGTAAAGGTTTAAAATCCCCCCTTCGCCTAAACATCAATATTGAGCTTGATGGCTACTTAGTATGGGAGAGACCAAAGTTGGACAAGAAACTTGCCGCAGTCACAGTCCTCTTCATTGTAGCTTTTGCCTCCGCCCTAGCCCCCATGGGCACACCGCAAAGTAGCTCGACTGTTAGCATTGACACGGTAACCCCCCCTTCAGGTAGCGCACCAGCTGGGTCTACGGTGACTGTTCAAGGCACCATTCCCAGCTCCAACTCCTCGTACCAAGTTATCTTTGGAAAGAACGTCGTTGCAAGCGGAAAATCCGACGGCTACTATGTCAACGCCAACTTCACCGTTCCCGAAACGGCGGCAGGGTCATATGTACTTAAACTCCGAGATGTCACTCAAAACATTAACTCAACGGGCAATCAATTCGTGGTTTCAATAGGCTACACAATAGCCGCAGCACAGTCGTCAGTGCAGGAAGGAGGCAGCATCACAATCAACGCAGCCGTGACCGGAGGTCAACCGGGTCTTGACTATGCCGCAAACATAGCGGTGACTTCTCCAAGCGGCGCCACCTACACCGCCGTCGTTGATTTGGGCGTTCCTGCCCTTAAGGGAACAGCAAGCGGACAAGTGACTTTTCCAAGTGACAATTTCTCACCCTCGGGCGGTTCAACCGAGTACGCTGGCACTTATTCGTTGAAATTCAACAATACGCTAGCTAAGAGTCAGTTCTATGTTAACATATTAGACTCTACCTCCTACCATAGAGGACAAACTGTAACAATCCACGCGATAGGCTACCAACCAAACCAAGCCGCATCCATAACCTTCACAAGCGACAGCACAACCCTTGGCACCAAACAAGTCACTGCATCAGCAGACGGCGTAATCAGCACAAATTGGGTAGTTTCAGATGACGCCCCGATAGGTGACTGTACTGTAAAGATAACTCCTGAAGGCACCCAGAAAGCAGTGCAGGACCAGCAGACCTTTACGGTTGAAGGATACGCCGTGGACGTTGAAGTGAACAATCTGTCAGGTCAAGCAGTCCCAGACGTTACTGTTCAAGCTTCAGAAGACTCAAGCGGCACAATAACCACTGCAATCTCGGATGAAAATGGATTAGCCTCATTTAAACTTGAAAAAGGCGCCTACGGTTTAACTGGCTTAGTGAACAGTGTAGTCGTGGGGACAGCAAATATAACTGTTACCGGCGATGGAACCTTCACGCTCACCTGCCAATTAACCGACACAACAATCTCCGTCAAAAACGCTGACGGCATAGGCATGCCCTTTGTCGACTTAAACATAAACTTCAACTATCAAAGCGGCAGCGTATCCAAAAGCGGCAACTCGTATGGGCAAACAGATGCCTCAGGCACCTACGTTTTAGCTTCAACCCTAGCAGGTGCCACCTACAAAGTTGATGCGTCAGTCCATGGACAAATCTTCAACCCCTACAACAACACCTTTAGCAACCTGCAAAACGTTGCCCACCCCCAAGTCACAATTATTTGCCCAAGCGAAAACCTAACATTGGGCATCACGGGGTACAACCACGAAGCAATCCCCAACGCACGCGTCGAGTTAGTTGAGCTCTCAAACGGACTTTTCTATTCTTCAACAACCGACAACTCAGGCACCGTATTAACCCCGGTAACCTTTGGTGTTTACCGCATTCGCGTTTACGAGGGAAACGCATTGATAAACGAAACCAACGTGGAAGTTTTCACTAACACCCAAAAACAGATTCAATGCACCCTCTACGGCATCCAGTTAACCGTGTCAGTTGTAGACTTATTTGGTTCACCCGTACCCAACGTCAGAGTAACCCTCAACGGACCCACAGCGACTTCCGCTACTACAGGAGGCAACGGAGTAGCAACCTTCAACAACATCATCGGCGGGAACATGCAAATAATCGCTCAAGCTCCAGGAAACCCCGATGCCTCGCAATCCATGACTTTTAGCGTTAACCACCCCGCTACCGTTCAAGTAAAAATCGACAAGTATGTCTCGCTTGGAGGAATGCTAATCTCAGCAAGCACCCTAATAACAGTCATAGTAGTACTTGTAGGAATCATACTCTTTGCATTGGTCGAGGTTTTGCTGCGCAGAAGAGCTAAAAATGCAGTTGCAAACACAACTTAAAATTCACCCTTGAAAAGAATAAAG
Source organism: Bathyarchaeia archaeon (assembly GCA_050108095.1). Classification (GTDB taxonomy): domain Archaea; phylum Thermoproteota; class Bathyarchaeia; order Bathyarchaeales; family Bathycorpusculaceae; genus Bathycorpusculum. The sequence goes on from JBNIDO010000068.1 coordinate 15,387, forward strand.
TTTATATGGCTTTCAAGAAACATAGAGAAAAACAAGGAACACACAAACAACAAAGATTTTGATTAACACTGGGGTGTAATCTGTTGGCTCAAC